>NZ_NALQ01000005.1:0-147856 GCF_008680225.1 Prevotella sp. LMAG:51 | reverse complement strand
AATGGGTTCCCATCAGCAGAGCCACTTCCATCTCGAGGAAGAGTAAACAGCATCAACTACAAGTCGTGGGCAAACAAGGCCGTAGTACTCGTCACTGCAAACTACTACTTCGTGGGTGCTGAGGACATATCCGCCATACAGGAGTACATCCTCAACCGCACAAGTTTCGCCACGGGATTCTTCGTGTCGCAGGACGGACAGCTCGTCACCAATCTGCATGTCGTGAAGCCTTGGCTCTTCGACACGTCGGTAAGCGAACTTGAAATGAAGATAAAGACACAGCTCTCGGCAATGGCTACAAACAAAGAGTTCATGAACAACATACAGATGAAGTCTGCCGACGGTCTGCAGGCATACACCACCATGGTGAAGGTAACCGGCGTGAACGATGGCATCAGCATCATCCCACAGGCCAAGTATTTCTCAGTGGAGAACCTCATCCGATGCAGAGTGCTCTCTGCCGGCGACGACACGAATGTGGACGTGGCTCTCATACAGTCGACAAGGGTGAACTGCCTCACGGCAGCACATTCATCAACCTGAAGGACTCTATGGACGTGAACGACAACGACCTCACCGTAGGCACACACATCTACACCATCGGTTTCCCATTCGGAATCAGTCTTCAGAAGACCGACTCTGAAAAAGGCATACAGGTGCTGGCACGTGGCGGAAGCATCACACAGATGCCTACAGAGTTCAGCTTCGGATTCGACGCCGCATCCTTCGGAGGTGCCAGCGGATCTCCTATCTTCAACAAGAAGGGAATGCTCGTGGGAGTGCTCAACTCCGGAGTATCGGTATCCCAGGGCTTCAACTATGGCATAAAGGCGAAATTCGTGAAGGAGCTCGTGGAGAACCCTCACGTGGTGAAATAGGCCCCTAACGGTAATTCGGCTGTATAATACTGGCTCTGGCAGTAAGACAAGTAGACAAGATACGAGTAAACAAGGAGGAAACTATAAAGATGACAAACATGAAGAAGATAATAATGTCGATAATGATGACGGCGATATGCACAATCGCATCTGCCGCCATCCACACAGAAGATATACCTCAAGAACGGTTCGGTGCTCAGCGGCTTCATTGCCCATCAGGAAAAGGACGGATACATGGAGGTGAGCACCGACGAGGCAATCATCTGCATCAGCGCTTCTGACATCACGGTGAAGGAAGTGACACGAAAGGAAAGCCAGCTCGACAAGGCATGGCGCAATGGGCAAAAGACAATGATGCGCTCATGGGCTACGGCAACGACAAGTCTTTCACTCTCTGCAACATCTCTGCCGGAGTGGATGTCAACGACTCGATAGCCAGCGAACCGGACGAACTCGACTTCGAGGAGCGTCTGGCTGAGGATGGCAAGACATTCAACAACGTGCGCATCCTGGAACGTGGCATGAAGGTAAGATTCCTGCAGCTCGCTCCCGACAGCTATATTCTGAGATGGGACGAGATAGACCGCATAGAGGGTGTGCGCAGCGCAAAGAATGCTCTCTCGGGACTCAAGCGCACTTACATGCTGAAGTCGGGCAGAACGGTAGAAGGTGAATATGCCGGTGAATCATTCGAGACGGTAAGCGTGTTCAAAAGCGACGGTACGGTGGAGACAATGCCCTTCGGCGACATCAAGACACTGAAGATTTCTGCCGTCAACCCCAACCAGGACATCTCCGAACAGAGTCCGCTGCGCGATGTGGTGACACTGACCAACAACCGCACGAGACGCGGAATCATCGTGGAGCAGTATAACGGAGGACCGGCAAGCGCCAACTACATCAAGATGCGCAACTCGAATGGTGTGGAAGAGAAGATCATGACCAGCAACATCGAGTCTATCGGCAAGGAGAAGAACACGGCTTACAATCCTCTGTTCGACATCCTCCTGAAGCCGGGCGAAGTGATGGTAAACAGGGAAAAGGCTGAATTCGTGAAGGTCACGGAAAAGGACGATGCCCTCGTTCTCGACTCGATACCGGAAAAAGTCGTCAGACTGAAGTCTAAAAGTGGCATGGCGACATTCGACGTGGAATACAACGGTGACGTGAAAGCCGAAATGTTCCAGGTGGTGACGCTGACAAAGAAAACCGTCAAGAAGGTTGATGTATACAGCTTCACCTACAAAGACCTCGCACGCTCCACATTCCAGCCCAAGAAAGAAGAAACAAGCATGAACGGCACGAAGAAAGTGACATTCAGCGTTCCTGCAAATGCTGTCTTCGCCATATACTATTCCGCTTCAAACCGAGCCATACCTATCAAAACTGAATAACAGACATATCCCGGCGGCAATAAATGACTCTATTGTCCGTAATGGATACTGAGTGAGAAGCGAACAGTAACCAGTGCCTATAGCCGTATGTCGCCCCAAAGGCGGCATCCGGCTAATGCTGGTTAAAAAGAACTCTCCATTAAACGGTTTGATGACCGTTGAGGTAAAAAGGTCTGATGACCACTTTGGGGCAATGCTCCGACAACTAAAGTAACGAAGAAAAAAGCTAAAAACAAAGAACCGATGTTCCCTATATTCTCCAAGACAATCAGCCTACACGGAGCTGCCAACTCCATGCAGGGCGGACGAAAAGAAAACCAAGACGACCTGGGATTCATAGACACGCCGCTTGGCTTCCTCTTCGTGGTCTGCGACGGAATGGGTGGCGGACCGGGAGGCAAGACCGCCTCTGCGATAGCCAAACAGGAGATTGCCAGACATCTGAACTCCTGCAATCAGCTGACGCCACGCAAACAGGCTCTGCGCATCGCCGTGGCAAAAGCCAACGATGCCCTCAACGCCGCAATGGCAGCCAACAAGGAGCTGCGCGGCATGGGAACCACAGTGGTGGCGATACTCATCAACAGTGAATCTGCTATAGTATGCCACGCCGGCGACAGCCGCTGCTACAGGATGCACGGCAGACTGATGCTCTTCCGCACGCAAGACCATTCGCTCGTGGGAGAACTGGTGAGAAAGAAGGTGATGACGGAAGAGGAGGCTCGCGTCTCTCCCCAATCCAACGTGATATCCAAAAGTCTCGGAAGCAAGACCGACCACAACCCTGATATCGAAGAGATGGGATATCGCAGGGGCGACCGGTTCATCCTCTGCACTGATGGCGTGTGGGGAAGCATGCCGCACAAGAAGCTGCTGAAATTCTTCGCCGCCAAGGGACAGACAACAAATGTGGTGGGAAGCATATCGAGCGAAGTGGACAGACTGGGATTCGCCAAGGGCGGACACCACGACAACCACACCATCGCAATAATAGAGATGGACTGCAACTCCAAGCTCCACGACAAGTGGTATAAGATGATGCTGACAGCAATCTGCGGCATTGCTGCCCTGGCGGCCTTCATCATCGGAATATGCCTCTACAGCGGCAGTGCCGGCAATGACACGGCAAGCATCGGCAACACGCCACAGGAATCCGGAAAAGCTCTTCACATCGGCAACGGACCGGCTGCTACACCTTCCCAGACGGATGGCAAAATCACGGAAAACCTATCGGACAAGAATCTCCTGAAGGATGTCAACGACACCACAAAGAAGAAGGACGAAGCCGCTGACGGAGACAACAAGGGAAATGCCTCTACAGCGGACAACAAGAAGGCAGATGCCGACAAGAAGGCTGATACAGAAAGAAAAGCTAACGTCGACAAGAATGCCGACTCCGGCAAGCATCCTGCTGCCGACAAGAACGGCAGCAAGGATAACAAGGATGCCGGAAAGGGAAAGAAGACCGTTGCCTATGGCGACCCTGCCAAATTCAAGACATCTGTCAACCAGGCCCTGACGGCACTCGACAACATGTTGGGATATCACAATGGCAATGAGAAAAAGACCAAGGAGCAGAAGGGACTTCATGCTGACAAGGTGATAAAGGCAATTCAGAACTTAAAGGCTCTATGCGGCAAACAACGGGAACCGGAGGTTAACGGTGTTCTCGCCTATGCCAAGAAGAACAAGACCGCGATGGCTGAAGTGTCGAAGGGCAGCAAGTCATACGGATCGAGCCCTAAAGCCCAGGGCATAATAAAAAAGATAAAGGAGAAATTGGAGAAGATAAAGAATAACACGAAATAAATGCGGCGGCAGGTTAACGCAACGCCTTGCCGACGACAGGAACAGATAATCAACAGAACATTAATAAAGAAACAAAACATAGGATTATGGCAATAATAAAACTTCAAGGTGAAGCTGAAAAGCGAAACCACATTTGTTATCAGTTTAATTCTGAAGAACCGCCTATCGGTGAAGGCGGAATGGGAAAAGTATTCAAGGGAGTCTGCGTCGACGAGCGTACGGGAGTGTCACGCCCAGTAGCCATCAAATTCATGTTCGACGACCTGCCGGCAAATGCCTACGAGAGAGCAAGGCGTGAGGCTGAGATACAGCTGCGCAACGACAACCTCGTGGAGATGCTCGGATTCATAGAGATTAGCGATCGCAACAACGTGGGCGAGGTGGTGACACACTATCATGTGGTCAGCGAACTGCTCACCGGTGTGTCGCTGTCGGATATCCTGAACGGCAAGACACAGGACAGAAACGGACAGGACGTGCCGTTCGCCGTGAAACTGCTCACCGACTACAAGAAGGATCCGGAGCGCTTTGCCAAAGTAGTGGTCATGAACGTGTTGTCGGGACTTATGGCGCTGCATGATGCCGGATATATACACCGCGACATCGACCCTTCGAACATCATGGTGACTACCGACGGACATATCAAGCTCATCGACTTCGGTATCGCCAAGCAGATGAATACGCTGACGACAAGCGACAAGCAGCTCACCGTTGCCGGCAAGTTCATGGGGAAACCGGAATATGCCGCTCCTGAGCTGGCTCTCGGCGACATCAGCCACCAGAATCAGACAACTGACATTTATGCCGTCGGCATACTTCTGTATCAGTGTATCGTGGGACACACACCTTTCGAGGGAGCGCGCCACGAAATCCTGCACAAGCAGCTGAAGGAGAAACTGCCGCTGGGCAAGATAAAGGACAAGACACTGAAGAAAATCATTGAGACGGCATGTCAGAAAAACCAGTCGCAGCGCTTCCAGACCTGCGCCCAGATGCGTGTCGCCCTGGAATCCGGCGAAGTGGCTGGCGGCGGAGCTTCAAAGAAGACAATGGTCATCATCGCCGCTGCCGTGGCTGCATTGCTCATCATCGGTGGTGCATTCGCCATCCACACCAACCAGAAGCAGCAGGAGGTGGAGCAGCAGCAGGTTGCCATGGTGCAGAAGCAGAAAGCAGAGCAGAAGACCAAGAATATCGACGACAAGATAACGGCTGCCGACATGCTGGCGCTGAAAGGTCAGGACCGGTCTAAAGACGACTACGAAAAGAAGCTCATGGAAGCATATACTTCATACAAGCAACTGGCTGACATGATAGGCAGCGACAGCGACCTGCAGGCAAAGGCTACTGAAGTGCAGACCAAGATGGGCAACGTGGCAAAGGAACTGAAATCCGCCTGCCAGGAACTGTCGAAACAGATTAAGTTGGTGGAAGGCACTGAATATGAGAGCAAATACAGAGAGAGAGTTAATAGATTGAATGACTTCATAAACCAAAATAAGATACAATGAAAAAGATAATCAGACTATGCATCTGTCTGGCAATGCTTTTCGTTGCCATCGGAGCACATGCGCAGACTGCTGCTGACGGAATTTACAGCAAGGGAATGGCACTGAAGAAACAACGCACCAAGACTTCGCTTACACAGGCTATAGCAAATTTCAGAAAAGCCAAAGGACTTTACGCCACCGAGGCTGGAAAGGACAAATGCGACGCACAGATTGGCGCATGCAACTATCTCTTGAAAAGGATTAACAAGCCGAAACCAAAACCGAAACCTATAACGAAGAATGATGCCCAAAAAACTGTCGTTGAAGAGGTTGCACAGGTTGACAAGCACAAGAACGTGGAGATAAGTCTCTCTGAGGACTACCTTGACTTCAAGTCAAGGATGGAAGGCGGAGCACAGTCTGTCACCGTGACCTGCAACTACGACGACTGGTATATCGAAGACCAACCCAAATGGGTGAAGGCAAGCAAGGCTGGCAATGACAAGATATACGTGGAAGTGGAAGACAACTTAGGCAAAGAGAAGCGCAGCGGTGTGGTTTCCATCAAATGTGGCGACGTGGATGTCGATCTTGTCATCAACCAGAAGAAGGCCGACATCACACGCAAGGTGAAAGAGGGTGCCGTAAAGGTGTGGAAGAGCCTTTTCGGCGGCAAGAAAGACAAATAATAGAGACACTTATATAGCACCTGTATTTTCCCCCTTGCCGTGGGGAACACATCCCCCTAATGTGGGGTTTTGTTCCCCACGCCAGGGGGATTTTTTCGACCAATGCCTATCGCTATCCCAAATCGGTCATCAGGCGGTTTTGTATTGTACGCCTGATAACCGTTTGTGGGTTCAATACAGGGCTATATTTTGCCGTTACGCGTTTTTTTATTATTTTTGCGCCAGTAATAAAACCTATCAAAAATCCAGACGACAATGAAAAAGACATTCTTGACAATACTCCTGTCCGCAGCCTTGGCAATGGGTGCAACGGCACAGAACTCCAAGGAATTCAAAAACGCAATGGCAGATGCTATGGCTGGCAACGTGGAAGCCCAATGCTATGTGGGCACCTGCTATATGAATGGCAACGGTGTGGACGAAGACCCTGCCGAAGCCATGAAATGGTTCAGAATGGCATCCGACAAGGGTGACGCCCTGTCTCAGTTCTTACTCGGTTCTCTATATTTCAAGGGAATCGGAGTGGAGCAGAACTACAAGGAGGCTGCACGCTGGTTCCGCAAGTCTGCCACCCAGGGTAACGTTGACTCCCAGTACCAGCTTGCCGTCTGCTATGTTGAAGGCATAGGAGTGGGCAAAGACATGAAAGAGGCTACCCACTGGTATGAGCAGGCAGCAAATCAGGGCGACATACAGGCTACCTACGAGCTCGGCGGATGTTATCTGAATGGTGAAGGAGTGGCACAAGACAAGGAGAAAGGCGTCAGCATGATACGCACGGCAGCAGAAAAAGGTCTTGCCCAGGCACAACGCAGTCTCGGCATCTGCTATCTCAACGGTGATGGCGTGAAAGAAGACAAGGCGCAGGCTAAGGAATGGCTGAAGAAAGCCGAAGCTCAAGGCGACACCATTGCATCCGGCATCTGTCAGGATAACGGTTTCACCATCATCATGCCGGGAGGCAAGAAACAGGACAACTGACGATATTCGAATAACAGGATGGTTAAAGGCGGTATTTGTATGATTTTATGCAAAAGCCGTTAAAGGTCATTGATTTATGGGACTATCAGGTTCTTATTCTTATGGAAATGCTTATTTTTGCAACTTTCGAAAGGTGAAGTAATGCCGAAAGGTAAACACATAATAAACAATATGCAAAAGCGTGCAGCTCAATGAGTTGCACGCCTTTTGCGTTTATGGGGTTCTTGTTTCTTATGCCTTTGTTATGCGTTTGTTTATCTCTTATTTGCAGCACATTTGCAACACAACAAAAAAGTAGATAATGTGGGACTTGTTCCTACCAAAACATACTAATGCATACTTAAAAGTAGAAAACATGCCAGCAATAGGATTTGAAATCAAACGCAAGTGTAAGGTCTGTGGTGAAGTGTTCCTTGCCAAGACTCTTGACAGCCAGTATTATTCGCCTAAGTGCAGCAAGGTGGCTTGGAAACGAAAGAAGGACGCAAAGGAAAAGAACGAGAAACTGGATCGTTTGGCACAGCACATTCCTGACATTAGGGAATATGTGTCGGTGAAGGAAGCGGTGGCGATGTTCGGAGTGGAACGTACTACACTCTATCGGCTGATAAAGAACGGTACAGTTCCTGCCATCAACGTCGGCAAGCGACTCACCCGAATTAAACGCTCAGCCTTGGAAACCATGTTCCTTACCAGAAAAGAAAGTCTTGCAGAAAGAGAGAAACCTGTGCCCAGAAGATACAGTATGGAACCAGAGGACTGTTATACCATTGGTGAGGAAAGCATTATCGAACACCAAGGTGACCGTGAAGCTGCGCAAGTCCGTTCACCATGACAACGAGTGGTATCTTTTCATCGAGTCGTACCCTGTGTATAAGAAAGGAGACAACAAGCCAAGTCGTGTGGTTGAATCGGTAAACCGAACCATCTCCACACCACAATGGGATATGTCGTCCATTGCCCGTGTGCTGCCTGACGGCTCGTTCAACTACAAGCCGAAGCGTGACATAAATGGCATTATCCAATGCAAGTCGCGCATAGACCAAGAGGCTTGCATCTATGCGGACAACGTGCGCAAACTTCGGCAGCATGAATATGAAATGCCGCCCTGTATTCCGACCGTGAGGAAGAAATCATTGAACAGAATGAACGTAGCGCACAAGACTTCATTAAATATATGTTGTGTTATTACAAAACATGACTTCTTTACAAATACAAAAATTCAATCGCTGCGTGATATCTGCATAGAATAATTTTGGCTTATAGAAATCTTCCGTAAAATGCATACGAAAAAGATTAAAAGAAGGTTATTTTATGGGAAAGTTTGCCATATTAGCGACTTTGTTCCGTAAATATTTTACGGAACAAAGAATGTTTTGTAACTTTGCCGTATATAATTTAAAAAAGTAAATATTAGCTATGCTAACAAGATTTGCCGTTAAGAATTATCGTGGATTTGCTGATAACATAGAGTGGAATTTGTCGCATCCATGCAGCTATTCTTTCAATACGGATGCCATTAAGAACGGTATTGTGAAGAATGGCATCATATATGGTCCAAATGGATCAGGAAAAAGTAACTTAGGGTTGGCTATCTTCGATATAGCCAATCATTTGTCGCATAAGTGGAAGAAACCCGATTACTATTTGAACTATGCTTCGGCATATGGATACAACCTGCCTGTAGATTTTGAGTATGTCTTTAATTTCGGTAAAGATGTCATATCATATAACTACTCAAAGGTGGCAAAGGAGCTTAAAGGGATTATCGTAAAGGAGCAATTGTTCTTGAATGACAAGGAACTCCTATATAAGGACACGGATACGTTGCGCTTGAACAAAGAGTTCGCTTTGACGGATGCAGCCATTGACAATTTGAAAAACAGCGCAAATAACATCTCGATTGTCAATTATCTGTTGAGTGTTGTGCCTTTTCCTGAAGGGCATGCCTTGCTGAAGCTAAGAAACTTTGTTGAGAATATGTTGTTCTTCAGAAGCCTTGACAATCGTGAGTTTATTGGACTTAAAGAGGGAGGAAGCAACATAGAGGAATATATCATCAACAATAATCTTACAGAAGATTTCTCGAATTTTCTGAAAGAAATGAGCGGTCAGCATTTTGTGTTTGCTAAACCCATGCAGGGCGAGAACATGCTTTATACGGTTATCAATGGCATCCGTATGCCATTTGTGTTAGTTGCGTCTACGGGCACAATGAATTTAGAATTGCAATACTACTGGTTGAAAGAGATGGTGAATGCTTCATTTATCTTCATTGATGCATTTGATGCTTTTTACCACCATGAGCTTTCATATACCCTTTGCCGCCGATTGTTCAAGAGTGACAATCAGTTATTCTTGACTACTCATGACACGTTTTTGTTGTCAAATGATTTGCTACGCCCTGATTGTTTCTTCATATTAAAGAACAACAATATAAGTGCGGTATGCAATCTTACGGACAAAGAGCTTCGATTTGGTCACAACTTGGAGAAACTGTATAGAGGGGGTACGTTTGGCGTATGATATTGTTCGTATTTGAAGGTGGAAAAGCCGAGCCTACGGTTTTCGATTCGATAGGAAAACTATTCCTGCCGAATGAAGAACTATGCGTAGTTAAGTGCAGGCATGATCTCCCAACATTGTACTCAAACCTAAGAGCCAACGGTTACGATTTGTTTCGCTCATTGCCGTTTGAGGATAATGGCGTTATATTGCCAAAGGACAAACGCTTGGATACACTATTTTCACAGGTGTTCTTGTTTTTTGATTATGATTTCCAAAACAGAATCGGTACACAGAAGGTCAACAATATATTGGACGAGATGCTGGATGACAACGCAGCACCGACATATATAAACCTAATCTTTGCTTTGTAGTTATGGGCGATATGCTCACAAACAAGGCAAGGACGAGCGACAATGCGCAGCAGCAGAGTGCCAGTAATGCTGTTTCCATATTCTATTCTGTTTTTTAATCTTTCAAGCAAGCAAGTGGTATTACTTTGACACCGTCTGGGCGTGTGTAGGCCATGCTGCCACCTGTCATGACAATCATCAAGTCAGGTTCGCGCAACGGCACCTGCTTTTCTGTCTCATTATGCACTTGAACGAGTCGTTTAATTTCCAAAAGATGTTTGGCTCCTTCTTCTATTTCACGGCTGCCAAGCTTGCACTCTATCAGAGCATAGCGTCCATCGTCAAGATGAAGCACCAAGTCGGCTTCCAGTCCGTAGCGGTCGCGATAGTATGACAGATGATTGCCAAAACCTGGAGTATAAGCCCGAAGGTCTCTCGCACACATCTGCTCAAAGATGAAACCAAAGGTTTTGAGCTGCGTCATCAATGCTTTTGGGGAAAGTCCTAATGATGCAATTGCAATGGACGGGTCTACAAAAGCTCGTTTTATACCACTTCGAATTGCAGTCTTGCTTCGGACGGCAGGACACCAAGCTTCGATGTTGTCGATAACGAACAATTTGTTTAGGGAGGTTACATAATCCTCAAACGCACTCATAGAAAGTGAAACTTCACCTGAGGCTGTTACATCAGCTAACAGAGCGGTATTCTTTGCCAATGTTGAGATGTTACGGGCATACGAACGCAATATTGCACGAGTTGTCCGTTCATCCCTTTGTACGCCATCCACTCTTGAGATATCGTCACGACAAATGGCATCAACATAGTTGCGTGCAATAAGTAGCTTTGCCTTGTCACTCTTCATATTTAGAAATGCAGGCCATCCACCACGACAAGCAGCATAAATCAAGTCTTCAATCTTCATATTTGAAGTGATGCCGTCTATGTCTAAGTCTTTAATATCAAACAATTCTTTAAGTGAAATTTTTCCGTTAGACTCTCCTGACTCCCATAGACTCATTGGCAACATCTTCATTCGTGAAATCCTACCCGTACCAGAATGATGTATTTTACTTCTGTCTACAACAGTAGACCCCGTAAGAATGAATTGGCCTGGAACCTGACGCCTGTCCACCATAGTACGCACGGCATCCCAAAGCACAGGAGCATCCTGCCATTCATCTATAAGACGAGGAGTTTCACCCATCAACAACAATGATGGTTTCGAGGCAGCAGTTGCAGCGTATTCTTCCTGCATCTCCGTGTCCTGCATCTTAATGACACTTTTGCTCATTTGTTCCGCAGTTGTTGTCTTTCCGCACCACTTAGGGCCCTCTATTAGTACAGCCCCGAAAGCCTCAAGACGCTCTGCCAGTTGAAGGTCTGCAATTCTATGTGAATAACTCATATAGTAACCGTGATTTGATTATGTGTGCAAAGTTAGTGATATTCAGTTATATATGCAAGCAAAAAACTGATATTTGTGGATATTTAATACTATGAATTGCGTTGTTTTATTACTAACTTTTGTGGTAATTTAGAACTAACTTTTGTGGCAATTCATTTGTATTTTTTGCTGTATTTCATTTGTAGTTTTTGAGGTACTACATTTGGTATTTACAAGTAAAAACACTACCTCTTAATAAGGTAGGCTGCACTCGGGAATACAAAACAAAACTTCGTATTTGTTTTGATATTCCGCTCATTTGCACTACATTTGCAGCAGTTGAGTGCGTGTTTGCTTATCGTTGCTTATTTCCATATTTGACCAAGGTCAAACTCGACTGCACTCGGAAAAGAAAGCAAGTTTTCTTTTCTCTCGTTAGCACGAGTTTTGCAGCACATTTGTAGCACGCTCACACAGATGGCTTGTTTAATAACGGTTTGCATTTCGAGGAGGTGAAGTAACCAAGGAGCGAAGGCAGTGGCAAGCTCGCTTGCCACTGCTGAGTGACGACGGTTACTCGGCGAGAGCCAAGTATTTTTGACAACTATCAATAACGATAAATAATGAAATGGGTGTAGATCAATGAGTTACACCCATTTTTATTTTGGTTAATCTTTGTATAATTACCGATTTCTTCCGATATTTATCTTATATTTGATTAGGTGGAATAAAAGTAATGGTTGTAAGTATCAGTCCGTATTCTCCAAAACAAACAAAAAACAATGGGAATATTTTGATGATTAAAAGAAAAGTAGTATCTTGACAGCAACATACTCACCCCGCTTCCCATAAGAACAGCGCGCTCAGGGTGGGTCTTTTTGTTTATGGACATGGCTAAAATTGCGTATCTAAAACAGATAAAACCATTTGATGACCAAATAAGCATTCTGAAAAGCAGAGGTATGGTAATCAAAGATGAAACGCGCGCAAAACAGATTTTGCAGAATATCAGCTATTATCGTCTCAGTGGCTATTGGTATCCACTCTTGGCTGATAAACAACATCATCTGTTTAAGTCAAGGCAAGAAAGGAAAGAAGGTACCTGCCATTGATCTGAGTCGAGCACAGATATTCGCATGTGTGCATCACGATTCAAAGTCTGGCATCCCACACCTTCATATTCTGATCAATCGCATTGACCTTGACGGCAATCTGATGACAAACCGTTTTATCGGTAATCGTTGCACAATGGCTGCCCACACCATCAATGTTGAAGAGGGTTGGGAGTTGCCAGAGGATATTCACAAGGTGAATGTCAAAGAGATTACGGATGCGTGTTACAAGGTGCTTTCAGAAATGCGAGCTTACTCCTGGAACGACTATGTTGACAGAATCAAGGCTCTTGGTTATGACGTGAAGGTTCTGGAGGACAAAGACGGAGTTAAACATGGGTACACCATCATGAAGGGTAACTCTCGATACAAGTCTTCTATACTTGGTGTTGGTCGTGACCTTATGCTGAAGAATCTGAGAGGCACTTGGTTGAAATTCCACAAGGCTAATCAGGTGACGGTTGGCAGTACCGACACTGGCATGGGCATGGCAAAGCCGGTATCGAAACCTGTTGTACCAGAGCAAAGTGCAAATGTGCAAGGCGAATCAAGCCAGTCTTCAACTCAGTCGTCTGGCACCAAGGAAACACGTGCTTACGTTCTTTGGGACAACAACGGCAAAGAGCAAAAGACCTATGTATCTGACCACATCTACAATGTCATCAAGGATGCTGTTGAACCTGTCAATGATAGTACCGAGGCTCTTGAAAATTGCATCAAGACAGCCATCCTTCTGTTCGCTGGCTATGTCGATGGTGCAACCCGAATTGCTGAATCATGTGGTGGCGGTGGCAGTCTTGGCAGTGGTTGGGGACGTGACAAGAACGAGAAAGACGATGACTGGGCTCGTCGCTGTGCCAAGAAAGCGAGCTGGCTCTGCAAACCTGTTGTTAAACTCAAACGTTAAACCTAAAATTGTAAGATATGGCTAAGGATATTACAAAACTTGTTGCCAAGATCGAGCAGAAGCAGGAAGTCAAGGAGGAGGTTACCAACTTTGACGAACAGCTTAAAACGCTTAGATTGGCGGTGACTAATCTGATTACCTGTGCTGACAATGTTAGACTTGCCAGTTTAGAGGTTCCTGTGCTTTTAGCATCTTTCAATGCAGCCAAAGATAGTATAGACAACGCTGTCGATGGTATCTGTAATGCCATTACTCGTGCTCATCAGACTCCTGTAAAGGTTGACTTTACGGACGAGAGCAAGAGTTATCTGGCGGCTGCTCACCAGAAGCTTATCGAGAATGAGAATGTGTTTATCAAGAACCATGAAGCAAAGGTCGATAATAGCCTTAAAGCCTTGGGTAACAAGGTTGAGGATGCGATGAATAGCTACAGAGGCATATTCGTTGACAAGAAGACCTTTAACATCTACTTTTGGCTATTTATCGTCATCATGGAGATAGCTTTGTGCTCTACGATTTTACTCATTTGCTATGTGGTAAAGTTTGGTTGGCTATAAAGCATTAGTTGAGTCAGTTGTTATTTTGGATTACGAGACAGCCCCATCCGTGAGGACAGGGCTGTTTTATTGTACCATACAAATTAGTCACTTTCAATAATTTTACATGTCAAGAATGAACACTTTTGGTTTATTCCGTATATTGTAATTGTCATCTAACATTGCTGCATTTGAAAACACAATGCTATCATGCTTCTCTGTTCCAAAAGCATCATGGGCATGACCAAACAAATGATACCTTGGTTTAACATCTAGTACTCTGTTTCTCAAAGGTGCATTTCCCCAATGCGTACCTGACGATTCATCCAGGATCATTACAGGTGGCTCATGGGTCACAAGAACGTCTATTCCGTCTGGAATGAGTTCTTCCGAATGATTGTATGCCAACCCGAAGAATTTAATTCCCTCTATTTCACAACCTCTATCCTGGAGGAAGTGAATGTTGTCGGGAAGGTCTTCGATACCTTCTGCATCCCATAGACACAAATCATGATTTCCGGTGACGAATATCTTGTGCTTGTAAGGCAATTCTATAAACCAGTTCAAGAAGTCAAGAACCTCTTCCTCTGTGCCTTGTTCAGTGAAGTCACCACAGTGGATGACAAGATCTACTTCTGGAAGGTTGGTCAACTCATTGTGCCTATTGTGAGTATCAGAGATTTGAAGCAGTCTGATTGATTGGTCATTGACCGTTTCTTTGTAAAGAGCGTCGCCCAACGCATCTTTGAGCTGCTGATTATTGAGGTAATGGTCATAGTCTTCATCCCAATTCCTTCGGGATGTTACCGATACAACTCGGTTTTCTTTTGTCAATAAGACTGCAAAGAATGACATACCATAGTTGTCGTAAGGATAACCTTCACCAAAAGCTAACTTCCCATATTCTTCTGCATCATCACGCTTACAGAATATGAAATGACATGTTCCCTGATGGCTTTCCTCAAAGAAAACTTCCTCTGACTGAAAGATGCACCATGTCGGAGCATAACACTCATACTGTTTTGCCTTTTTATAACTGTCAATAGCAATAATCTCGTATGAGTGTTTGCCTTTGTTTGGTTTGCTGTCAATGACACCACTTATCAAATCTAACAATCTGCCCTCCGGCATATCAGCAAGCTCCGCCGGCATGTTCTCACAGACAAGAGGACTATTGTAGATATAATTTAGTATGTCTTTCTTTGTCATTGTATCTCAATATGTCTTTTTAACAGGTTATTTATTTACCATGTCGGGGAAGTTTATACCAAGAGAAACAGATAGTTTTTCCCAAGTTGTATATCCGTAAAAGCTATCTAATATAGCCTTCTTGAGAGCATGACTTTTTTCAATTGTCTCGGCATCAATTTCTTTTTCAAGATACTCCTTTACACAGTGATTCTCATACCCACAGTTTTCCTTAACAACGTAGAATGCGATAACCTTCTTTCGGCTATTGCTATGATGTAGCGCATTTTCTATATGTCTTACCATCTGGCTGCGATGTTTCAAATATGACACCTTATCCGTTGTGTCGCTTTCCGTTCTTTTTCCTTCTATCAATATGATGAATTTATCATTCTCTATATACATATCTGGTTTGGAACTTCCTTCAAAGGTGTTCCATTTGACAAACTTTGATGTTGAAGCCTTTTCTATCATGCTTTGATCAAGATTGAATAACAACTGGCGTTTATCTTTGTTTGATTTTGTGGAATTATCACGTTCTTGTACATACTTTCTAAATTCTTCATCGTTAACTATCTTTTTTATAATGGCTTTCAAATGTTCTGGAGTTGCAGGTAATGATTTTTCTCCTTGCCAGCCAGTATAATAAACATTCTTTTCCTCAAAATTCCCAAAGACTGATGATATATCTGGAGCCACAATAGATAACATCCTTTTCAGCAAATCATGATTACTCCTTATTGCATCACCAAGAGGCTTAACTCTTGTAATACTACTATTATATTTTCCCATATTTGGTATCTTTTATAATTCAGCATCTGCATCCTTATGTATGCAGATAACTTCTTTTGGATTAACTGTTTTGATTACTTTCTCTATTGTCTGGCGGTCGGCATGACCAGAGGTATGAATGTCCACAACATTGTAAAACATGTCACGGAACTGCTTGTACGTTGGATTGACCTTGACCTGCTCTGGATTTTTGTAATAACCATCCCATGATGAGTAGATGAGAAGTGTTTCTTCCTGAGGTAGTTTATCAAGTAAACCCTTGATTCGATCCATCTGCGATGTACCTACTACCATTGTCATACCAGTCTGCTTCAGTTTTTTCAGCAGTCGATCATTGTAGAACAATGGCTCGAATGAGAACAAACCTTTTGATGCTTTTGCTTCGCGTTCTGTGAAGTACGCCATTGTCTTTTTCATAAACAATGACCAGATACAAAGGGGTTTGGCCGCATCGATAGAAGCTTGTTTGATTGCTGCCAGTCTTTCTATGTCAGTGGCAGATGCAAGGACAAAGACATACTTGAAGGCTTTCATCACATTCTGCATCTTGTACGATACAATATGCTCATGGATGCATTTGTCTTCACGTTTGAGCATCGTACCCTCAGTGATAAGTACATCGATGTCTGTGGCATATTTCTTTAGCGTTGGTATCAAACCTTTACCCATACAGCCATGTTCGCGGTAGTCACCCATGTGCCAGATACGCTTGCCATCAGCTTCAATGAGGAACATGTGAGAGTCATAGATGCTATGGCAGTTGAAGAAAGGTGTAACCATGATGTCGCCAATGCAAATGCTTTCTGGAACTTTACGTGGCGTTGAACGCTGCCATACCTCAATCTTGTTGAGCAACTTACATTTGTTATCAGCAGATATGAGCCTATTCAAAGCATCGCTATACTCTTGTGAATCACATTCATTTTTGAGGAGTTCATTGACTTTAAGGTCTGCGCCCTCGTAAAGAACGTCGTACTTTATCTCCAGCAGTCCCTTGGTTCCTTCACTCATATACTGAGGAACATCTTCAGGAATGTATTCAAACAATCCGACATGATCCTCATGACCATGGGTGTAGAATACGGCTTCATGCTGCTTCTTGTTCTGAGCAAATATCTGCGTTACCAACACTTCGTCCTCTTCGGGAGTTGTTGGCTCACCATTACCTGGCAAGTTCTGGCCGAAGTCTATAAACACACGAGAAGTTTCTGTGGAAATCTCTGTGATGCAACCTCCAATCTGGTCAAGTCCTCTATGTACTTTTATATTCATGTTGCGAATTGTTATTTAGTCAGCTACTGTCTCAAACCACATGTCTTCTACCTCTTTTGTCCAAGGTTGCATGTGCTCCAGATACCATTTAGCCCTTTCTGCCGATAATGGGCATTCTGAATCTGGCACTTCGACAAATTCATGGCGGTCATCCATCGTGAAGATAAAACCGTTCTCCATTGGCCAGATTGTGAGCATAACCTCGTCTTTCAATGATTCTACGCACTCATCAGACAGGAACGAATAATAGATATTACCATTTTTGCGACGTTCTCTTTGCCCGTTTATGGCAGCTTCTCGCAATTCTTCGGGAAGTTCACCTATACATGTGGTTACTATGTTCATGCTTATAAATCAGTTTGTATGCTGAAGTTAATCTTCTCTCTATTCAGTATGTCAATGAGACGTTCACGGTGAATCTTTCTTCCAGTTGTTTCCTTTGTCCAGTTATCAAAGATAAGTAAATGAGGCTCAGGATTGATAGAAGAAGGGCGAATCTGTGGCACTGGCAATCCTAATTCTGCCTTCACATCATAGAGTTTTTGGTAGTAGGCAAGGAGTTCAACAGAATATTTTGTAATGAAATCCTTGTATCTGTTCATCTGATCAACAATTTCTGGCGATTCATCTGTCTTGTGAAGCATTCTACCATCAGCAATACGCTTTAACTCTACAAATGTAATTACTCCATTGTCACAGCGAATAAGGTCAATTCTATTCTTGTCTGTTGCATCATTGTAAGCAAACTCTGAATCAAGATGAAAATCCGACGACTGCGTTATCAATGTGCCCTGAATAAACTTTTCAGACCATTTTTCTTTATCAACAATGCCATTGATAGCATGTTTTTGAGAGTAGCATGTCTTTACTCTCTCTATGACTTTATCGCACACGAGGATTTCTGAATTTGTCTCTTTCGGTTCATCAATAATGCCACTACATTCAATATAAGCATTACGCTTTGATGGAGCTGGGAGGTTAAGGTATTTGTGATGAGTAAAGACCTGTAACTTCTTATGCTTGCTACAATAGTGTATGCGAGCAACGCTACCACCCTCAAAATACACGTTGACTTGATTGTCTTTGCGTATTTCGATGTACAGAGAAGAGTCGTTCTTGAATCTTGCCCACCAAGATGGATTTTTCTTCAATTCCTGAAATATCTTGGCTTCAGGTTTAAGTATGTCGAATGTTATTGCCATAACCTGGTAATTTTATTTATCCTTATGAGCATTGAGCTTTGCAATAGCCCTGTCTCTTAGTTGCTGAACTCGTGTAGTCGTAAGATTTAAGCTTTCTCCGATGTCATCAAGTGATTCTGGTGAATCGACAAGACCAAACCATCTAGTAAGTATCTCTTTATCACGCTCGTTTGATATTTTTGATACCAGTTCACGTTTCTCTTCCTTCGTGAGATCTGAAAAATTCATGTCGTTCTTTGAAGTTTCAAGGAATGCAAGGATGCTCGCCCTAATGAACCAAACCGCATAAGCAATGAATTTGAAACCTCTCTGTGGGTCAAACTTCTTTGAAGCAAGTTCAAGTCCTTTGTTTCCTACCTCAATTAGTTCCTCCATCGACTTCCCCCTGTCCTGGTACTGCTTTGCTACGCTTACTACGAAACGGAGATTGCAGTTATATAAATCCATTAGAGCTTCATCATCCCCTTGCTTGATTCGGTTTGCGAGTTCAACTTCTTGCTCCACTGTGAGCAAAGTTTGCTCGGTTGCCTCCTTAAGGAGTGACTCTACTGGCAGACTAACACGGTTTGTAATTTTCTTCTTCATTGTACTATCGGAATTATGTGTCTCTATTATATAATACGAATGAAAAAGGGTAAAATCTGGCGTTTTGGGGGTGTTGTGTGCGTAAACTCCGCAGAATACCATCGGATTTCTTACTCTTTTTTCATATATCTGTCAAGAGAAGCACTAATTTGGGACATTATCTCTTCACGATATTCCAATGGTTCCAACACCTCGACGTTTGGTCCCATTGCAAGTATCTTTGACTTCAATTCTGGAGTCAGACAGACTCTGTAGGTGAACTCAGCAAACTCTCCATAGCGTGACTTTACTTCGCTTTGTGACTTATGGAGTGGTAACATTCTCATGTATTCCATCTGTACACCATACACCCTTATCTTCAGATTAACGACAGGAAGCTCTTCATTCACATATATTCCCACAACATTGTCATAGTATTTTCTAGGGATGAAGTCCTTTGGAAATTCAAACTTGTTAGTTGTAGTATGAAGGTCAAGAAATCTTTCCAATGCTAGATGTCTGATGGATTCCTTTTCTTTTATATAGCCAAGTACATACCATCTTCTGTTGTACACCTTCATAGAATAAGGCTGCATCGTAAGCGTTTCTCGCTGCCCTTCATAACGTTGATAGTCAATTATAAGTTCCGTATTAGTCCTCATAGACTCTACAACTGAGTCAAAGTAACCTGTACCATGAGGTATCTCTTCGAGTAAGATACGGTCACGCATCATATTGAAAGTTGTGAAGTCCTGGGGAACACTATACTTACGCAATAAAAGTTGAGCATAAGGATTTTGGATCAGGACTTCTGGATTCTTTATATAATATATGTAACCTTTGGATTTATCACATTCTATGATAACTCCAAACATTTCTTCAATACCTTTACGATGTTCGTGGAAGGTGCGTATTGGTAAACCACCCATATAGGCATATGGAGAGCCCTCCCAGCTCTTAGCAATATCCTCGAAGGTGAGAGGGTATTTTGATCGCTTGATAGTGTCAAGCAGCCAAATATATCTGAGATAAGTTTTACTGATCATGATTCAAAAATTTCTGCAAATTTATCAAAATAACGGCAAAATCACGAAGAAATTGCGTTTGTTCTGCGGAAATTTTGCAGAGAAGACTGAAAAATGACCGATTTTGAAGAAATCTCATCGTATAAAGTAATAGTAATAATCATATTTATACAAAGTATGGCAAAGAAAAAGAATCAGAAGAAAGCTGAATCACATGCAAAGAAGAGTGCAGTAGAGACACTTCGCTTCCAAACACATTGGGGGCTGAAACAACTCGGGCAGCAGGATGGCAACCTATTTCACGAACTTGTTGATGCAGAGGTCAACTTCATTGCAGAACTTGACCTTGCTCAGGATTTGCTCGCTATCAAATCACTTGTTGATGGAGTAAAGCAATCCTTTGCGGTGGTTCCAACTGCAGAGAAGGGCGATTTTACGAAAAGCCCTACAGCTGTGGTTCTTGGTATTGCACATATCAATGAAATCAACAACATTGGTATTCCTCTTTCTTGGAGTGAGATGGTTGAGAAGAAGATGCTTACTATCTATTATCCTGAAGAATATCGAAACCAAATAATCGACTGGGCAAAAGCCAATGGATATAACACATCAACATATCTTGGTCGCCCTATAGTTAAGTTCAGTAAATTGTATATAATCATAGAAAGGACACGCAAATGAAAAAAAGTATTAGTAGAGAGAAGGCTGAGCAAATGCTCGAATACGTTAAAAGTATTATTGACATCGATAGTATTCCACTTGATGATGAAGCAACCTACAAATTGCTTCAGCAAGCAGACACCGATGGCATCTTCCTTTTGTACTCATAAATAATGTTATCTGTAAAGTCCTTCTCCCAGAAGGCCAAGGTTACAAACAACCCTGTGTCACAAACATACATTTTGTAGGCACCCCTGTTGGTTGTCAGCCCCATCCCTACATGCGGGTCATCGGCATGCCATGCTATGTTGACGGTCTTACTTTCCTCCATCATATGCAATATTGGTGCCAGACGTTCATTGTTGGTGTTTTCCAACACCTGTGTGGGCTGGTAGCGGCTTGAGTTCTTATATAACTGCGCAGGAATGGCGTTGAAAAGTGTAGCTGCCCTTTCGTTGGGGTCAATTTTGTTGAAGTCCTGCAGGTATAAGCGTATAATACCTCGCTTAGTCTTATCCACTTGAGAAAAATCGTGGGTTTGCAGGTATGTATTGACAGCCTGGGGCATGCCGCCAACAAGCATGTAAAGTCTGAAGTCAAGCATGAGCTTTCGGTTTACACCATCGCCCAACGACTGACTTTTTTGATACATTTCTTTAAGAAGTGGCATGGTAGCCACATCTCCCATAGCCCATCTAAATTCCTCGTAGTCCATAGGATACATATTGATAGGTTCTTCCTCGCTCGGAATCACTATACTTTCCACGTTCTTGTGAATGCTGATGAGCGAGCCTGTCTCAATGTAATCGTATCTGCCATCAGCCACCAAGTGCTTGATTGCTTGCCGTGCAACGGGATACAACTGGACTTCGTCAAAGATGATTACGGACTCACGTTCGTACAGGGCCGTACCCTCGAAAGTTTCAACGTAGCGAAGAAAAAGTCAATGTTTGAGAAATTATTGAAAACGCCTTTCTCCTCATCAGATGCCTTTGAGAAATCAATCATGATATAGCTCTTATATTCCCGTTGGGCGAACTGTCTGACAATGGTGGATTTACCGACCCGTCGGGGACCTTCTATCATTAGTGCCGTTGATCCTGCCGAGTCATGCTTCCATCTGAGCATGTCATCATAAATTTTCCGTTTAAAGATCTGCCCCTCCATATTATTTCGTTTTAGCGCAAAGTTACGCATAATAAATGTCAAAATTTTAATGACGACAATGCAGCTAATCGCAAATTTTGTCTGACTGGTTTTGCAGCTAATCGCAAATTCTATTTGAGACTTTATGCAGCTGATCGCAAATTTTATAAAACTAGGAGTGCCTTTAAAAGAAAGTTTAGTTTTTGCCTTAAAGAGAAAAAGAGAAGGAAGCCGAAGCAACCTTCTCCTCTACACTGGGATAGAGGTCCACACCGTCGAAGGTCTGATAGATCTGCCCGATGGAGCTCTTGAAAGAGTCGTCCTTCTCGTTGCCAAAAAGAGGGGAGTAACCAAACTTCTTCTTCAGCACATTGATTTCCTTCATAGCGTTCTCGTAGGTGGCGTGAAAGGTCTCCTAGCTTACTCCATAGCAGAAAAGTACGATTTTATTTTGTGTTTCGCTCGATTTACACTACCTTTGCCAGCGTTGAGTATATGTTTGCTTATGGATGCTTATTTCAGAATTTGCAGCACATTAGCAACATCGACAGGCAGATGTATGTGAATAGTTATCAGACCATTTCGAGGAGGAAAAGAAAGGTGTGCAAAATTAAGCATTTCTTTCATCCGTACAGGTCGATTCCTTTTGACCAAGGATAATAGATAAATAGGTATGAAACGTTCGCTCAACATATTGATGGCATTGATGCTCTCGCTCATGGTGGTTTACCTGAGCGTGGGTACTACCGTCACCCACTGCCTCAGCTATGGCAAGGTGACAGTGGGTACGGTGGCTGACTGTTGTGTGAAACGAAGCATGGACCATGACTATTGTCTAGGCAAACCGGGCACACTGGTGAAGAAGCATTGCATGGATGTGAAGCAGGTGAAACTGTCGCCTACGGTCTCTATCCAACACCTGGATTTCGATGCAGCACCAGTATTTGCAGGCATCGTGCCAGCTCTTTGGCAGATGTTGCCTCATCCTGTTATCTGTAGCATTCAGAAGGCAAGATATTGGAATCAGAACGTTCCACATTCGCCTCCAAGGGCTTATCTTGCCCTCCTCAACACCCTGATTATTTGATTTTTCCATATTTGCAAATAGGTTGCAAAAGATTATTTTGACTTTTGCAACCAAGATTGTCGTATGCCTACCCTATCAGTAATGACTTAGGGTCGCATACATATATTATAATAGGTAAATAAGAAAAAAGACAATGAAGAAAACAATACCAGTGATTGGCATGGCATGCTCAGTGTGTGCTGCCAATGTGGAGCGCAAGCTCAACTCCCTTGAGGGCGTAAATTCCGCCACCGTTTCCTTGGCAGGACGCACCGCCCTTGTCGATTATGACCCGGAGAAGATTACCCTCGAAGATATGAAGCGTGAGATTTCCAATGCTGGCTACGACCTCGTCATCGAGGCAGACCGTAGTGCTGAGGAAATTAATCGCCGCGAATTTACTCTCTTGAAGCGCAAGACCCTTCTGTCCTGGTTCTTCGCCATTCTCGTGATGGCGTTCTCCATGGGCTGGGTTTCGACCGGTATGGAGAACACCGCCTCTATGGGCAATGGCATGATGAGGGATAGCCACGCCTCGGCTTTCAACAACCAGATTTCCTTGATTCTCGCCCTCTTGAACATGTTGTATTGCGGTCGGATGTTCTATGTCTCGGCATGGAAGCAACTCAGGCATCGAACCGCCAATATGGATTCTCTCGTGGCTCTGAGCACTCTCATCGCCTTTCTCTTCAGTGCCTTCAACACCTTCTTCGGAGAAATGGTATGGGGCGCAAGGGGCATCGAATGGCATGTCTACTTCGATGCCTCGGTGATGATCATCACCTTCGTTCTGACAGGAAGATGCCTGGAAGAGAAGGCGAAGGATGGCACGGCGGCAAGCATCAAACAGTTGATGGGCTTGCAACCGAAGACCGCCCGACTGGTCGCCGACGGGCAGTTGGAGGAGGTGCCAATCTCCACTATCCAACGTGGTGATGTCATCGAGGTGCGTGCAGGGGAAAAGATTCCTGTGGATGGCGTGGTAACCCAAGCCGAGAGCTTTATGACAGCTGATGCGGCATACGTGGACGAGGCGATGATTACAGGCGAACCTACCCCTGTGGCAAAGCGGGTGGGCGATGAGGTATTGTCAGGAACGATCCCGAGCCAAGGCAAGCTCCGCATGAGAGCCAGACAGATAGGTGAGAACACCACCCTGGCACATATCATCAGGATGGTGCAGGAGGCACAGGGGAGCAAGGCTCCCGTACAGCGCATCGTGGATAAGGCGGCATTGGTGTTTGTGCCGGTGGTGGCAGGCATCGCCTTGATTACTTTCTTGGCATGGTGGATAATCGGTGGCAATGCCTGTCTGCCTCAGGCTATCATGAGTGGCGTGGCGGTATTGGTCATCGCCTGTCCTTGTGCCATGGGATTGGCAACGCCTACGGCCTTGATGGTGGGAATAGGAAAGGCGGCACAGAAGCAAATTCTCATCAAGGATGCCGCCGCCCTGGAAAATATCCGTAAGGTGGATGCCCTCGTCATCGACAAGACGGGCACGCTCACCATTCCTAACCAAAATATAGACTTCACGAAAGGGGACGGACTGGATGACCTTGAGTCTCGCGAAACCCTCAAGCCTCATGCTTCCGAGGCAATGAAACTGTTGGAAGAGGAAGGCATCGAGGTGTATATGATGAGTGGTGACCGGGAAGAGGCGGCTCGCTATTGGGCAAACAAGGCTGGCATCAAGCATTATCAGAGCAAGGTGAAGTCTGACGACAAGCAAGCCATGGTCAAGAAACTCCAAGCGGAGGGCAAGCATGTGATGATGATAGGCGACGGCATCAACGACACCCAGGCATTGGCTCTTGCCGATGTCAGTATGGCGATAGGCAAGGGAACGGATGTGGCGATGGATGTGGCACAGGTCACACTGATGGACGATGATCTGATGGCGATACCTGATGCCGTGAAGCTAAGCAGGAAGACGGTGGGCATGATTTGGCAGAACCTCTTCTGGGCATTCATCTACAATCTCATCTGCATCCCTCTGGCGGCAGGTGTCCTGCATCTCTTCGGCATCGACTTCCAGATTACACCGATGTGGGCAAGTGCCCTGATGGCATGTTCAAGCGTGAGTGTCGTTCTCAACTCTTTGCGATTGCGCTTCGCTTAAAGGTAGTAGGGTAAAAAAAGTAACAAACATCCAAACCAAGATTTAAGTCTCGGATAAAAGGAGATATATTTATGTATTCAAGATATATTGCTCAGTGCCTTGTTGGTTATTGGTGCTGAGACTTATGCAAAAAACAATAAGACAGAGGTTGCGTCTCTGTTGTCATATAATGATTCTGAAGGAAACGCCCCTGCTGATTCCTCCTATCAGGATTCCATCTTCAAGGACCAGACCTTGCAGGAGGTGAAGGCGGTGGCACGCAAGCCGGGAACTGTGACTTGATGTAAAATCAGACAACCCCATAATAAACAAATTGCCCAAGATGACAACTCAAATGTTCATCTTGGGCAATTCGTTTATATGGTCAATTGAAGGTTGTATGACTTATAATACAACAAACCCATCATCATAAACCGGCAATATTGGGAACCAGTTCATACAAACTGATTTGGATTTAAATCAAAATCAGCCTAATGACCGATTTGGGTTAAAACAGATGGTCGATTTCTCCCTGCGAGAGGATGGCGATAATGGTCTTGCCGTCGGGGGCATAGTTCACGTTGGTGGATGCGAAGAGTTCGTTCACAAGGTTCTCCATCTCCTTAGAGTCGAGCACCTGTCCGTATGGTATCGCCGCATTGCGTGCCAATCCGAGGGCTACGGCATGCTTTATCTCTTCGGCTGCCGACACGGTATCTTCTGCCGCAAGAGCCACGATATCGCTGACGAGAGCCGGAGGGTTCAAGCCTTCGAGTCCTGCCGGCATACCGCCGATGGCATAGCTGCCGCCACCAAGATCGCTGAAGTCGAAGCCCAGCAGCGTCATATCTTCCTGTATGCTCTGGAACACTACGTTGTCTGACGGACCGAACTGCACCATCTCCGGAAAGAGGAGCTTCTGCGAATGCCCTGCCTTGTCGGTTATCTGCTGCATATATCCATCATAGAGCACTCGGATATGTGCCCTGTGCTGGTCGATTATCATCAGTCCCGACTTCACTGCCGTCATGATATAACGGCCCTTATACTGATAGTGCGACGGCGACTTCTCTTCTATCGGCATTTTGGCATTGAGGGCAGAAGAAACCGGTTGCCCTTCCCCACCCTCTTGCAGTTCGCCACCGCCATTCTGGAATTCAAAATCATGAAACAGCGGCTGAGTCTCGCCGGCATCCGTTCCACCGAAAGATACGGTCTCACCTCCCGGCAGAGAATCATCTTGTATATCGCCGGCTCCCTCATAGAGCTGCTCCCAGTTCTCGGGTATTGCCGGCTGACGGGAGTTGCTGCTGAATGGATTATACGAAGGATTGTAGTCCACCTTCGGCATCTGGAAATCCTGCATTTCCCCTGTCTGATGAAACATCGGAATGTCGGGTTTCCCCTCGGTGTCGAAATCTATCGACGGCACATCGTTGAAGCGTCCCAGCGAGTCCTTCACGGCAGCCATCAATATCTGCCATATCGTCTGCTCGTTCTCGAATTTTATCTCTGTCTTAGTGGGGTGTATATTCACGTCGATATCTTCTGCCGGCACATCGAAATATATGAAATACGGCACCTGCTCTCCTTGCGGAATGAGTCTCTCGAAAGGTGTCAGCACCGCCTTGTTGAAATAGGGATGCTTCATATACCTGCCGTTGACGAAGAAATACTGATGGGCATTCTTCTTTTTCGACGACTCCGGTTTTCCCACAAAACCATGGATACGGCACACCGTGGTGTCAACGCCTACAGGCAGCAGGTTTTGGTTTAGACGCTTGCCGAAGACTTCGATGATGCGCTGACGGAAACTGTCGCCATGCGGACGCAGGTTCAGCACCTCGGTACCGTTGCTCGTAAACGTGAAGTGGATATGGGGGTATACAAGCACGATGCGCTCGAAGGCAGCCATGATATTGTTCAGTTCCGTGGTATTCGACTTGAGGAACTTCCGCCTTGCCGGCACGTTGAAGAAGAGGTTCTGTATCAGGAAATTGCTTCCCTCCTGACAGGCGATAGGCTCCTGGTTGAGCACCTTGCATCCTGAGATGGACAGCAGCGTGCCCACCTCGTCGCCCTTCTGACGGGTCTTCAGTTCCACCTGTGCCACGGCAGCTATTGACGCCAGCGCCTCGCCACGGAATCCCATGGTGTGTAGAGAGAAGAGGTCGTCGGCCTGTCTTATCTTCGATGTGGCATGGCGCTCAAAGGCGAGACGCGCATCGGTGTCAGACATTCCCTTTCCGTCGTCGATCACCTGGATGGATGTCTTTCCCGCATCCACCACAAGCACGTCGATGCGGCTGGCTCCGGCGTCAACGGCGTTCTCCACCAGTTCCTTGATGACAGACGCGGGGCGCTGTATCACCTCACCGGCTGCTATCTGGTTGGCCACGGAATCGGGCAGCAGTTGTATTATATCGCTCATATATTATCTGTAATCTTTTATCTGTATCAGCCCCTGTCTGGGTGCTGCTTGAATTAAATCCGGCGGGAGACTTTGCTGCTGTACATCGCCCCTCCCCCGGACAGTCTGCCGGGAACAGTCACCAGCAACATCAGTTCTCCGGCTTGTTCTCCGTAGCCGCCACGCTTTTCAGTTCGCCACCCTCGATATGCTGCAGCGGAGCAGCATGGCGGGTAATGTTCTTCAGCTGCGTACCGTCTTTCTTTCCGCGCCATTCATAGATGTCGTCTTTGTTTATCGGACGGATATAGTCGAACCATGTGAATCCGTCGAGCCTGTATCGCTCCGGCGGAATCTGCGTCATGGGATACCACGTGCCGTCGGTTTTCGATGTCCATATCTTCTGCAACTGTCTGTCGCGCATGAACATCTTCATCGTGTCGGTCTCGATATACACCAGTCCCATGAGCGTTGAGTCTTTGTCGTCAACGGGATAGTATATCGACCTGACATTGCCTATCGCCTCGGTCTGCGTTATCTGTCCCTTGGTGAAATAAGCGAACATCTCCTTCGACGACAGCTGCTGGTAGTGCTCCTTGTCTGGCATCAGCTCGGCGGTGAGAGCCTGGTTGATGATATGCGCACGGTCGATGGTGGAGTCTTTCATGAACACCTGTATCTCCTCGCCGAGCAACTGTCTGTCGCCGCTCCATGCTATAGGGTCGCGATACATCGTCATGCAGGAGTCTTTGGTGTTGTAGACGAGGGAGTCGCACACCGCCTGCACATCATTGCGGAAGGCTCTCACCTTGTTGTAGCAATGCGCCGTGCGATACACGGAGTCGGTGTTAAGATGATATGTTATCACCTTTATGGTGTCGGAATGCACGAAGAGTGTGTCCTTCTGCGAATATTCCATCATCACGGGATTCTCCGTAGCGAAGGCGAAACCGTTTTTCTCGTTATACCACAGATAGTTGCAGTGGAGTTCGTTCTTCTTCTGCGTGTCTTTGTATATCACGTTGCGATAGCCCTGGCTTATGCCTCGCTTCTCGTCGTAGAAGAGGCTGTCGCCGGTTATCTCCTTGCCTTTGTTCGACATGGTAGACCTGCCGTAGAGCCGTGCCCTCCCGGTGTTGGTGTTGTAATATCCGTCTGAAGTGTGTATCACGCTCTCCTTGCTGCGTATCACTGATGGTCCCACGATATTGGCGAGCGATGTGCGGGTGTCGTAGTGCAGGGTGTCGGTGGTGAGGGTGAACTTCGGGTTGCGCAGGTTCACGTTGTAGTTGAACACCGCCTTGCGTGTCTCGGTGTCGTATTCTCCCCAGTCGCTCACGAGCACGTTGTTTCTGTCCACCATCTTTCCTCCCTCGAAGAAATATCCGATATTGTAGAGACGGTCGTAGTTGAGACTGTCGGTATACAGTTTCGTTCCGCGATGGCGTAGCAACACGTTGTGTCGAGCCTCTGCCATCTGGTTGTCGCCGTCGTAGAAGGCATAGTCGCTGGTGAGCGAGAGGGTGTCGCCCTGTCGCATCTTCACATGTCCGAAGGCTTTGAAGGAGTTTGACTCCTGATAGAAATAGGCACTGTCGCAGGTGAGCAACGCTCCTTTGTGAAGAAACGCCACATTGCCGTTGAGAATCTGTGCCCCGGCATGTTCGCCGTATTGGTTGAAGCGCAGCATGTCGGCATGTTTCAGATACACACGCTCGTCGGTCTTGGGGCGATGGCGACCTTTTGCTACCTTTCGCGACTGTGCCACGCAAAGTCCAAACAGGCATAGAACAACAGCCAACTGTATTCTATGCCCGCTCAGATATCTTGATATCTTGTTTATTGTATTCATCTAATATCTTGATGATGCTTCGTTATTTCACCCAACCTTTGTATTCGAAATTGCAGTTGCGGTATGCTTCGTCGATGTGGATGTATGTGGTCTTGATCTTCTTCTGTATCCACTCCTTCAGGTAGTCTGCCTTGCGGCGTGCCATCACGATATCTCTCATAGCCTGGAAGTCTTCGGTGATGGTGGCGCGATGGGCGTCGACACGGTTAACGAGCTTGGCTATGACGCAGACTGTCTTTCCCTTGGAGTTGACCATCTGGAATGACTTGGAAATCTGTCCCACCTTCATGGTGTCTACCACTGCCGCCACCTCTCTCGGCAGGTCACGCATACGGAACTTGCTGGTGTAACCGTCTTCCGACTGGTTTGCCATCAGTCCGTTGTTGTTCTTCGTGTCTTTGTCGTCAGAGAGATATGAGGCTGCTGCTTCGAAAGTGAACTTGTTGGCACGGATGTCGTTGGCGATGGAGTCGAGACGGTTCTCGGCATGGGTGATTGCCTCCTGGCTCACCTTCGGGATGCGCAGGATGTGGCGTACCTTGATTTTGTCGCCTCTCTTGTCGATGAGCTGGATGATATGGTATCCGAACTCCGACTCCACGATCTTTGATATCTTCTTAGGATCGGTGAGGTTGAACGCCACTGTGGCAAACGCCGGGTCGAGCATTCCGCGGCCTACATAGTCATCGAATTCTCCTCCCTGACGAGCCGTTCCGGGGTCCTCAGAATAGAGTCTGGCGAGGGCGGCGAAGGATGTCTCGCCACGGGTCACACGGTCGGTATAGTCACGCAGGTCGTTCTTTATCTTGTTTATCTCGTCTGGCGAAACCTTAGGTGCCTGGGTGATAATCTCCACTTCCACCTCGGTAGGAATCAGCGGCAGACTGTCTTCTGGCATATTCTCGAAATAGCGGCGCACGTCGGCAGGCGATGCCTGGATGTCCTCAACGAGTTTGCTTCGCATGCGCTCAATGAGCTGGTGGTTCTTGAAGTCGTCGTGCAGGCTCTCTTTCATCTGCTTCACGGTCATCTTCTTCCACTCCTCGAGTTTCTCGCGGCTGCCGGCATTGCTTATCCAGTAGTTTATCTGCTGGTCTACGCTTTTCGTCACCTCTGCCTCTGACACCTCGATACTGTCGAGGGCTGCCTGATGCAGAAAGAGTTTCTGCACTGCGAGCTGTTCCGGTATGACGCAGTCGGGATCGCCGTTCCACTTCATTCCTTCCATCTCGCCCTGCAGACGCATGGCCTCGACGTCAGACTTGAGGATTGCCTCGTCGCCTACCACCCACACCACTTGGTCTATGATGCTCCGTTCGTTGGCGGGTCTGTCGTCGCTGTGTTTCTTGTCAGCACCGGCTTTGCCGGCATTTGCCGAGTCGGCGGCTGTCACATCGTCGTTGGCAGGGGTTGCCAGATAGCGGCTTGCCGCACCGTTTGCCACGAGCAGCACTCCTGTGAGTGCAAGGGCGAGGAATTTCTTCTTTAATCCGTATCTCATTTACTTTCTGTCGTTAATATAAAAACTAATACTCTTGTGTTAAATCCCATACGGCAATCAGAGCGTTTAATGCAGAATTATATTACCGCTTTCTGTCTTTTGTCTTTATCAAGTGTCCTTTATCTGTTTTCAATCCACAACAACTCGCCATTGCGAATCAAGAGTCAAACGAAATCCACTCTTCTAAAGAGCTAAATACAAGTAAGCCCTAATGACCGATTTGGGTTAAAAATATACTATTGGGCAAAGGTACATATAATATTTCATCTATCACTCCGCTTTTAATCTTTTTTATTCCATGTTATGAAATAATCTCGACGTCTGCGATATGATTGAAGGCAGGATATGGGTGTGGGATGGATTGGAAAGCGAATCTACGAACATCCTGCAACAGAAAAACGCCGTGGCGACTTCTATGTGAAATCATGCCACGGCGTTATTGCTGTTTATCCCCTATCGGCAACCATACCGTTTTCGGTGCATCCTGTTTCAAGACTCGTCGTCATCAGAAGCAGGTGTTAAATTTTCTGCATCAATGCTTGTTTACGGTTTCAAGCACCTCCTTGTTTACCACTACAGGATACTTCTTGCGGAGCTCTGCTATCCAGCGCTCTTCGAGCAGGTTCTGGTAGTCGGCGATGACAAGGCCCTTCACGTCCTCATACTCCTCCGGACCCTTCTTCAGAATCTTGCCGAACACGTCATCGATAGGATAATCCTTGAGCGACTGCACGGTGGTGTCTTTCTTGAATACCATCTTGTCTACGAAGGCATTGTCGCCCTTCTTGAAGATTCCCTTCTCCACACGGATGCGGATAACGGAGTCGTTGTTGAATGTGGTGCGCAGCTTGTCTGCCCACTTGCTGAAGGCAAGACCCTTAACACAATCCTTCACTGCCTTCTGGTCTTCTACGTTCTTCACGTGGAATGCCATACCCTTGAAGCGAGGCTCCGACCATGCGTAGTTCTTCTTGTGCTTCTTGAAGTAAGCGGCAAGACCTGCCTCGTCTTTGGCTGCCTTGTCCCATACGTTACGGTTGCTGATCTCAAAGAGCATCAGTCCGTCGTGATACTCACGGATGAGGTTCTTCAGGTCATTGTCCTTGGCTGTCAGCTCCTCTGTGCGCTGGGCGAGCACCTTCTCTCTGGTCAGTGCGCCCTTTGAATTCTTCACAATGTTGGTCACGCTGTCGGTGGCTACCTTCATGCGGACGTTTCTCGACTCAAGGAACTTCATGATGTTGGTTCTCAGACTGTCGTATGGCTCGAGCTGCTTGCGGTCTTTCATATATATGATATGATAGCCCACGGAGGTGAGCACCGGCTTCGACATCTCGCCGACCTTCAGTCCGTATGCAGCGTTGTCAAACTCTGGCAGTGTCTGACCAGGAGAGAGCCAGTTCAGTTCTCCGCCCTTGCGGGCAGAACCCGGGTCCTGAGAATATCTCCTTGCGAAATCAGCGAACACCTTCTCGAATTCCTCCATGCCTACCGGTACGGCCGGCTCGGTGACCTTGATGGTCTTCTTGCCCTTCTTCACGGTCTTCACAACCGGTGCGAGAGGCTTAGGCATCTTGGAGAGGAGCACATTATAGATGGAGTCTGCACGCTGTGCAGCCTCAGTCTTCTGCTGGTCTTTGGCGTCTTGAGGGAGATAGAGCAGGATGTGCATAGGACGAATGAGTCCCTTGTCACCGATGCGGTCTTTGGTGTCCTGATACATCTTCTTTGCCTCAGCCTCAACGGCCTCGTCGCTGGCGAACGACGGCAACACCTGCTGGTCGCGGTAGGAGCGGAACTCCTTCTTGAAAGACCGCAGCGTGTCCACCTTGGCGTCGTATGCCGCAGCGACCTTCAGCTTATAGTTGATAAACAAATCCACATAGTCAGCGACGCTTTTCTTGTCGATGACGCCCTCAGAGTTGTTCTTGTTGTATGAATACTCAAACTCAGAGCGTGATACCGGCTGCCCGTTGATAGTCATTATCGTCGGGTCGTTTTGCTGTGCGTGTGCCACTCCGCTCACAAGCAGCATGGCACAGAACAATGATTTGAATTTCATCTGTTTTCTGTATTGTCTTTAAGATATTATGGCATGAGGTCTACTGTAAACGGTAAGACCTCACGCCATGTCGTGTAGTTAATAATAATGTTTATTCTGGACGTGAATAGTTTGGAGCCTCGCTTGTGATAGAGATGTCGTGTGGATGACTCTCAAGCACTCCGGCGTTTGTGATACGCACGAACTTGGCAGAATGGAGATCGCTGATAGTGTTGGCTCCGCAATAGCCCATACCTGAGCGCAGACCACCAACGAGCTGATAGATAACCTCCTGCAGTGTTCCCTTGTATGGCACACGACCGGCGATTCCCTCCGGCACGAGTTTCTTCACATCCTTGGTACCAGCCTGGAAGTAGCGGTCCTTCGAACCGTTCTCCATAGCCTCGAGACTACCCATTCCGCGGTAGCTCTTGAACTTACGTCCGTTGAAGATGATTGTGTCGCCAGGGCTTTCCTCTGTTCCGGCTACGAGCGAACCTATCATCACTGAGTATCCACCGGCAGCAAGTGCCTTCACCACGTCGCCCGAGTAGCGCAGACCACCGTCGGCAATCAATGGCACTCCTGTTCCCTCGAGAGCTGAAGCCACATCATAAACGGCACTCAGCTGAGGCATACCGACACCAGCCACGACACGTGTGGTGCAGATCGAGCCAGGACCGATACCTACCTTCACGGCATCAGCACCATTGTCAACAAGCATCTTGGCAGCGGCTCCTGTAGCCACGTTGCCTACCACGATGTCAACATTAGGGAATGATTTCTTTGCCTCAACGAGCTTCTCAATAACATATTTAGAATGTCCGTGAGCGGTATCGATGACGATGGCATCAGCACCGGCATTCACGAGAGCCTGCATGCGGTCGAGTGTGTCTGCCGTAACGCCCACGCCGGCTGCAACGCGCAGACGGCCCTTATCGTCTTTGCAAGCCATTGGCTTGTCCTTTGCCTTGGTGATGTCCTTGTATGTGATGAGTCCCACGAGGTGGTTTTCACTGTCCACAACTGGGAGCTTCTCAATCTTGTTCTCCTGCAGGATGTTTGCTGCAGCGGCAAGGTCGGTTTTGATATGTGTGGTTACGAGGTTCTCCGATGTCATCACCTCGTCAACCTTGCGGTCGTGGTTGAGTTCGAAGCGGAGGTCGCGGTTTGTGACGATACCTACGAGATGGTTGTCATCATCGACTACCGGAATACCACCGATATGATATTCTGCCATCATATCGAGGGCCTCACCGACTGTGGATCCACGGCGGATGGTCACAGGGTCGTAGATCATACCGTTTTCGGCACGCTTCACGATTGCTACCTGTCTTGCCTGTTCCTCAATGCTCATGTTCTTGTGGATCACGCCGATACCACCCTCTCGTGCGATGGCGATGGCCATTGCCGACTCTGTTACGGTGTCCATGGCAGCCGTAACGAATGGTATGTTCAAATCGATGTTACGCGAGAACTTGGTTTTCAACTCTACTGTGCGTGGCAGTACTTCTGAATAAGCTGGGATTAGGAGGACGTCGTCGAAGGTGAGACCGTCCATTACAATTCTATCTGCAACAAATGATGACATAATTTGTATTTAAAAAATTTATTGCGTGCAAATTTACTGTTTTTTTTCGATACGATAAACTCTTTTGCCAGTTTTCTGATAGCGTTAAAAATATTTAACCCAAATAGGTCGTCAGGGCTTGCCTGGATTTTGCTCTTTTAGGAGAGTGGATTTTGTTTGGCTTTTAATGAGTAATAGCGAGCTATTGCGAATTAAAAACAGACAAAAGATACCTTATAATAAAAAGCAAAAGATAGCAAGCAGTTATAAAATACTACCTTTGAACGGTCTAATGACAGATTTGGATTTAATTCGGACTCGTAGAATCTGATGTTTATTATAAACAGACGAGCAGACAAGCCGTCTGGAAAGAACGCAATCTCCACATCCATTTGTCTCCTCGCCTGCTTCTCTATATGCTTGGTAACCAGCATCTCCCCTACGGGGGAGAACGAGAGGGGGCTGATGTTCAAATCATAATCGCCATGCTGATGTTACTGCCGACTTCAGCCCCCACCTAACCTCCCCCGTAGGGGAGGGACTGTATGTCCGGAACTGACCATCTGTGAATGTCCGGAACTGACCATCTGTGAATGTCCGGAACTGACCATCTGTGAATGTCCGGAACTGACCGTCTGTTTATCCTACAGGGTAGGGATTGTCTCCCACTTAGTTCGCCAACTCAGAGAAGAACTTTATCCTGACGAGTCTCACCTCATCCTCGGTATAGTCCTCGCCGAGTTCGTCCATCGCCACTTCCAGGTCGTCAGTCTCGCTCTCGCGGAAATATTCGTATATGTCGTCGATATGGTCATCGTCCATCACATCCTCAAGGAAGTAGTCGATATTGAGCTTCGTTCCACTGTATACGATTGCCTCAATCTCAGTGAGAAGGTCCTCGAAGTCGATGTTCTGTGCATCTGCAATGTCGTCGAGCGGCATCTTGCGGTCGATGCTCTGTATTATCTTCACCTTCAGCATAGACTTCTTCGGCACGGTGCGTATTCTCAAGTCCTCAGGTCTCTCGATGTCGTTCTCCTCGCAATGGCGCTTTATAAGGGCAATGAATTCCTTGCCGTAGCGGTGTGCCTTGCCCACACCGACGCCTGGGATATTCACCAGTTCTTCGAGAGATATCGGATATACCGTAGCCATCTGCTCGAGCGAAACATCCTGGAATATCACGTATGGCGGGATGCCCAGCTTGCGGCTCGTGTCTTTTCTCAGGTCCTGGAGCATGGCAAAGAGTTCCGGGTCGAGCGCCGCCGTCTGTCTCTCGCCCACCTCATCGTCGTCGTCTTCGCTGAACTCAGCGTCTTTCACCACCATGAAGGTGTACGGGTTCTTGATGAAATCGAGTCCACACTTAGTAATCTTCAGCACTCCATAGTTCTCCACGTCTTTCTTGAGGAAACCGGCGATGATAGACTGCCGGATTACGGGGTTCCAGATCTTTATGTCGCAGTCTTCGCCCTCTCCGAACTCCGGCAGCAGGTCATGCTTGTGGTCTTTTATGTCATCGGTGTCGCGGCCCTTCACGAAGTCTATCACGTAGTCGGAACGGAAATCCTCCTTCAATGCCTTCACCGCCCTGAGCACTATCACCGTCTCTTTCGTGGCATCTATCTTCACCTTGGGATGCAGACAGTTGTCGCAGTTGCCGCAGTTGTCCTTGGGATAATCCTCACCGAAATAGTGGAGCAGCATCTTGCGTCGGCATACTGACGATTCGGCATACGCCGCTGTCTCCTGCAGCAGTTGTCTGCCGATGTCCTGCTCCGCCACGGGTTTGCCCTCCATGAATTTCTCCAGTTTGTGAAGGTCCTTGCGTGAATAGAATGCTATACATTTGCCTTCTCCGCCATCGCGTCCTGCCCTACCCGTCTCCTGATAGTAGCCTTCGAGGCTCTTCGGTATGTCGTAGTGTATCACGAAGCGCACGTCGGGCTTGTCTATTCCCATGCCGAAGGCTATGGTGGCTACGATAACGTCGATCTTCTCCATAAGGAAATCGTCTTGCGTCTTCGACCGTGTGGCAGCGTCGAATCCAGCATGATAGGCGGCCGCCTTGATATTGTTCGCCTGGAGCACGGCGGCAAGCTCTTCCACCTTCTTGCGCGACAGACAGTATATGATACCGCTCTTGCCGCTGTTCTGGCGTATGAACTTCACGATGTCGCGGTCTACGTCCTTTGTCTTCTGCCTCACCTCATAATATAGGTTCGGACGGTTGAAGGAGCTCTTGAACTCTTTGGCCTGGGTGATGCCGAGGCTCTTCTTGATGTCCGTGCGCACCTTGTCGGTCGCCGTTGCCGTGAGGGCTATCACGGGGGCATTGCCTATCTGACCGATGATGGGTCTGATGCGTCGGTATTCCGGACGGAAGTCGTGGCCCCATTCCGAAATACAGTGTGCCTCGTCGATGGCATAAAACGAAATCTTCACCGACTTCAGGAATTCCACATACTCCTCCTTGGTCAGCGACTCGGGAGCCACATACAGCAGCTTGGTCAGTCCGGATCGTATGTCTTTCTTCACTTGGTCGATGGCAGCCTTGTTGAGAGAGGAGTTCAGATAATGTGCCACTCCCGTCTCTTCGCTCATGCCGTTTATCACGTCCACCTGGTTTTTCATCAGCGCTATGAGCGGCGACACGACAATTGCCGTACCTTCCATCAAGAGAGAGGGCAGTTGGTAGCAAAGCGACTTGCCGCCTCCCGTAGGCATGAGCACGAAAGTGTCGTTGCCGGTGAGCAGGTTGCGGATTATCTCCTCCTGTTCTCCCTTGAAGCTGTTGAAACCGAAATAGTGCTTCAGTTTTTCAGTAAGATTAACATCATTAGTCATATAACAAGCTGTTTCCTTATTATGTCTCATTCCAATGCCGGCGGCAGCATGCAGACATCCGTGGTCCGCACCTGCCGTTGGCATCGTGTGTTTTATGAATAGTTCCTTTAGTCTGTCTCGAGTTTCTGCAGATGCGCCTTGTCGAGCTGTGACTTGGCGTAGTCGAGAGTGACCGTGAATTCCTTCACGTTCTCCGACGGCACGTCGAACATGGCATCCATCATCACGCTCTCCACAATAGAACGGAGTCCGCGTGCACCGAGTTTGTATTCCATTGCCTTGTCAACGATAAAGTCGAACACGCCGTCTTCGAATTCCAGCTTTATGCCGTCTATCTCGAAGAGCTTCTGGTATTGCTTCACGATGGAGTTCTTCGGCTCCACGAGAATGGAGCGCAGGGCTTCCTTGTCGAGAGGGTTGAGATATGTGAGCACCGGCAGACGGCCGATGATCTCTGGTATCAGTCCGAACGACTTGAGGTCTTGCGGAAGGATATACTTCATCATGTCCTTCTTGTCTATCTTCTTCACGTTCTGCACGGAGTTGTATCCCACCACGTGTGTGTTCAGTCGCTGGGCTATCTTGCGCTCTATGCCGTCGAACGCACCGCCACAGATGAAGAGGATGTTCTTCGTGTCGATATGCACATAGTCCTGGTCGGGATGCTTGCGGCCTCCCTTTGGCGGAACGTTGACCATCGAACCCTCGAGGAGCTTCAGCAGACTCTGCTGCACTCCCTCGCCGCTGACGTCGCGGGTAATCGAAGGGTTGTCGCTCTTGCGGGCTATCTTGTCCACTTCGTCGATGAACACGATGCCACGCTCTGCCAGCTCCACGTTGTAGTCAGCCACCTGCAGCAGTCGGCTGAGGATGCTCTCCACGTCTTCGCCCACATAGCCTGCCTCGGTGAACACCGTGGCATCGACGATGGTGAACGGCACATCGAGCAGCTTGGCTATGGTGCGGGCAAGAAGGGTCTTTCCGGTACCGGTGCTTCCCACCATGATGATGTTGCTCTTCTCTATCTCCACGCCGTCGTCGGTGGGTGCCTGCTTGATTCGCTTATAGTGGTTGTATACCGCCACGGAGAGATAGCGCTTCGCCTCGTCCTGTCCGATGACATACTGGTCGAGGTAGTCTTTTATCTCATGGGGCTTTGGAACTTCCACGGAATCCCAGGAACTGAAATCGTGCTTATCCTCGCCGTCGTCGTCCAGCAGATGGTTCGCCTTGAGAATGTCGAATGCCTGTGCCACGCAATGGTCGCAGATGTAGCCGTTCATACCCGAGATAAGGAGCTTCACATCGTGCTCCCCTCTGCCGCAGAAGGAACACACCTTCTTTTTTCTTTCAGCCATATCTTCTCCCTACCTTATTATTTTCTTGTAAGCACCGTGTCAATCATTCCATATTCACGGGCCTCTTCTGCCGTCATCCAGTAGTTGCGGTCGGAGTCGTTCCACACCTTGTCGTATGGTGTGTGTGAATGGTTGGCGATTATAGTGTAGAGTTCTTTCTTGAACTTCATGATTTCCTTTGCCTCAATCTCAATGTCGGATGCCTGTCCCTGCACTCCGCCCAGCGGCTGGTGAATCATCACGCGGCTGTGGGGCAGAGCGGAACGCTTGCCTTCGGTTCCCGAAACGAGGAGCACTGCCGCCATCGACGCTGCCATACCGGTGCAGATGGTGGCAACATCGCTGGAGATGAACTGCATGGTGTCGTAGATGCCGAGACCTGCCGTCACGCTTCCGCCGGGACTGTTGATATAGATTGAGATGTCCTTGCCTGAGTCTACTGAATCAAGATACAGGAGCTGTGCCTGCAGTGTGTTGGCGGTGTAGTCGTTCACCTCAGTGCCGAGGAAGATGATGCGATCCATCATGAGGCGTGAGAAAACGTCCATCTGGGTAACGTTGAGCTGGCGCTCCTCCAGAATGTAGGGGTTCATGTATTGAGCCTGTGTCTTCATCACATCGTCGAGCACCATACCACTCATTCCGAGGTGCCCGGTAGCGTATTTTCTAAAATCGTTATTCATATATTTCTTATGTGTTCTGATATAAAAAAAAGAGGTTATCCACCTTTTCTTATACAAAGATAATAAAAAAGTAGATAACCTCTAATATATATCAGAGATTTTTTTAATCAAAATCTATTATTCGCCCTTCATCATCTCGTTGAACTCGTCGAGAGTTGCCTCCTTCGGAGTGAGCTTCACTACATTCTTGAGTGTTGCAACGAGCTTGCGGTCGATGCTGCGGTCAACGAGTGAGTCAACGAACTCCTTCTTCTTCAGCATATCGTTGGCATAGTTCTCGAGATACTCCTCAGGAACGTTTGTCATGCCATACTGAGCAAACTGAGCGCGGGCTGCCTCCTTGGCTGTCTCCTTCAGGTCGGCGTCGTCGATCTTGATGCCGTTTGCCTCAACGAGCTGCTCGCGAACCAGGTGCCATGTCAGCTCCTTGATGCTCTGCTCGTAGTTGTCCTCAACGAACTTCTCGCCCTTGTCCTTGTTCTGGGCGAGCATGAAGCGCTTGAGCAGTGCGTCCGGATACTCCAGCTTGCCCACCTTCTCCTCGAGATACTTGCGCAGGTCAACGAGGAACTTGAAGTCGCCGTCGTTGGCGAGCTGCTCCTTCAGACCCTCTGCGATCTTCTCGCGGAATGCCTTCTCGTCCTTCACCTCATCCTTGCCGTAAACGGTGTCGAAGAGCTCCTGGTTCACCTCTGCCTTTACGAAGCGGGAAATCTCTGTCACCTGGAAGCTGAAGTCTGATGTGAGGTCTGCCACCTCTTCCTTCTTCATCTTGAGCAGTGAAGAAACCTCAACGTCGCTCTCCGGGTATGCCTTCTTAGGGTTGAAGGTGATGATGTCGCCGAGCTTGCAGCCCTCGAAGAGCTTCTTCTGGTCTTCCACCTTGATATAATCCGGCATGAGGACAGCGCCCTCTACGGTGATGCCGCCTTCCTTGGTGTTGCCGTTCTCGTCGAGCTCGCGGATGTCGCCCTTGAGCATATCGTTTGCCTGATACTCCTCTGCCTTGTCGTAGTGGCCGGCACGAGAAGCGAACATATCGATCTGACGGTTCACGAGGTCGTCGTCAACCTTGATTGTGTAGTAGTCGAGAGTATCCTTGTCGGTGAGCTCCACCTTGAACTCTGGAGCCACGGCGATATCAAACTTGAACACGTATGGAGCGTCCTTCTCCAGGTCTACAGGCTCCTGACCCTCGTTTGCCATTGGCTCGCCGAGCATCTTGATCTTGTTCTCGTTAACATACTTATAGAGCTCCTCGCCGATGATCTTGTTGATCTCCTCAGCCTTAACGCCCTCGCCGTACTGTCTCTTTATCATGCCCATTGGCACCTGTCCCGGACGGAAACCTGGCAGCTGAGCCTTCTTGCGAAGGTCTTTCAGTGTCTTCTCAACTCTGTCCTGGAAATCTGCAGTCTCCACTGTCAAGGTCAACAGTCCGTTCACCTTATCTGGATTCTCAAAAGAAATCTTCATTTTTCGTTATTCGTATTTTATATGATTATTATTTTTCTCTGTCTCTATCGCTTTATACACCGAAGGTCACCAAGACCTGCCGCCAGTCAGCAGCCTCTCATTGCCCTCGCCCCATTCGCCCTCGTCCCTTTCGTCCGGCACCAGTCCCTTATGAAGGTTAGGATGGGTTTCTCGTCCATTCGCCCGGTATCCAGTTCCTTCCCTTTGGGAAGGTTAGGATGGGTCTCTTCCATTCACCCGGCACCAGTTCCTTCCCTTTGGGAAGGTTAGGATGGGTCCAGGTTAGGATGGGTCCAGGTTAGGATGGGTCCAGGTCAGGATGGGTTTATGGATTCCATATATATAATAATGTATGGCCCACAACCTGTCGATACAAGAGGGGCACGCACACTAATGGCTTGCAAAATTAATTATAAAAGGTGTAAAGACCTAAAGTTTTGGAATTTTTAACAAACACAGGACTTACTCCCTTCTCGCTCTCTTCCTCTCGTCCACCTCCTGGAAGTTCTTCTGACGAAGTTCGAAATCCACACCGAGATATTTCTCCCTAACGATGTCGTTGGCGGCAAGTTCCTCCGGACTGCCCTTGAAGAGGATCCTGCCCTCGAAGAGCAGATAGGCACGGTCGGTGATGGTGAGCGTCTCCTGCACGTTGTGGTCGGTGATGAGAATACCGATGTTGCGGTATTTCAACTGCCACACCACATGCTGGATGTCTTCCACGGCGATCGGGTCGACGCCGGCAAACGGCTCGTCGAGCATGATGAACTTAGGGTCGATAGCAAGACAGCGGGCTATCTCCGTGCGGCGGCGCTCTCCTCCCGAAAGACGGTCGCCGAGGTTCTTGCGCACCTTATGCAGGTCGAACTCGTCTATCAGCGTCTCCAGTTTGGCGAGCTGCTCCTTGCGGGTAAGGTCGGTCATCTCGAGCACCGCCATGATATTGTCTTCCACACTGAGTTTCCTGAACACGCTCGCCTCCTGGGGCAGATAGCCCACACCGGCACGTGCTCTTTTATACACGGGATAGGTGGTGATGTCCTTGTCGTCGAGATAGATATGACCGGCATTGGGCACAATGAGTCCGGTGGTCATATAGAATGAGGTGGTCTTGCCGGCACCGTTCGGACCGAGCAGTCCCACGATTTCGCCCTGCTTCACGCTTATCGACACGTCGTTGACCACCGTGCGCTTGCCATACTGCTTCACGAGGCCTTCGGTGCGCAGCACCATTCCCCCGCTCTTGTTCTCCTGCTTTATATTCTCGCTGTCGCTCATTATATAGTTTGAATATCGTTATGTCTTTCCGTCAGCAGCGCCCGGACTCGTGTCGCCACTCACCGTCCGCCACAATACGAACTGCAAATATACCCAATAATTTATAAAGAGAGCCTCTCCCACCCACATTTCCTCTCCATCTTAATTCTTTTTAACCCCTATCAATCATTAGGGCTTGAATGGAATTTGACTTTTAAGGAGTGCTGACTTATCCGTGATTCTCGGCTATCCTTGATATTTTAAACGGTATCCATCACCGCAGGTCGACGAGCACTATACACTCACTGATATTGTCATTCCGTGTTTCTCACAGAAGACTGATTTTCATCGATTTGTCATTAACCAGAGTAATCTGCATCAACCAGTCTTTCACAGAACCAGAGTAATCTGCATCAACCAGTCTTTCACAGAACCAGAGTAATCCGCATCTCCCCTTCGGGGGAGAACGAGAGGGGGCTGAAGTGATTGACTGAAGTGATTGGCTAAAGAAGTCTTTGACAAAGTAGAGTGAAATCCGTTTAAATTTTTTGTCCATCGCCAAAGGCGCATGGACACTATATTATCACAGATATAATTTCCCGTGTTGCCGTTGTGCCCCCAGCCTTCGGCAGGGACACAAATCAAAAAAAGGAACACGGATAGCACTGACTTTACACGGATCAGTCTTTACACGGATTCATTTTTTGAAATATTGAGCTAATGATTCTTGGATTTTGGTTATGGATTTAGTTGGATTTGCAAGTGCTGGAGCACTTCCTTTCCTGGCGGTATCGGTGTTGTTACTCTGCATATCGACATCAGCCCCCACCTAACCTCCCCCGAAGGATAACCCATCCTGACCTTCCCCAAGGGAAGGAACAAGTTACTCTGCCAATTGTCATCAGCCCCCACCTAACCTCCCCCGAAGGGGAGGGACAGATGGTCTTGGTTCGTCTCAAACAAGTGGACAAGCAGGATTCTGCTTAAGCCCAAACGGAGTTTGCCATATCGGGGACAAATGGGCAACATCCGTGCAGCAAACATGCCCAAGTGGGGCAACGTGCTTGCCCGTGTTGGGCAACGTGCTTGCCCAAAGTGGGCACGCTGCTTACCCCGGATGGGCAGATTTGCTGTCAGACGTCTGCCCAATAAGTTAATCCAAAGGGTCATTAGGCAGTTCAATGTAATATTTTACAACTGCTTGCTGCTTTAGCCTGTTATAAGGCGTCTTTTACTTGTTTTTAGTAATACCAATATTCCTGGTTTCAGGATTCTACCAACGCATACAATTCCTGTCGTCTGAATTCCTCACATCCGACAATTCCTTTCATCTGATAATCCCTCACATCTGACAATTCTCTTTTCATCAGCCAACCATCCAGACAATTGCCTGACAATCGCAAAACAGTCAACTATCTGTTTGTCAGGATATTACAACGAAAAACCAGACAATCTGACAATTTTTTGAAAATTCTTGGTTTTTCTAAAAATCAGCGTTATTGGCAACTTTTCCTCCAGCTATGTCATCTTTTGGCACCCACAACCTATACCTTTGCCGTCGCGACACCAAACAGCACCACCATGACAATAAAACCCATATTACGCAAGATACTCATAAAAGTGATAAAATTCCTTTGCCTCTTTATCATGACAGCAATCACAAACGTATGCTACTTCGAAATCGGACATGACAAAGGATGGCCACGAGCCGACATCATGTACTCCCACTACCACAAGACCGTTGCCGGCATCATAGCCCACATCCCCTCCCCTGCCAATACGATAGTCAATGGCTTCGACTACATCAGTGACAAAATGAGACTCATCACGCAGCGACAAGAGTACCGGAAACCAGAAAAAGAGGAGCCTACCAAGATTTTTCAATGGAAAGATGAGGATTATCCGAAACTTTTACTACATTTGCAAATGGAAGGGCAGCAACAGCGTTAGGCACAAAATCCTGAAGCTGGCAGCCCCGGAAATGACGCAAGAAATCTTGTGGACGCGAGCAAGCAAATAAGGGTGTACCAATATAACTTGTGTGCACCGTGACGGTTCTGTAAGTTGAAATCTGGTAAATTTGAACTGAAGTAGAAAAGAACTGGAATTTGTTTGAGCGAGTCTGCACCATGATATGGTGTAGGCTCCTCTTTCATATCCTCTTTTCTACGGGTTTTACCAGAGCCTAACTTACAAGGGAATATCGAGAGAAGGAGTCTACGCCTTTCTTTCCCTCTATGAACCATTATGAACTTGTACGGGTCAAGGCATCTGATTATCTTTGCATACAGTATATAATAATCGTACCTTGTCCCACAACATCGATACGTCAAACAACTTAAAACTTACAGCCTATGAGTAAAGTTTTTCAAGTAAGGCCGAAGCGCATCAAGCGTTCCAACGGCACCGTACTAACCCCCGATATGGTAGTGACGGTAACCACTCATCAGCACACCACCACCCCATTCTACAACGGCGCCAAAGAGCTTCAAGAAGTCTACATGCGCATCTACGCCTTCGACTACAAAAAAGCATGCTGCAACCAAAATGATTTTGAATTTAAGAAGTTGGACTAAAAACTATATACAATGGAAAAAATCAATCAGTACGTTTCTTTAGTTAATCAAGCATTCACTGTAGCTAAAGAGAATTTTAACAATCCAGAGTCTTTAAAGAAGGCTGAGTCAGATAAGGAAGCTTTGATTAGTTCTCTCGAAAAGGATTCTTTCATAAAAGTTCCTTTCGTGGGAGACTTCAATGCAGGTAAAAGTTCGTTGATAAATAGTATGTTGGGAATTGATATCCTTCCTACTAATATACTGCCAGAGACCGCTGTGTCTTATGAGTTGTATTTTTCTTCAAATGAAAAGCTTGAAGTTTGGCTTGACGATAAGTTGGTGGAAACAGCTCCTATTTCGCAGCTTAAGTCATTACAGTTGACACCGAGAAATTTTGTTAAGTTGTATCTCAACAATCCTATCGTAAAGGAATGGAATGACAGAAATATTGTTGTTGTTGATATGCCTGGTATCGATTCTGGTGTAGAGGCTCATAACAATGCCATCCTGCATTATGTACTGGATGGAACTTTTTTCATTTTAGTAAGTGAAGTAGAAGGTGGAACATTACGATTGAGCACTCTTAGCTTTATTGAGGAAATAAAGAAATATGGTGTTCAGTTGGCTGTAGTTGTTTCTAAAATAGACAAGAAGCCAGAGCAAGAAGTGCAGGGCGTCAAGGATAATGTGGAGTCTGTTGCTAAGAGAATGTTGGGTGAATCAACCATGGTGACTTCTGCATCTGCTGTAAATAAGGATTTCAACGGTGTTCTTGATATTTTGAGTTCTATTGATGCCGAGGAATTGATAGTGAACAAGTATAAGGGACAGGTTGTTAACTTCATTGATTTATTAATTGTAGAATTGCAACTACAGATGAAGCTCATGCTTTCTGACAAGTCTGATTTCTCTGAAAAGATAGAGAGTCTAAAAAATGCACAGGCTAAGGCTGTGGAAGACTTGAAGAGAAAGGCTGAGTCTGCTCAGTCTGTAGAGAGTTCTGCTGATGATATCCTTGATGATATCTCAGAGGCTTTGAGAGAAAAGGCTGGTTATATTGCCACTCTTTTGTATGGCCAGACAGATGGTAATGCCTTGAATCAGGAGATTCTTACCATTATACGCCCGGTTATTGTTAACTCACTGAAACGTGAGATTACAGAATATTCCGACGTTGTAGGAGGTGCCCTTCAGGAGTTTATGGTAAATGTGGACACAATCATCAACGATAAGGACAACAAGATGCTGTCTGGAGCAGAGGAGATTATCGGCAACATGCTTGGTAAGGACATTCTTGAAGGTCTGTTAAAGAAGGGACTTGATCAGTTGGCTAAGAAACTTGTTGCTTACAAGGGTTTGGGCGAATTGGTTAAGATGTTGAGCAAGATTCTTGGTCCGCTTGTTACTATCCTCATCAATATCATTCCTGATATTATCCGTATGATCTTTGGAAAGAGCAAGGAGCAGAAGATAGAGGAGATCAAGATGAAGTTTACTTCTGAGATTGTTTCAAAGATTATCGAAGCATTGCGTCAGCCTATTGAGGATATGATCAAGGAACAGCGTGCTGAGGTTTACAATAATGTTTCTGCACTCATTGATTCTGAAACACAGAAGTACAACGAGAACATCAATACTATAAAGAACCAGCAGCAGGAAGAAGAGAAGGTTGTGGCTCAGAAGGTCGCTGCCCTAAATGCTGTAGTGGAGAAGTTGAATGCTTTAAAAGCTCAAATCTAATATGGGATTTGATGGTATAAAAAATAAAAGTGCAAGCATGGGCAAAAAGCCCATGTCTGCATTTTTGAAAGTCAATAAATATGAGAATCCGCAGACTGTGTTGGATTTGATATCGCATATCTGTACCTCTGGTATGGATTTGTCTGTGAGAGATGAATTTACGCCGTATCGTGATAAATGTAGTCAACTTGAGGAGGATTATTCTAAAATTAATACAAGAGAAGCAGAAAATCCGTTTGTAGATGCCTCTATAAATGATTTGACTGAAAGTTGTGCTGCTCCTTTTGCGATGATGCCGGTTTATCTTGACCATTCAGGTTTTAGTGATGCTATAAATGTCGCAGTTGGTGGAGGTTATAGTTCTGGCAAATCTTCTTTCCTTAATAATATTACTGGAATTGGTGCTGTTCTTCCAACCGGAATAGAACCAGTGTCCATGATTAATACCTATATATCTTTTTCTGATCAGATAACAAAGTTGATTGTGTCTGGCAAGAATTGTAAAGGGCATGTCGTAAAACTTAATCGTGAGGTGTTGGATTGTATTCAACACTCTTCCAAGTCGAAGATTTATGTTTCTTCCGTTTTAGACGAACTATATCTAAATGTACCAGTTTCTAAAGAACGTGAGTATTTAAAGGGTTTGGTGTTCATTGATACTCCTGGATATAATAATTCAGACAATGCCAATAAAGAGAATGGAAAGAAGGATATAGATACAGCTATTGATGCTTTGCAAGATTCTGACGCTTTGTTTTGGTGTATAGATGCTGAAGCAGGAACTATCTCACAACGTGATATAGAAATGCTGAATCAGCTAATAGATTACAATGATGGTAATTATCCTTTTGTTATTGTATTTAATAAAATGGATAAGAAACCTAACAATGATCTTGTTAAAATCTTGCAGTCAGCAGAGAAGATATGTAAATCCAGATTGAAGATACAACCAATAGACATTATTGGCTTTTCTTCAATAGGAGAAAGTGCCATATATTCGTTGAAGAATAAGCAAAAGGCAACTACACGAGGTGGGGTGATGAAAGTCCTTGCTTCGATTCTTTACAAAATGAAGGATGGTTTCTCTAATACTCGTTCTGTTTCTTATTGGACAAATTGGCTTGCTGTTTGTTTTGATCAGGAGATTAAAGACTGTGATGAATCGCTTGCTGATTTGGAAAAAGATAGAAAAGAATTGGCAAAGAAAAAGGCTGATGCTTTCTCTAAATCAGAAACTTCTAGCGAAGAGAAATTTTCATTCGTAAAAGATCATTTGCCAGTGGTTGAAGATGTAATCATTAAATCCTATGATGAAATTCTTACTTCAAGAGATGGATTGATAGATCTTTTCAATAGAGCAATGAAGGGATGGTCAAAAGCTTTGGATCGAGAAGACCAATGGGCTGAAAAAACTGGTTTCTTTAGTGATGCTTCAAATTTGCAAAGACAATCAAATAACGCCGTAAATGAATATAATAGAATAATGACGGCTGCTGAGGAGAACTGTGATGAATTTCAATTTTGGAACACAGAATCACGTAAAGAAGATTTGGACCTCATAAGACAAGCTTACGAATATTATGATTCAGCTGATGAAGATGTTCAAGATTCTTTAAAAGAAGATTATGACAATACAGTTGCCTCCAAAGAGACGATTTCTATCTATAAGAGTTTTCTCCAAAAGAAGAAACAAGAGATTGTTCATGTATTTACCACGTGTTGTGAAAATGCAATAAAGAAGAACGAAAAGCGTTTGCGTGCATTGCTGAACATAAAAGAAGAAGAAGAAACAGATGTGTTCTCTGCTATTGCCAATGACAATATGAACAGATTTCTTGATTGCTTCTCAAATGGAGTTGACTTGACAAAATGTAATAGTCAGGGATATTCTCCATTGACATATGTGGCTAAGAATAGCAATAATGCTATGATGAGGTTTTTGATTGATCATGAGGTTGACCTCTCTCTAAAGGATAAAAATGGTTATAACGCCTTGGAGACAGCTGCTATCTATCATTGTCAAGACATATGCGAACTTCTTATTAATGCAGATAAGGGTTTGTTGATGGAGTCGCAATCGTTGACGAAGTTGGCTGCTAATGATCGATTTGAAAATTGGATCTCTAATTTTTAATAAGTATGGCTATAAATATAAACAATTATAATGATGTATTTGGAAAGTTAACCAAAGCGGTTGACATTGCAAGTGCGTCAGATAATGAAGAGATAAAGAAGATTTTCTCAAAGATAAAAGAGAAAGTTTGCGACATAAAGGAAGGTGGTGACCGCTTGAAACGTGACAACGAGATATTGAAAATAGGTGTCGTTGGTCAGGTGAAGGCAGGTAAGTCATCATTCCTCAACTCGCTGTTGTTTGAAGGTGAGAATGTGTTGCCAAGGGCATCTACGCCAATGACAGCCGGCTTGACAGTGTTAGAATATGGTGAAAAGAATGTGTTCTCCGTTGAGTACTACACGGCTAAGGAATGGGAAAAGTTTGAGGACAAGGCCAAAGAATATGACGACTTCGTAAATAACGTGAAGTCGATGAATCCTGCGTTGACAGATGAAGAGGCAGCAAAGATGGCGAATATCCCAGATGAGCTGTCTGCCGCAAAAGAACTTATATCACGATGTACTCGTGTTGCCAAAAGCAAGGTGGGAAAAGCTTCTGAAGAGAATGACTTTACTGATATTAAGGATTTGCAGGATATACTTGAAAACTTTGTCGGCGCAGACGGACAGTTCACATCTGTAGTGAAGAGTCTTACTATTCGTCTGAATGATGAGCGACTTAAAGGAATGAGAATCGTGGATACCCCAGGTGTAAACGACCCTGTGGTGTCTCGCGAGCATCGCACACGTGAGTTCTTGCGTGAGTGTCACGGTGTGTTTTTCTTGAGTTTTGCTTCACGTTTTTTTGACAGTACAGACGTTAATTTCCTAACCAATCGTATTGGTTCGCAAGGTATAGGTACCGTAGTGCTTATTGCAAGTAAATTTGACTCAGTACTACAAGATTCTGGCTCAAAGTTTGAAGACGATTTGGGTAATGCGATAGAAGATTGCCAAAGACAGTTGAAAGCTCAGTTCAGACGCAACCTTTCTGGTTCAGACTATAGGGGTGAAGAACCTCGTTTTACGATGAGTTCCGGTATCGGTTATTCTATCGCTAATAAAAAGCCGTCAGACTGGGACAGTATGGAGAGCCATGTCGTAAAACAGATGAAGAGATTCTATCCGAGTTTCTTTGCTTCTGACAGTGATATAAAGGTTACGTTCAATGAGCTTTCACAGATTGATGATATCAGAAAGGATTATCTGGATGGTGAGTTCGTGAAGAATCGTGATAAGATTATCTCAAGCAAGGTAAACAGCTATTTTGGCAATGCTACAAGCGAAATTAAAGCAATCTTGAGTGATGGCAAGGCCAATCTAAATGAGCGTAACAATGCTCTTTGTAAGAAAGATATTTCTCAGATAGAATCAGTTCGTGATGCTACTCAAAAGGTAGTTGAAAAGATTGTGAAAGATATAGACTCTTTGGCAAGCAAGGCTGATGATATGGCGGAGCAGGCAATGAAGGAGTGTTGGAATTGTTATCAGACACCTTCTGTTAGAGTTTCCACTAAAGAGGAGGGTGTCACATTCGTACGACAGTCTACTTTTTGGGGAAGGGATAAGGATGTATCCTGCTCCTACAAGAAAATCGACGAGCAGAAACTTGTTTCTGAGGCAGAAAGTCAGGTTCAAGCTGCGGCCGAAAAATTGTCAACTGATTGGAATAGCAAGTCGGGTGAACTTATGAATTCAATAAAAGATACTATCGGAAGCCTTATTGCGGAAGCTGAGCAAAAGGATTCGGAGGCTAAGTTTGATGCAGATGGTATACGACGTATTCTTGGCGAGGTTCTTGCCTCAATGAGCAATTCCACTGTTATGAATATTAAGGATTTGACAAATAATGTTGTTGGACGTATTATGGATATCGCACAAGACAGTGATGTGTCTTTTAGCGTAGGTTCTGTTGATGAGGCTACCGCAAAGAATATAATATCTTCAAGAGCAAGAGAAGTGCGTCATAAGGTTGAAAACGGTTTACGTGATCTGTTTGATGAGTTCAATACGGATATAAAGAAAGAACTTGATAAATCGAAGAATGAAGTTATAAGTATTTTTACAAGGCGTAAGGACGAGTTGAACACTAAGGCAAAGAGTTCCGTTAAAGATTATCTTGATTCTCTTGAAAAAGAATTAAAGGACAAGAAAGCACAGCTCGAGAATTATAAGAGAGCTATTGCAAGTATTAACGAAATAGAGAAAATATTATGAGCGTAAAAGAAAAATATATAGCTGCTCTGAATGACGAGCAAGCTAAGATGGTTTCGTATGTTAAGCAGATGACTGCGAAGGTTACATTTCCAGAGACAGCCGTAACGACAAATTATATAAAGCCGGCTAAGCATACTGTTGCTTCGGGGATATGCTTAGCAGGTGGCGCTTTAAGCATTGCTGTGGGGCTCTATTTGGAGAAGAATGGCATCTCTGCAGTTGGTGGAGTTGCTATGGCTTGTGGCGCAGGTTTGTGGGCAATAGATAGAAAAAAGAAACCGATTGCAAAACAAGATATTGCTTATTATAAAGTAACAAGTCATTATTATAAGGCTCTCTCCGATATCTTTAAGCATATAACAAATAACTGGACTGATTCATTGGTAGAATTGAAAAGTAAGTTGAAGGCAGAAATAATGCTGCAAAATATTTCTGATGAAGAGAAAAACTCTGCCATTCAAAGTGTACTGACAACTTCGGTTGTTGATATGTCTATGGCTGATGTATCTTCAAAACTTGGCAAAATAGAGCGAGACCATGATGAAGAGGGTTATAAGAATTATGTTGCTATCTTTGAGAAGAAATGCATAGAGGCAATAAATAATGCTTATGAAGAACAGAAATCTGTTTACGAACGTCTGCAGTTTTAATTGATTATAAATCAGATACTGGATAGTTTTTTCATGGATTGTCCTGTTCTATGTTCCTAATATCTACTCAGAAATAAGAACTTTATTTTCTAAGCGACTTGCTTATCTGAAGAGTATTGCAATATAAGACACTAATACTTTCATCAACTAAATTTTAGCTTGATTGAGACTATAATTAATAGTCATCTCACTGGTTATCGAATTTTGCATAACATAATGTTTGTATTAGAAATGAGAATATAGAACAGGACACCATAGATACTTAAATCAATATTAACTACAATGGCAGAATCAATATCCTATTGGCTTAGTGTTACGAATCAAAGTTAAATTAGCAGTATAAAGGTCAATCCTAAATCAAAACCAGCCAAGGTTGACAAAATGGACGAGTGTCTTTGGTATAAAGATAATGAGATTGATGGGGCTAATTTATTTCTTAAGAAGCTTAAAGAATTTCTGAAAAAAGAATATCCTTTTGTAATAGAACGAGCAAAATGGATGAACAAGGAATGGTTTAATAAAGGCTTGATTCCAAAAGACTCAAATAAGAGTGAATTTATGAAATACAATAAATATAGAATAGAAAACAGATAAAGAATATGAATACAATAACTGGTTTTACATTTTATGATAGCTTAAATAAGCTGACTGTTGGAACATTGCTTTTGCTTCTGGTAGGAGGAATGATTGGAGAAAAAGCAGAAACGAATATATTGTTTTTCGTCACAGCTTTTATCATTGGTATTTTCTATCAAACAATTATAAAATGCTTAACACCTTTCCTGACTAACAATTTGCACATGATAAAAAAGCACATGAAAATGTCATACTGAAAAATAAATATATAACCAAAGATGATTATCTGGAAGCCTATTATAATGTAGTAAAAAATGGATTCTTAATGAATATTCCAACACTTGAGGCTCATGAGAATTTCCTTAGAAATATATGGCTTATTTGTCTTATGTATTTAATTGCGGTACTCGCTGACTGTTGTCAAAGTTCCATTAGTGAAATCATATGTCAATATAGTAAGTGTGCGATTGCAATGTTCCTTTTACTTTTAATAGTTTTCATACCATTTGTATGGTATAAAATTCAAATGAAGATTTTTGAATTGGTATGGGAAGGAGACTACTATGCAAAAGACTAAATCCGAAAACTAAATCCGAGTTCACCCTTCAATGTATTAATATATGAAGTTATCAATAACTTATGCTGATCTGCAGGATTATGTGGCTGATCATTTTCACAAGACTGTAAATGTGGGGTATGTGGATGGAGATACGATGTCGGTCTCTGTTCCTATAAAGGTGTTGGGCTTTACGAAGAATGTAATTATAAACATTATCGTGAAGGGGATTGAGGGCACGGATTTGTTCTTGTCGTATGACGGAAAAATGGGCATCGACCTGCTTGTTTCGCCTGCCATCTCTTATGCTAAGAAACTTGTACCTGAGAAAGCAGGCTTTGTGGAACAGATGCCTGGCAACATCGTGAAGCTTCGTCTTGGCGATATCTACAAGTTGCAGAAGGTGTTTGAAAAGGTGGCGCTGAAGGGCATCCGCTTTACTCCAGAGAGCATCGAAGCAGACATCGCTTTGCTGTAATACCGTTTTGGTCTGTTTTAATTAATCAACTTGTGGCAGATAGCTGATATAGCCTTAATTATATATATAAAGCCCACGTAACCCATCTTATAATGAAGTAAATTGCCTATATTTGCATATTATAATTAAGATTAAGGCAATGGCAAAAAATGGAACGGCTATTGGTTTTTGCAGATTTCAACTGGCTCGAAAAGCCTGAACTGGTAAGAGAATTGTGTTATGAGAAACTGCGCGGTTCTGACAGCTATGCCTTTATCCGAACGCAACAAAGCGAAAAGGGCGGAGAATCACAAGACATCCAGTTGCCCTGATATCAATTCTGATTTTACTAACAATCAAAATAACGACTAATATGGTGACCGTAAATATGACTGGTGGATGTGCCCTACCTCAACGTTCAAGCCTATGGCATTGAGTCACTTGAAAAGCTGTTCCATTGTAACTTCGCTATGCACCAGGCTATGATGCAGACCATCTGCAACACCATAGGTAGTAACGAAGGTGATAACCAATGAAAACTTAGTTTTGGTGGTGCTTTGGAATAACTCCAATCGTTGTCTTAGTAACTGTTCGTATGCTTCGGTAATACGAAACTCCGATTTGCTTGATTTCATTTCACAAAGATGAATGATGCGGTCAGCACGTTTGATAACCAAATCTATCTGACCACCCTTTTGTCCTTCGCATGCAGTCTGGCGCCATGATGACACTTCTGTAGCCATTCCAGAAATTCCTAATGCACTTTTAATACAGTCTGTGTGCATAAGACATATTATTTCAAACGTAAGCCCTTGCCATGTTGATACTTGGCGCGACTCAAAGTTATGGCTCCACCAATGTTCATCACCTGAAATATCCTGCATGATGAACTTGTAATAGAAAAGGGTGTAGAAATCAACTAAACGATAGATTGTATCTTTGGTCTTATGTCCAAAATTCTGACTCCGTGAGATGAAATCACAACGTTCAAGATTTGTCAGCACACGGGTAAGAGTTCCTCCTGTCATCCCTGTAGCTTTGGATATCTCATTACGAGACATACCGTCATGATGGGCGGCCAATGTCTTAACAACGCTTATGTACAAATCGGCATTCGAAAACAAAGCATTGTATAATTCGTCAAATTCGTTTCGCATGATGCCGCCTTGGGCAAAAAACAGTCGGTCTACATTCTGCACAAGACTCTCTTTTGCATTGATGAGGCTTAAATAGAATGGAATACCCCCAAATATCATATAGCACTGCAATGTCTGGTATCTGTCCCACTTGCAGTGTTTTCTTTGAAGATACTCTTCTGTCTCATGCAAGGTGAAAGGTCTGACATAAATGCTGCTTGTAATACGTGCATGTAATCCTCCTTGGTTTTCAATCAGATTGTCAACCATCCATGACGTGGCCGAACCGCTGGCAATGAACACAATATCACTGCGACGAGCAGCCCAACCATTCCAGAAATTTTCCAATGCTGCAACGAAGTCTGATTTCTGTGTGTCTATCCAAGGCATTTCGTCTATAAACACCACTTTCTTCCTGCTTGCATCGAGCGAATCAAGATATTCCTCAAGAGCATCAAAGGCATCGAACCAATCGGCAAACTTATCAGGCTTAACACCAGACAATTTCTTCAATGCACGCGCAAAACTTGTAAGCTGTCTTTGGCGTGAAAGATTATGCCCTCCTACAAAAGTAAAGTCATAATGCCCCTGATAATACTGGTCCACAAGAAAAGTCTTGCCAACTCTTCGCCGTCCATATACTATCACAAATTCGGAACGGTCGGATTCCATTGCTCTTTTGAGTTCTTGACACTCTCGCTCTCTACCAACAAGTTTATTCATCATGCTAATATCTTTATAAATTAACAGTCACAAAGATAATGCCAACCGAATGCATAACAACAAGCTTGCTTGACTGTTATGCTGAGGTGCTGCTTATCTTATGCAAAGATAATTATTTTATTGCAGTAGAAGTTAAAAAAGCGGCGATTATTTACCCAAATCTAATTCTACAACAACGATTTGGGTAAAAAATCCATGTTTTTTTTGCATTCATTCCGCTCTCTTCCAGCCTAAGAGTCCCTTTCCTTCTTCATCAAGTTCAATGCCCAAACCTATGACTTGGCGCTTGTCGGCCTTGAAATGTTCCATATATTGACGGTTGAGGATTTGTTCGGTAGCAGCTTCCTTACCGCCGTTGTTATGTAGTTTCAGTTCAATGACATAGATGTAGCGTGAGGTCTTCACCGTCATGTCGATTCTGCCGGTAGACATCATGTGCTCTACCTCTACGTTCAAGCCGATGGCATTGAGTATGGTGCTGATGATGAGGCGGTAACGTTCCTCCATATCCATAGATGCAAGCTTCTTGTTGCTGTATGGAACGTCGGCGATGAGGGCCTTCAAAGATTTCATGGCTTCGTCTATCTGACCAGTGCCCAATTCTCTGTATAGGCAGGCTTGCAGCGACAGTATTTCGTTTTCTGAGCGCATGGCAAGAGTAGGCAGCACCGTTTCGTATAACGCTTGTTTTACTTCCTCATTAGGGAACCCCAATATATAACCAAACTCGTCACTTTCCTTTATAGTGAGATATCCCGATTGATATAAGAACAATTCGGCACCGCCTCCAGTTACGTCTGACAGTTCCAAGGTGTTGCGCATTACAGAGCATTTCTCATAGTTACCGAGGCGAAGTTCTATGTTGTCAACAAACTTTGGAAGTAGGGATGTTGCTCCAGAAGAAGCCCAGAAGTTAATTATTTCTTTTGATTTCAGCGCATTGACGAGGCTGTATGGATTGTAAACATCCACCATATTGCGACGACTGAAGTGATACCCGTCGTAATATGCTTTCAATCTGTCGTGGGTTTCCTGTACAGACCAACCGTTTGCTTCGCTCATCTGTTTGAGTTCTGGCATAAAGTTCTCTTCAATCTCCTCCTCGGTAATGCCGCAGATGGCTGCGTATTCTGGCATGAAGCTGATGTTGGTCAGATTGTTGAGGACAGAGAAGAGAGATATCTGTGTGAACTTGGTGATGCCGGTAATGAAAACGAATTGTTCGTACTCGTCGTCCGCCTTTAGTATGGCAAAAACTTCACGGTATACTCCAGTACATTTTTCATGATCGGGCGTTCTCCATGAATGTTGCAATGGAGAGTCGTATTCGTCTATGAGAACCGCTACTCTCAGCCCGGTTTGCTTATATGCCGTGGCTATAATGGCGTGGAAACGATCGGCAAGCATGGCAGTTGGATCTGGAGTAATGTTGTATTTCTCCTCATAATCCTTGAAGCGCAGGTTCAGGTAAGAGCGCAGAGTGTCTTCGTTGGCACCTCCACGGCTCATGTCGAGACGTATGACAGGATACTGCTTCCAGTCTTTCTCCAGCTGCATAATCTTAAGTCCTTCAAACAGGTCTTTTCTTCCTTCAAGGTACGACTCCAGCGTATCGACAAGCACAGACTTGCCGAACCGACGAGGGCGGCTCAAGTAATTATACTTTTCTCCCAAGTTTACCATGTTCCATACGATGTCGCTCTTGTCCACGTAGAGGTAGTTTTCCTCCCTGATAACCTTGAACGACTGAATGCCTACCGGCAATCTCCTGAATCTTTTGTCTGTCATATCAGCGCCTCCTATTTGCCTTGTTAATGCCTTATTTCTGCGAAGATACATTATTTGTACGAATAATCCTTGTCAACTTACATATTTTTGTTTGAAAATGTTTCTTGCAGCCACACCTTCCCATATTTCATCTTCTGCAGATTCTCCAATGCATATAGCGGAACGATGGTTATATGACGCACGGCATTGTCAGCTTGAGAGTCGGTGTAGCAGAATTCTCCGAAATTCTCGAATGAGCAGCGGATTGCCTCTGTAAGATGTTTCTCTCTCATGAATAGCCATAGACTCTTCATGCCACCCTGCGTGCCAGACTTTATCTCTATCGGGGTGACTTTGAGATTAAAGATATCGAGATAGTCTATTTCAGCAATGCTATTCCCACTTTTCTCCCAATAGAACATCCGTTGTCGCTGCACGCATGGTTTATTTCGCAAGATTTCAAGACCAGCCACCATCTCGACCAAACCACCTTTGTTGACAAGTTCTTGAGGATTGCCAGTCATGATCTGCTCTATAAGATGCTGCGCAAGATTTCCTTCAAGCTGCAAAACCGTAAGAAGGAGTCCCGAATCAAGAAACAGAATCTTCATGTTTTTTTCGTTCGCCTCTGCATCAAGCGGAATACCAGTTCCAGAGGTGGCGACGACAGGAGTGGTTAGTCCGGCAAGCGTCAGCAGCCGGACAGCCTCTCTGATTTGTGAACTTCTGTAGTCTGCGGAGATTTGTTTGAATGTAATCTTCTCTCCTGGCTGATGGCAGATGCCACGCATTGTCGTTCTCAGCAAATCGGGAGAGACCCTTTTCTTGTATTTGCTGAAGTCGTCATCGTATGTCAGAATAATATCCTCTTGAACACGGCTGCATTGGTTGAAATCGTGAGTCTTGATCCATGCCAGCACAGCCTCAGGCATTCCGCCAACCAAAAGGTATATACGGAAATATTCTACGAGTTTTTCATGAAAAGCATCATCCAAAGGGTGTCGGCTGTCAGCTTGCCCTTTCATGTCTATCAGTCCATTTTCATCATTCGCTTTCAGAAACTCATCAAACGTCATAGGATACATAAACAAAGTGTGTATGCGTCCCACGCCATAAGTAGGTAGTTCTTGAAGCGTGAACTCCAGAAGGGAACCAGCCGCAATGACATGCAACCCTGGGTAGTCTTCTTTGAAAAAGCGCAATGCCATGATGGCTTCCGGACACTCCTGTATCTCGTCAAGAAACAGAAGAGTTTCGCCCTCTTCTATTGGGACATTGATATATTTTGCTATCTTTTGCGCAATCAAGCGTATGTCTATATCTCCCTGGAAAAATGTCTTGACGGCTTTGTGACGTTCAAAGTTTACCTCAGCGAAATACTTGAATTCTTTTCCAAAATGTCTTACTGCCGACGATTTACCTACTTGTCGGGCACCTCTAAGCAGAAGTGGTTTCCTCATCGGATTATTCTTCCATTCCAACAGTTCTACGTCTATGTTTCTCTGAATATATTCCTGCATAACGAAAAGTACTTGATTATCAAGCACAAAGATAAAGATTTTGCTTTATTCCGACAAATAATCCCTACTGTTTTTGCTCAATTCCGACAAATAATCCATACCTTTCTTGCTCAATTCCGACAAATAATGCATATCGGCTCGTTTACTTGTCTATTCGTCTACCGACAACATATCATAAACATTCGAAACATGGGGTAATTATTTTTCCAGCAATGTCACTATTTGGCATAGCGACGCAGTAACTTTGCACCCGTAAAGTACAATAATAATATAACGACTATACGAAAGATGAAGAATAAGGAAGTCGGTTGCAACCATTGAACCATTATGGACTTGTAGAGTTCGCAACTTATCAATACCTTTGTCTTTCGAAAGCCAGAACCGGTCAGTAGGACAAGTAGTTACAAGACACTACATCAGAGGGCACAATGACCGTTATTGGGGTAAATGGTCTAAATCTAAACAGATATGGGAAATCAAGAAATCTACAAAGTGATAAAGTCGATTGCCGACGAGCTGTGCAGAGACAACAAGACTTTTCTGAGGGCAGACTTGGCATTTGAGCTGAAGAAGTATGGCGTAAAGAGCGACTCTTCTGAAGTGGAAAGCCTGGTATTTGGAGCCTATAGCTTCTACAAAAACGACAGTAACATCAGCATCGCTTTCGTGACCAACAATTCACGCACTACACTCGTTGCTGACTACAAGTTGAACAACTGTCTTGAACAGAGACGTATGGACGATGCCCTGGCGATTGCAGAGAACGAACTGCAGGTTACGGCAAACTCTTTTGACACGTTGCAGCACATGGTGTTGCAAAACCTTGAGACTGCCATGGTTCAGGGGGCATCAAAAATGACAGATGTGCTGACCGGCACGAGTGGAGCCAAAGAGGTGAGGAGCAAGGCGTCTGCCATATTCGACAGATACACGAAGCTGGTAGAGGCTTACAGATATGCCGAAGACAACGTGCGCGACAACATCAGCGACTTCACTTCGCTGCGCAGCGACATTGAAGCCACTTACCGTGAATACGCCATGAGACTCATCGACATCTATGGCGACTCTATCAAGATGGTGTCGCCAGAACTGTTCGACTTCAACCGGATTGAATGGCTTGATGTGGACAATATGCTCAAGGAAATTGAGTTGGAATACAACAGGATTCAGGAGAAATGCGGCTTTCTGATTTCCAGGATTTCAGAGAGTTTCCGCACCTCGCTGCAAGAATCCATGAACGCTTACAAATCTACTGCAAACAGCAACAAGACACTGGGACTCGCCATGGCTGGACTTGGAATGCTCAACCACTATATGGTTGCGAGCGAAGAGACCAACCAGCTGCGCGGCGACCTGCAGGTGATGCAGACCAGCGTGAAGCACGACGCCACTCGCATAAAGGCTGACATGTCACGACTGCTCGTGATATACAAGACGCTCAACGATATCGTGATACCGAAGGCGAATGTATATCTGCGTTTTGCATCCAGATTGATGGATTCCGATTTCAAGTCGATGACAGACACGCTGTATGGAGACGCCAACGTGAGGCCGCTCGAGGAGGAGCGTCAGGCTTTGCTCAGGCAAATAAAATCCATCGAAGTGGAGATGAACGACCATCTGCAGAACATCGATGTCTATAAATCGATGGTAGCAGAACTCACCACCATGCTGGAATCCAAACGGCCAAGCTATCAGAAAGCCAAAAGCCGCAAACCGTCGAAGCCTTTCTTTCTGGTGAACTTGCTGACATTCGGCAACGCCAACCGCAACTACTACCGCAATTATTCTGAATGGGATGCCGCTTGCGCTCCGCTTATCAGGGAGTATGACAACATGCTGGTGGACCTGAAGCTCGACAAGGAGGAGCTCCTGTCGCATCAGGAAGCGGTGGATATGGTGAAGAGCGAGCATTCAAGACTGTCAGGAAGGCTGGATGCCGTGTCGAGAGATATAAGGAGCAGGATTGTCAGCTCCGACAACCTGAAGATCAAGACTCTGAAGTATCTCAGAGATGTGGTGGCGATGCTGAAGCTGGGACGGGAGATTGCCGAGAGCAAACTCGACGACAAACTGCTCCGCACTGTGGAGATTTCTGACTTCAAGGAAACCACCAAGATGCCGGCTGACATCGAGGAGAACCTGACGGAGTTTACGAATGTATTGGCAGACAATCTGCATGTAGACCGACGCATGACAAACCGTCTGCTTGATGATGTTGCGGAGCTGGCCGGCGAGAACAACAAGAAACTGCAAGGCACCCAACCTCAGCAAAAAGCCAAGACACCGGCATATACCGAAGAGGAGCTGGATATGGTGGAGGCAAAGGCTGAAAAGACGTTGCAGCAAGGCATCGCCCTGTTTGACAGTGTGGCGAGACTCAAGCTCCAGCAGCTGAACGGAAGGATTGCGGCTGCCGCATACGACGAACAGTTGAGAGAATACACGAAGACTTTCAAGGGGTATCTGGACAAGATTGATGACAAGAGCGCTTACCTGCGCAAGATCTTCACGCGTATCAATCTGGCAGACAACGAGGAGGAACGCAGACAGGCTATGGAGATGCTGTCTGACCTCAGCGGATACTCACTGAGCATGGAAGACTTCACTGATTTTATGAACGGAAACAAACAAATCGAATTATAATGGAAAGTTCAAGAAGACAACAAGCCCAGAGTGATCTGGGAATGAATTTCGAGAGAGAAGACCTCAAACGCAATGCGGCTCTTGCCAAGGAGCAAGAGCGAGTGGAAAAGAAGCAGGCAAAACGCGAGCAGATGATGAACCGCTCGTCTTACCGCATGATGGTGAAAACGGCAAAGTATATGGATAAATACTATCTTGATCCACTCATCGGACTGATTCCGGGAGGTGTCGGAGACACGATATCAAGTTTGCTTGCCTTCCCGTTCATATACTATAGCCTCTGTGTAGTGAAGTCTATTCCGCTGACCTTGGCTGTCATATACAACATCCTGATAGATGTCATGCTTGGAGCCATACCGGTTATCGGTAATGTGTTTGATATATTCAAGCGTTCGTATGTTGATAACTTGAAGCTGATTACGGGCTATATCGAGGATGATAAGGAGATAATCAACAAAGTGCGAAAGAAAGCATTTGCCACGGCAGTGCTTATAGCCATTGTATGTTTGTTGATTTACTTGGTAGTAAGGGCTGCAATATGGGTGGCCAGCCGGCTCTTCTAACCATTCTAAATATCCACAAAACGGGTACAAATCGTGCCCAACCGGGGCAAGCACGTTACCCACTTGGGGCAAGCACCGTGCCCAACATGGGCAAGCACCGTGCCCATTTTTCAATGATTGGCGACCATTTTCCAGTGGTGTGGTTTTATCTTTTATACAAGATAAATTCGGGAACAAAGTTTCTTTTTTTATCTGCCATGCCACTATTTGGCACAGCTTCGTAGTATCTTTGCAACCGTAAAACAAAAATAATAACATGACGACTATAGGGAAGACAGAGAAATTGAAGTGTATCTGCAATCCATGAACCATTATGGACTTGTAGGGGTCACAACTTATCAATACCTTTGTCCTGCCAAACCAGAATCGGTCATCAGGAATGCAATATCCACAAGCAGACGGGGCGATTGGGGGCTATAGTCCAAACACGAAAGGAATAGCTTATGTTTAGAGGAATGACAAAATTTGTCTGCGATGACTGCGGACATAAATTCAAGGGAATGGACTGTGAGTATTGCGCCACGGCGTTCACCGCCCCGGTAAAATGCCCTGAATGCGGCAGTTGGCACACCCGACCTTCTTCCGGTTTGTTTTTCAGTTCTAACAAATACATCTATAAGGAGATCTGGAAGACATTGGATGAAAAAATGAACAACACTGAAAAACAATAATATATGAACGACGGATTATTCTTTCGTCCCTTCGTCGGCTCGTCATACGCCGACGGAGGACTCTTCGGCAAGCGCATAATGGTGCTTGGCGAGAGCCACTACTGTGATGAGGGCTGCGCCGACTGCGGCGACTGCCTTCGTCATCGGGAGTGTATGGAGTTCACCAATGGTGTAGTGAAGCAATATCTCGACGACAGAGTGGAGCGGCAGAGATGGATGCAGACGCTGCTGAAGTTCGAGCGCTCGCTCGTGGGCAGGGAGACCGATCAGACATTGAGACAGAGGATATGGCAGTCGGTGGTGTTCTACAACTATCTGCAAGTGGCAATGGGAGGTCCGCGTGAGGCTGGTACTTCTGCGCAATACCGCCAAGCCGGCGAGGCACTGTTCTGCATGATGGAAAAATACCAGCCAGAATATCTCATCGCATGGGGCAACCGCCTGTGGGACAAGCTTCCCGGCGAGCGCTGGACCGATGGCAGGGACATCATCGTGGATGGCTATCGCGTGGCAACAGGAACTTATACCCTGGCAAGCGGCAGACGGGTGAAGGTGATGGCTGTGAACCATCCGTCGGTGGGCTATTCGTGGGACTACTGGCACAGGGTGATAACGGAATTCTTGGGATAAAGGAGACGATATGGACAACAGAGTGAAATTCTATAGCTGGCTGATAACGCAGCTTAGTCGCCAGCCTATGACATTTGCTGAGATTGCCGATGCCTGGATGGATGCTACGGCTAATGTTTACAGGGAGGAGCTGCCGCTGCGCACGTTCCACCGCTACCGCAAGTGTATAGAGTCGCAGCTTGGCATCATGGTGGAATGTGGCGGCAAGGCTGACGGCTATCGCTATTACTTGAAGAAAGACCCCGTGGAGTGTGACGAGATAACGGAGTGGATGCTCAGTGCCTTGCGACTGGCATCGCTGCACGACATGCTGCAATACCACAACAAGGTGATGCTCGAGTCACCACCCCACAACTCCGAATACCTCGAAGACATACTCTCTGCTATAGACAAGCAGTATCTGATAAAATTCCACTACGCCACGCCATTCGGCGTGGAGAAGGACTTTGCCTTGTTGCCTGCTTTCGTGAGGTTATTCAAGCAGCGCTGGTATGTCATTGGAGTGAACGAGAAAGAAGAGGTGCGCTGTCTGCCGTTCGACCGCATCACCTTCATGGAGACAGTATGCAAGAAACATCCTCTGCCGGCAAAGATAAAGCGGCAGCTCAACCCCGAAAACTACTTCGACGGTTGTTTCGGCATCATGCGTATGGAGGAGGAACCGATAGAGAAAGTCCGCATACGTGTATTCTACCCCGAATACAACTATATAGAGGAGGTGCCGCTGCACGACAGTCAGGAGAAGGTCGGCGAGTATGCCGACGGTGCGTATCGTGAATACACGCTCCGTGTGCGCCCCACCCGCGACTTCCTGCAGGAACTGCTGTGGCACGGACGCAACATCATGGTATTGAAGCCGGAAAACCTGCGGCAGAAGATGATTGCAATATTGAAAGACATGACGAAGAGCTACGAAACGGGAGAGTGTCTCAACGGGGAATAAACGCCTAACGCCCTGATGAATGATTTGGGGTAATCCTCATCACCTGTCCCATAGATTATAGTCGATGACACTGTTGTCATCCTGGCGGTTAGCCTTGCAGCCGCTTGGCTGACTTACAGTGTCATTCTCTTTATCAGCATCTTGGCTGCGGATGAAGAGCGATACTGCGAGTATGCAGACAAGCGCTGCCACGAGGGCAATGAGGAAGGAGATGATGCGGAGGTCACGTTGACTCCTCATGAAGCGATTGCGCAAGGCTTCTATACTGTCGGGACGCTGCGAGGCATCCTTCACGGTGCATATCCGCGACATCCTGCGCAGTTTCTTGCTGCCCGCAGCCACTGCCATATCCTCCATCACCATACCGAGAGAATATATGTCAGCCCCGGGTTCGGCTACGGCACCCTCCAGAAGCTGCTCCGGGGCAAGGTATCTGTAAGTGCCTGCCGGCATCTTCAACACTCCGAAGAGGTCGCTGTCGGAAAGTCCGAAGTCTATTATCTTCACGTTCTTCCCCATGTGTGTCACCATGATGTTCGCCGGTTTTATGTCGCGGTGTACAATCTGCTTGCTGTGCATATAATCCAATGCGTCCATCATCTGCGACACTATTCTGAAGGCAAGTTCTGAGGAGAGTCTCTTTTCATCTATCAGCGTCTGCAGCGTGTCGCCGTCCACCTGTTCCATCACAATGGTATAGCCCATGCCGGCAAAGCGCTCCATGGCAAAGGTGCGGCAGATGTACGGATGTTCGAGTTGCAGACCGATTTCAAACTCTTTCACTATCGCCTGCTGATATATGGGAGTGAGGAGGAAATCCTCTTTCAGACATTTCAGCATGTAGCGTTTGCCATACCTCGTGGCTGCAAACAGGCGTGTAGGTCCGGAATTTGAAACATAACACTCCTGGATGTTGCCAAATCCCTTCTCTTCAGGCATAGGGTCGGCAGCCATCTCCTTGTCTATCGACTCGGTGAAGCCTGATGTGTAGTCGCAGTCCAGAGAACCTGCAGCGTCGGTTATTTGTTTTGAATCGTCTTGCATAATGTAATAATCCCATATCGGCAATCAGCCTGTTTATTTTTTCAGCTTCAATACGGTGAGTCCGCCGTTGCGGCCAGCCACGAAAGGCATGGTATGTTCGCCATTCCTGTCTATATACGGCAGCAGCAGCGGCTGTCCCTTGATGAAACATCCCGTGCAGAAGCGGTCGCCACTAAGCAGTTTGCTGTTTGCCGATGCCACCACCTCATATATGCTGTTTCCCATATAACGCAGAGTTATCAGTCGGTTGGGGCTCCACCCTATCATTATCTCCATGCCTACGGTCAGTTCTCCGCTCGTCAGCTGGTCTGCCATGAAGAAAGAGGAGTTGTATTTCGTGCTGCTCTTCAGCCAAAACACGAAAGCCTTGTAGTCGGCATGTCCGGCGTATTGCGCCAACAGGTCGAGAGTGGAAATCCTCGGCTTGTGGTCGTCAGCCACATATCCGTACAGGCGCTTCATGGTGGATGCCGAAATATTCTTTCCAGCCTTCTTTCTAAGATACAGTGAAAACTCTTCAAAGTCGGTCGTCGTACTCAGAGACTTTCCGTATTTCTCCTCAATGAGCAGTTTCAGTTCTTCTATTTCTGGTGTCGTCATAATCAGTCTGTAATGATGTTCTTGAATAATTTCCAACCGTCGCTCGCCTTGTAGATGTTCACCCTTCCCTTGGGCACATGCACACGGCAGGTTCCAAAGATGCCCGTTCCTTCGGTTGCAAAAGTCTTGGCATTGCATACCGGCGGCAGTTGGGCATCCACATATATGTCGGTGAGCGGACAGTCGGAGAAGGCATAGTCGGAAATCATCTCCGTCTTGCTGCCAAGGCGCACCACACGGAGCTGCTTGCAGCCCTGGAAGGTTGCAGTAGGCACCAAGCGCAGACCGCCCGGCATTTTCACCTCCTTCACCTTGCTGTCAATGAAGACGCCGGTACCAAGCGTGGTGATGTTGTCCGGAAACGTGAATATCTCTATGCTGCACTCCCTGAAGGCGTAGTTGCCGATGGATGTGACAGTAGGCGGCAATGTATAGCTTCCGCTCTTGCCCATCGGGAACCATACGATGCGTGTGGCATCGGCATTGAGCAGCACACCGTCCTTACCGATATAATGGGTGTTGGCTCCCGACACACTGATGCCCCGCAATGCCGAACAGCCGCTTGACGGCAATACGGATGCTGCCGATGCCGGTATGCTTATGTCTTCGAGAGCTGTGCAACGGGCAAAGGCATCCTTCTCTATCGTTGTAGTGCCAGTAGGCAAGGCTATCTTCACCAGACTTTCACAACCGGCGAACAACCCTTGTCCCACGACATTGTCTGAGGCATATCTCGAACCGTCGTAGGGGTCGCCTCCTGCAACTATCCTGGCGTCCGTCAGGTCTGCATCAGAAAGTCTGCCTGCCGTCGCTGCATCATTAAGTCCACGGCCCATCATCTCTCTCAGACAACGCAGGTCGTCGCCATTCAAAGATCCCGCTATTGAGAGTCTGGTATAGGTATACAGTCCCTTGCCCAACAACGAGCGCAGCTGTCCTGCCTCGCCGAGCATTACGGCATCACCCGTGGTGAATGTTATCGGTGTTCCTATGGTTTCGCCCATCCGGCTCTTGGCGTATGGCCATATCAGATACGTGGCATTACGATTGAGGTCGGAAATCAAGAGAGTCTGCCGTCCCTTGCCTTTCTGACAGTCTGTGAGCTGTACTCTCTGTCTGTCATCGGCAGCAGAGGAAAGGGCATACAGGCATCCGGTCTCCGTTATTGTCTCTCCGCCATCGTCGGTTATCTCATAACTGACAATCACGCTCATCGGTCCGTGGCTGACGATGCTTGCCTCGCTCACCGATGGCTTCTCGTTGGGCAGCGTGGTGAAGGTCATCGTGTTTCCCCTTACTGTCGTCCTTCCGTTGTAGCCCTCAAGCATATAATAGTAAGTGGTGGCAGGGATGAGTCCTGTGATTCGTGCCGTAGCCGACGGGGTGTTGCCGCCGGCAGCTGGTATCGTTTGACTCATCTCCTCCGTCATGCCGTATCTGAAACACAGCTGCGGCATCTCCGTCTCGCCTTCTACCATGGCAGAACCATTAAGCGTGGCTTCCGTACGTGTAATTTCTGTGGCTGGCAGCGTGGCGATGTGCGGCTCCAGATTGTCCGGTTTGTCGCTGGCACACGAGAAGAGGCAAGCGACAAGCAGCATGCAACAAAGAGCCGACAGCTGCTGACTGGCAATTCGCCACAAGGATATATGACGGGCGTTACGCCATATTATTGGTATGCATTTGTCATTTCTCATTCTTATCCCTCCATAGTTTTATACCCACACCAAGACTTCCCTGCCATTGCTTCCCGGCAATGGTGACGGCAGATGCCGACACGGCGATGCGACCGAACGACAGGAGCGCACCAGCCTCGCCTGCCACTCCCTTATGGGTAAGTCCGTTGTTCTGCATATATCCGCCGCCCTCGCTCTCTGCCAACTGCCATGCCACGGCACTGCGACCATATCCAATGCCCTCGAAGAGAGACAGGTTTCTGGTCAGACGGTGTACTGCTCCGGCGGTCACGGTGTAATGGCTTTTGGCAGTATTGCCGGAATAATATGGTTTCTCTGCTGCTCCACCTATGCTGCCGTCTTTTGAGCAACTGCCGCGAGTGGTGCCTATACTACCGAAATCGGTGCTGGCATGAACAAAGAATCCATGGCGACGCATCATGGCAAAGAAGACTCCATACGACAGTCCGTTGTCGTGGGCGCTGACGGTGGCAAGGGCATATAGGGACAAGGGCAATCTGGGTCTGGTCTTGGCCACGGTGACGGTATCTACTACTGTCCTCACCTGCACGATGGTGTCGTGGCGCTCCGTAACGATGGGCTTCGGCAGAGTCAGTTTCATCTCATAGGTCATGCGGCTCTCCAATGCCATCCCCAACTTATAGTCGCGAAGCACGCCCCAATCCGGATGCTTCAGCGTTATCATCTTGGTTCCCTTCGGCAGATAAAGCCATATCTCGCCCACCTCGTCCTTGCGCTTCACTATGCCCAAAGGTGTGGAAAAGGCAAAGTCAGCCGGAGCCTCAACCTTCACCAGGGCACAAGCCTCATCATTGAGGTCGCGCACGCTGTTAACAAAGGCACTCACGTCGTTGGGCAGGATACGGAAACTGCTCACCGAGAATTCTTGTGAGAGCGCACTGCCTGCACTAAGCAGCCATAAGCAGACGACAAAGAGCAGTCTGCCGGCATTGCCAAAGGATGATGTTCTTTTCATATATTATATATAGTGAACTCGTTATATTATTCTTCTTTATCCCGAACCGGTAAGCAAACCATTTGGGGAGGATATTCATAGTCCTGGATTTCTGCTGACGCATTTGTCACTGCAGATTGAAATCCTGTATGCTTATCACGTCAGCACCATCGGCAACAGTGGATGCCGGCTGCCAGGTGCGGACATGAATCACGGGCATCGACTTGTCTGTGAAGTCCCACAACAGGAACAGATACCCGTCGTCGCTGTAGCGGTCGCTGCTGTAGCGCTGCCGCAGCGTTACGCCATAGATGCCGTCCATCGTGGGATGGCGAAGGATGCGGAAACCGGAGAACTTCACGTCAATCTTACTGTTTGAGGCAAACACCTTGGTGAGGCGTGCCATATATTGCTGCTTGGAGTGGATGGCGTAGCTCACCCGTGGTTCTGCTATACACTTGCCGTCTGTCGTGGCTGTCTTCACCACATTGCCCACGATAATCAGTGCCTTGTCGCTGAACACCTGGCGCAGGAAATCAATGTCTTTTGTAGTGTATGCAGAGCGCAGATGCTCACAGTAGTTGAGTATCGTGTGGCGCCGCTTGGCATCCTGCTCCGTCAACTTGCCCTGCAATATCTTCGATGCCTCCTTGAAGAACGCATGATCTTTCGCTATGGTCTTCAGTGGCACTTGTGATATAGACAGGCTTCTCCGCCCTGCTCCCGACGGCTTTGAAGCACCTCCGCCGGACAAGGATCCGGATGCCTCGCCATACTCCTGTCGGGCAGAAGCCTCGTCGGAGGTGGCAAACCGTGCCGTAGTTCCTGTGGCAACCTGTTCCGGGATACTCGCCTTACCCTCGTCAAAGAAGGTCACGATGCCCTGGCGGTCGATATACCCTTCGCGCCTGGAGCCCTCTTCTCTGAAACGGAGCCTGCCGCCGCGATAGCGGGTATCGATGATGCAGCCACGCAGGGGCACTGCAAACACCACGTTTCCCCTGTCGTCCTCAACGACATATTTCTTTTCCTTTCCGGCAAATGTCTGTTCCACCAATTCCAGTCCCTCGCTCACGCCATACCTCGTCTCGCTCTGTGGCTTGCCTTCATCAGTGAGAGCAGGCAGCCACAACGCCGCGAGCCACAGACAGAGCAAGATGGCAAAGGCGGACAATATGCTGATAGTCTTCTTCATTTACGGTATAAGGTGTTTTATTGCCATTCCTTTATGTCCCCTCCTATCTCTATTCTTATATTGTCGGGATTGTTGGGGATAATCAGGTTCACGAGATGCTCCATGCCGGGTTTGAACTGGAACTTGCTTTCATACAGATAACTCATGTTGTGCATGACGACTTCGATGAGCGGCATGCGGTTCTCTATGCGCTGCGGCACGATGATGGCAGAATACAGGTAGTCGCCGTCGTGATGTGCAGTGATAGTCTGCCTTACAGCCTTCGCATTGCGTGTTGCCACCCCTGCCTGAAGGTCTATCGTTGCCTCCGGCACGGTGTTATGCACATATACGGTGGCGTTTACTGGCATCTCGCCCTCAAAGTCCTCACCTTTTATCAGCCTTATCGTGAGTTTGCTCATGATATGTCTGAAGATGAGGTTCACCGGTTCATCGGATGCCGCCACGCCCTTACATGAGGCATGGAGCAGGTCGCTCGCCTCATAACCACCGGGGGCTGTGGCTGTCTTCTCCGTGGTCTGGTCGAGACTGACGCTGAACGGCTGGTCTTCGATGCTGCTCAGACTGTTGATATATGGATAGTAGGCATACACATTGTATGTGCCATCGTCCCAATACAGTGTTCTGGCTGCCGTCCACCCGTTGCCGCTGAATGTCATTGCCTCGTTGTTCACCACGTTGCCACCCAGCTGCAGTGGCTTGTCTGCCTGTGTCACGAAGATGCCCACCTTGTCGCCTTCCTCAAAATCCGTTGCCGCAGCATCCACCTTCTGGGCGGGATGGCTCATCACCAGCTTCATCTCCATGTTTTCTGTATCTGTCGGCTCATCCGTAGGCAGGATGTCCTGGCTGCACGATGTCATCCCGGCTACGGTCAGCACCAATGCCATATATATAATAGTATGTATCTTCATCTTCTAATCAAAATTGTATCCAATGGTCATTATCTGTGTCTTCTCACCTTCGCCATACGCAGCGGACTGCCCCTGCGTATCACGGGTCTGTGCTGATAGGTGGTGGCAGACCGCTGCGATGCCCTACCCCATGCTGAAACCCTGGCTGGACTTTGCGCCACACCGACGTCACGCTTGTCGTGCTTCACGAAATCTTCAAACGAGAATGTCTCTCCGGCATATCGCTTTATCCTCTTCACGATGCTCTCGCGGCTTATCGTGTTGTAATATGGTATGTCGTTGTTCATACATGAGTTCTGCTCCGAACGGTAGACACCGCGGGAGTGCATGAAACCGCCTTCATACACGTCAACGATATCACTGTAGCGGCTGTCGCTTATGAGATGGCTCCACCCCACTCCATGTATCTTGCCCGACAGCGAGAGGTTGTCATACCATCCATAGCTCTTGGCGGTGTTCAGTTCGTCTACGTGGCCGCAGCAGCTGCATCCGCAAGCGTCGATGAAGGCGTTGTGACAGATGGCTTCCTCACCGAGTTTTCCGAAGCCATGACCGCCTGCCTCATGCTGCACCACGCCACGGGAGTCGAGAGGATAGCCGTAGGTGCTGAGCGGACAGAAGGAGATTGCCGACCCGTCTGCCCACATCTGCGTTATGCCGCCATAGTCGGTGGAGTTGGGCACTACGATGATGAGAGTCTGACAGAGGTTGTCTTTCGTAACGGTGGGTGCTCCCAGGGCGTAAGAGAATATCTCGTCGTATTCGGCTTTCAGTCCGGAGCCTCCCGTAAAGGTGGTGCCAAAACGGTTGTAGCGGATGGTATTCACCGAACCGATGCCCGACTCCGTAGACAGCGGCATGGCGGTGTAGACGTTGAAATACTGGCGGTAGGTTTTGTATGGCTCTATACCGAAGAAATATTCCATCTCCTGATTCATCACTTTCAGATATTCGCCAGAGGCAATTTCGTTGGCGTCATAACCGTCGCCAAGCAGTACGATGTTGATGCCACCACGGTTGCCGCGTGTCGCCTTCTGCAGCGTTACCCATTCGTCCTCGCCATACTGGTAGCCATACTGCGAAACGCTGCATTCGTGGGTGTAGTCCTTGTCTTTCAACCGGAACACCACCTTTCCGTCGCGCTTGCTGCCGGAGCTTTTCGCCGTTGCCTTGATGGTGATTGTAACATTAGTCTTCTTGTTGCCGCTCATTGGCGACACCTCACACCAGTCTGGCTTGCTTGCCACCTCCCATTCGCCCTCGGCATTGACGGTGATGGTCTGCTTATGCTCCGTACTGAGGGCGCAAGCTACAGAGGGGCTACATGTCAGTTCGTGGTGGGCGGCGATGCGCTTGAAGTCGCACCAGCCCTGAGCCGCCTGATAATGTGCTACGGCGGAAGACGGAACCTCAACGGTGAAATTTTCCTTTGAAACCCCATCAAAAGCACCGCTTTCCATACGGGGCGGCATAGTGCCACGGCATTCTATCGAACCGATGCCGAAACAGTTGTTGAATGCTCTCTGGCGTATCGTCTCCATAGACTCAGGAAATATGACACCCTCAAGCATCTTGCAACCTGTGAACGCATCTTCACCGATGCTCTCAATACCATCCGGGAGATTAAGTATGCCTGTGATGCGCCAGTTGTTGGCGAATGCGGAATTGCCAATATGTGTAACTTCCGATGGCAACTTCAGTTCACCGGAGAAATCATTGTTGCAGAAGGCATGGTCAGCGATTGCCTTCAGATTTCTGGGTAGACGCAATTCACCCTTGAAGTGACAGTTGTTAAAAGCTGTGCGGCCTATGTTTGTAGTTCCATCATGCAGGGTTAGCGTACCATTGAAGCCACATTCATTGAAAGCTTCGGCAGGAACTGTTGAAATACCTTGCGGTATCGTCAGTGAACCGGTAAGTCCGTGGCATCCTTGAAAAGCACAGACTCCGAGATGTTTCAGCTTCTCGGGCAGTCGTAGTTCTCCGTAAAGCCCAGAGCATCCTGAGAAACAATAGCCTCTGATCAATTCAAGATTGTTGGGCAATACGAGGTTTCCTGTCAGATTGTAGCAACCTTGGAACACTCCACCATAATAGTCAGTACTCTCATCAGCGGAATCGCTGTTCCAGTTATTGCCGAGTTTCTTTAAGGTAGATGGAAGAGAAAGCGTACCGTTCAGTCCGATGCAACCATTGAAAGCACCGCGTCTGATTTCCGTCACGCCCTCTGGTATGACAAGTGAACCTGTAAGATATCTGCAATCATAGAAAGCATTGCCACCGATAGCCCTCAAGTGGTCTGGCAAAATAATACGGTTGAGCGATTCGTTTCCGTCTCCTTCTCCCGAATAGAAAGCACTACCCGGTATCTGGTCGTCATATCCTTCTTCGCCCTCACCTGGTTTGCAAGAAGCCTTGATGCGCACTTCTTTCAGATTCAGGGCTGAGAGTCTCGGCATGTGGTCGCGCATGAAGTAGAAGTCCTCGGAGTTTATCTCGCCGGTAATCTTCAGGTTCTTCACTTTTTCATAGTCCTTGCCAATGGCTGCGATGGCGTCTTTCAGTTTGCCGGGAGTGGAATTCACCACGATATATTCCTTTGCCGTGGCGTTGTGGCTTACGAGGTCGCTTTCCCATTCGCTGATGCTCGCCGACACAAGCGTCAGCTTATACTGGCCGCTGACTTCCTGCTTGTCCACCTTGATACTGAAGTTCATCATATAGCCCGCCTTGTATTCAAAGGCAGCTGGCTTGGAGAATTTGAATGGCGTTCCGCCGATGGTGATGCTGAAGAGCGTCGTTCCGGCGGATACGGTCTGCGGCACCACGATGGCGCGCCACTCGTTGCCGGTGCGCGACGGTATCGTGGCTGTATTCTCCACATCGCCCGCCACGCTAACAGTGCCGTCGGCAAGGTTGATGCTTGCCTTGCGTGCCACATTTGGCACGAGCACTATCTTCTCCGTGTTTGCCCATTCCTCGGCGGTGAAGCCCGAACCTTGTACCAGTGTGACACGGGCGTTCGACATGCGGTGTGACAATGGCAGGCGTATCACACTGGTGGTAGGAGCCACATCGGCCACCTTTCCCCAAAGGAAGTCGCTTGCCTCGTAACCGCCCATCTCGCCATCGGCAGAAGGTTTGCTCTGGTCTTTCTGCACTTCAAACTGATAGTCGTCGATGCTCTCGGGAGCGGCAAACGGATAATATCCATATACGTCTATTGGCGTATGCTTGTCTTTCCAATACAGATCGTAGGCACCGGTCCACTTGTTTGCGGACTCGTCGAAGGTGTAGCGCACGTTGTCGCCACGGTTGCCGCTCGGTTTCAAGGTGCCGGGCTTGCCGCCCTCGTGGTCCACCACATACACGCCCATCATGTCGCCGTCGCAGAAGCCGCTGTCGTTCACTCTCATCACTGAGAGCTGCTCGATGTCTGCCGCCAGTCTGATATTGGCGCCATCGTTCTGCCCACCGTCCTCAAAGAGGCTGTCGCTGCAGCTGCTGAGCGTTGCCGCCACTATGGTGATGATATAGAAGATGATGTTCTTGCTTATCTTTTTCATATTTGTCTTTTTCTATTCCGGTTCAGCAACTCCTCCATAGTCGATGCCGTCGTCCTGCCATTTCACGATGCTGGCATTTATGCCGCTGTTTGTCTTGCCCAATGTCACTGTCAGCTGGTAGCTGTGTCCCTGCTCCAAGGCTTTTAGCTTAGGGTCCTTCGGCAGGTGGTAATCCGTACCGTCCACCGTCACCGTTATCAAGTAGCCGTCGTCCAGGGTCTGCGGCACTACGAGCGCCTTGTATCCGTCGTTGTCTTTCATCGGTATGACATAGCTCTTGTCGCCGGTGGCTGTCACGATGCCTGAAGCTATATTGGCGGCGGCCTGCGTCTTCACATCGTTTATCCTTACGCTGACATTTGCTTTCGCCAACGAGGCGGCGGTAAATCCCTTGCCGGCAGCCAGAGTGATGACGACCTGCGCCATCATGTGCTTGGCTCCGATGTTCACGGCTTCTTCGCTCGGCGCCACATCAAGGGTCTTGCCGATGAGCAGTTCGCTTGCCTTGTAGTCCGCCCCTGCACTTTGGTCTGTCTTCACGCTCCACGGCAGAGCCTCAACACTCGCTATCGTGGCGGTGTATGGATAATACATATAGAAGTCGGCATGCGTAATGTCGTCTTTCCAGTATTCCTGCACCGCTGAGGTCCAAGTGCCATGAAAGGTATACATGCTGTTGTCTATATAGTTGCCTTGGGTCTTCAGTCCGACCGCAGAACCGTCGGCATTGCGGTTTACCACAAACACGCCTATCCTGTCGCCCGTCTCGAAGGCATTGTCTAAGGCACGTGCCTCCGGCATGCTGCTGATGCGTATCGGCAACTGCTCCACCGGTTCGGGTGGCGGTGGCGGCGTGACAGGAACGTCGTCGACTCCGTTCTCTGACGAGCAGGCGCACAACATCACGGCACAAGCCGACATGATGATATGTTTCAGTGTAGAAGTATCTATGTAATTCACCATTCTTAGTTCTTTTCTTCTATAAGGGCATCACGCATCAAAACAGAAACGAGCCCTTCTTTTTCTTGCTTTTCGTTTTTTAAAGCGTAAAGGTAAACAATTTTTATGAATATTTCGGTTCTGCCCTCCACTTTTTATAATAATGAACTATTATTGACTTGACTGATATGTCAATATTTACTAATTTTGACGACAGAAAGTGTGAATGTTATAAAGCAAGTATAACAAAATAACTATCGGAATTATGAAAAAACTACCAATCCTATTATTGGCTGCATTACTGACGCTTTGTTCATGTAGCAAGAGTTATCAAGAGTTAGTCAACGAGAAAGTGGAACAATACAAGAAGGAGGGCAAAATCATCCTTAACAAATCCGATGACCCTACCGGCAAAGAACACTATATCGTGTTTGCCGATGCTAAACAACAGACTATCGGCGTGGACACGCTGGGAGAAGAGGCGCTGGTAATAAAGCTCGCTGACGTGAAAGAACAGGAAATCGGTCTCTCAGACGCTCAAGGCAGCGACACTTTTTCTATATATAGCACAAAGAGTGAACCGAAAGCGACAAGCATCCACGTCGTAGACAGCACTACTTTCAAGGACATCGGTTACAATAATGAAGAGGAAATGACAGTGGAGTGCTATAAAGACAAATATATCCTGATGACCAGCAATAAGGATGATTATGTCAGAAACAAGATTTTCTTCTTCAAACAGCCTTCCGTGATTTTCAATTCCTTTGACAATAAAATCGAAAAGGCTGATAATGGCGACCTGAACATCACTATAAACCTGAGTTCGGGATAAGAAAGTCTTTATAAAAGTTGGTAATCTCAATAATTTTTAGTACCTTTATGGTTGTAAATCAATTAGTTATAAAGTAAAAGGATACTATAGTTATGGAGATTACCAAGGACAAAATTACTGAAATTTTCTGTATTATCGATGATTTTTGCCAAGAATATGATAAAGAGATTGCCCGCATGTCCATTTGTGAGCCTGACGGGCGTAAGCACCGCAATCGGAAATGTACTATGAGCCGGTCGGAAATCATGACAATACTCATCTGCTTTCATTTCAATACTTTCCGCAACTTCAAGCATTATTACCTCTTTTATGTCAAGGTGCACCTGCACGACTTGTTCCCAAAGCAGCTCTCATATAACCGCTTTGTTGAACTCGAGTCCAGAGTCGCGGTTGAGATGATGCTGTTCCTCCAACTGTTTTGCTTTGGTAGATGCACGGGTATAAGTTTCATTGACAGTACATGCATTCCTGTATGCCACAACAAGCGTATAACAAGGAATAAGGTGTTCCGTGGTTATGCAGAAAGAGGCAAAAGCACCATGGGATGGTATTTCGGTTTCAAGTTACACCTGATATGCAATGAGAGAGGTGAACTGCTTAACTTTATGCTTACGAAAGCGAATGTTGACGATAGAAATACAGATGTTTTTAACAGATTGAGTGATAATGTGTTCGGAAAATTATTCGCAGACAAAGGATATATTTCGCATGGCTTGTTTGAGAGATTGTTTAACGACGGTATAGAAATTGTCACTGGCTTGAAATGCAATATGAAAAACAAGCTTATGCCATTGTATGACAAGATTCTGTTGCGTAAAAGATCTGTCATAGAAACCATCAATGACGAACTTAAGAATGTTGCACAACTTGTACATTCAAGACATCGTAGCGTGTTCAATTTCGTAATGAATGTCCTTTCTGTTTTGGCTGCGTATAGCTTCTTTGAAAAGAAGCCATCCATCAACATTGACTATTGCATAGAGAATGTTGACGGACAGCTTGCTGTTATAAAGTAAACTTCATTTGGACTTTACAATCCTTGCATTTTGCCATCCATATTGTTTGGAGGGCAAATGTAATATGCACCTATCGGAAATCTGGCATAGCAAGAAAAACGACTGTCGCTTATCCCGAACTCAGGTACTATAAAGTCTTCTGAGATGTTTGGAATGACAATGCTCGATCAGGAGTATGTACAAGCGATATTCCACGTAACCCTAAATAGCGACGGTTTCATAAAGAAGCAAGACGACAATGTGAATTTCGGTGGAATAATGATTCCGACAAGTGCCTACGGCAATGAGGAACAAATGGAACCATATCTCAACAGGATAGAAAACGACAGGGAGTCAAACTTTGACAGAGCATTGGAAAAAGAAAACGAATTCTTGGAGGAATGGCTTGTCAGCCACCCGGAGTACAGGAATTTGACTTTCTGTGAGCAGATTACAATATGTCACCAGGAGACCGGATTCAATTTCGACATCAACGGCAAAGCTTGCAGAGAAGCCGGACAATGATAGATGCCGGGCATACCGAAAGCAAAACGACCGCAAGTATTGGTTGACATTGCCGTTACAAAAGCCCGGCATCGTTCCATTTCGGAATACAGGTATGACTTAATATCTGAGGTTACACGTTTGCAAACAACCAATAGCAACTCAATAATCAACTGCGCCATGCTTCTTTCTCTTGGCTATATCAGTGAGGCTACAACCTATGCAGAATCATGTGGCGGTGATGGCTCGCCTGGCTCTGGTTGGGGACGTGACAAGGATGAAGACGATGATCATTGGTGGCGCAGGTGCATTGCAGTATCGGCTGCGATGATGCGACCTGCGAAGTATCGGATGCGACGTGGCAGATGATATAAACAAGTGACTCTTCAGATAAAATGTCATTACAATTTTATCTGAAGAATCACTTGTAAAGAACGACCGAAAATAGCCGAGAACGACCGCAATGACTGCAAGAACGACCGCAAGTATGACCGAAAATAGCCAAAAACGACCGAAATAACGACTTAAAACGACCGAAAATAGCCGAACAGATGTATGCAGTATCTTTGAAAAGGGCGGGTGACTTTGCATAAGTGGTGTGCAGAGCCTCTGATTGAATATCTTTAGCTCTTAAAATAGATGCCATAGCGTCCGTCTTTATAGCTCGTTCCAACTGCTTGTATCCTAACAGCTCTTTCTTTGAATAAATAGAAAAGTCTCTCTTCATTAGTTTTGCAGCGGTTCAAGATGAGTTGATGATTACTCCAACCTGTAAAAAAGAGAACACTTGGAATTTGTGCCAATTCTGTTGGCACAAATTCTTTAGGCATTATTTGTGCCATTTCAAATGGCACAAATCCTGTTGCGGCTGATGGCAATTCCATTTTTGTGAACTGAGCCAATTTTGTGCTTTGCATTAGCTCTTTAAATGATTCTGAACACATTAGAGTTTTCTTTTAAAAATACCATTCTTACCCGTTGGCGGAATTAATTTAAGTTGGTCGATATGAGCAAAAGTTGCCCATATCGCTGATTCTTAGTAAAACGAGAATTTCTGAAAAACTGTCAGATTGTCTGGTTTTTTGTCGTAATATTCTGGCAATCAGACAGTTGACTACCAGGCAATTGTCAGCCTATTGTCTGGATGGTTTGCTGATGAAAAGAGAATTGTCAGATGAAAAGAATTATCAGATGAAAGGAATTCAGACGACAGGAATTGTATGCGTTGGCAAAATCCTGAAAACAGGAATATGGGTGTTACAACATTAGCTTATTGGGCAGACGCCTTACAGCAAATCTGCCCAACAGGGGCAAGCACGTTGCCCATGATGGGCAAGCACGTTGCCCCACTTGGGCAAGCACGTTGCCCATTTTAACACAAACTGACATTAGGATTAAGTATGCACTAATCTAATTCCGCCAACGGGCATTCTTATAAAGTTGAACAGGTTGTTTTCCCAAGTCCCATCGTATGAAATCGGTCGCTATAGCGTTGGTCGCCTATCAAATTGGATTTATCAATGTAGTCCATTCGCAGATTGTCGAAACGCTCACGGACTGGCAATCCTTTGCCAAACATTAAGAGTCCAGCCATAGTCAGTCCTTCTTTTCCAGTCCTTCGGTCTCGTGTATAACCTCCAAAGTTCGTTAGAAACTCCTTGTGTTCTGCCGAGTTCCATTGATGCTCTGGATGCAAGTTCTGAAACATCTGACGGAAGCGTTCCAAAGTTAGAATGTCAATGTCGTCCATTGTGTAGTATTCCAGCAACAATCCATCATTGCCGGCTTCATTGGCATCACGGAGCATCATTTTCAGCTCTTGCTCCGTACAAAGATAGTCGCCTTCATGGTTGCGTTTGAAAGTTCCTCTTGACAGATTGTTGTTGATATATACAGGACGGACTGTATAAACGGCACGAGGCACGTTGATAGCAATAATCTTCTTGCCGTCAACATCTATCGTCTGAATGTCATCGTCGTACAGAAGATTGATATTCACCTTCTCACGACTATTTACAGTATTCCACAAGTCCTTGCGGATTTTGTCTGCATCCTCAACACCAACGATTTCAAACCGCTTGGTATTGTCTTGCTCATCCATATGTTCCACCACTCCCAACAGAATGGTTCCGCCGTATGTGTTGGCAAAAGCGGAATAAGTGTCCCAAAGTGAATTTGGCACACCTTTCGTGGCTTTCTTACATTCGAGCGTTACGCGCTCACCTTCAGAAAAAAGTTTATGTATATCTTGCACCATGTTTATTTATCTTTGTTAATTCTATTGTACCTGTAGTTTTTCTGTCCGTCCAATAATTACCTTCCATAAAATTTCCTTTTTCATTGAAATTCAAAACGGCAGCTCCATAATGGATTGAACTATGATGGCGTTCGGTAGCTTTGGGATTATTTTGATATGTATATATAATTTGTCGTATCCCTTTGTCCTCGTCAATATTGAATGAAAAACTATTACTAATACTATGACTTTCATCTGTATACATCTTGAGATATGGATGAAACAGACTATGTTTTATTTCAACACGCAGTTTTATAGTCATATCGTCCTCGTATGTACTTTTTAATTCACCTTGCCAAATACCACCAAGATATGGAAAAGGAAGAAGTTTAATAAATGGACTTTTCTTCCATAACCATTTTGAATAAACAAAGAAAACAAAGACGAAGATAGAAACCGTCTTGGAAATATCACCAAATAATGAGCTATGAAACAGCTTACTTATGATTAAATAAGAGGCTATTATAATAATTACAGAAGCCCATATGAATCCTTTTGTATTTATTCTTATCATTTTAATACTCTAAAAAAATCCACAACTTTGTCATAAATTCATGAACATCGGATCTGTCCCATTTATGTTTAATCATAAGGTACAGAAATTCTGAGTTTTCTAAGAACTGATACCAATCATAACAATCTTCTCTTGTCTTATTCCAAAAGTAACGGATTACATCCTGTAAGATTGAATTCCAATCATATATGCTTGTTGCTAAAGCATTGTTTGGATAATTGTACATAAGGCATTCTATCAGAAATGATGTGATATTAATATTTTTATAAAAACCAGAATCCGCCATCTTAATATTGACATTTTTTAAAATACGCACCAATCTTTTATATCGTTTTTGGGTATTTGTATTCTTATTAATGCCATTATTTTTGTGTTGTTTGGGATAATTAATCACTTCTTCCCCATCATCAGACCAGAGTTTAACTCCTCTATAAAAATTATATGGGTCGTTATTTTCTCCTATATACGTTCTATGTTCCCATGTCGGAACAACATCTATTTCTGTCCGATAGGTGTTTTCTTGAATGTGAATACATTTGTTTTTTCTTATAACATTGTTCCTTCCGAAATAAGCAACAAGCATCCTTTCAATATCATTTTTGAATTCAGAGTAAGAATATTGAACATTACCACTGAAACCATAATCATCTTTAGTCTTACCCTTTGGAAGTTCGTAATAATAGGTTGCAGTATAGCAAACGTTAATGTCAACGTCGCTGTTATTACGAACATTTGTATTATTTGCGTAAGACCCTTGACCAAAAATTTCATATTTGTCAGATAGTATAATGTCGCTATTGCCAAGAGCACGTTTTACGGCTTCTATAGCTCGTTCAAGTTTTGTCTCTTCAGTTTCACTTGCGGGTTGCGCAAACAAGCATAGTTGTTCATGTGTATACTTTGCCATAATTGCTAATCTTAATTTTTAATATCGTTTTTGTTTGAATATTGTGCATCATATCTCGTATTAGGAGTATATGCCTTCTTCGAAGAATGTATCTCAGATGAATCCATTTCATAGGATGTATCAATATCAACCACGACATACATTTCCGTTGTGCTGACATTCTTGTATATTCCAACAGGCAAGTCGTCCACTGACTTTATGAGTTGAACGCTCTTCACACGGAAAAGGTGCTGACCGATATCCTTACGAGTATGGAACAATACATATCCAATGGATTGTAAGTTCTCGGCAATTTCTATGCCGTCTCTTGTGTATTTGATACCTACTGCAAGTTTTCCTGTTGGTAGGAACTTTAGTTTCTTTCCTTCGTAGTTTTCCATCATTACCATCAATACACCATTCTTTGTTGTGGCTGTGATAGGTGAATAGCCCTCAGATATTGGTTTTTGAAGGACTTGATTGGGCTGCTCACCAAGTTTGCAATCTGCTACAAAGAAATATTTCTTCAATACACTTAGCAGTTGTTCATTCTCCGCCTTGTTTGCATCTGTTGTTGTGTCTAATGCTAAAGAATAGACTTTTTCGTCCGTAAATGGAGTATAGACCTTGCCAAGCAACTCTTTGAAATGTGTCTTGATGTATTCTTCTCCATTTACATCGGGATGTGCCTTCATTGCATAGAAGTCGTAATCCTTTTGTAGCCATTCTTGTATTTCTGTGCGAAAACGCTCACGAATGTTATGCTTCCATTGCGTCTTTTGATCCGTGTTATTTCTTGCATAGAGCGACAGGACAAAAAGAAAGTTTACATCATAATGGAACAGAAGCAAGGTGTCGCGGTCAAACAAGCGGTTGTTGAATTGTATTTGTTTGTGACGGTTCTTCTTGCGATCTGTTTTTTCGATACCATCATTCGTATAGTCAAAACTTTCGTCCATTTTTGCTGACACGAAGAAGTTCGGAATGATATTATATCCTTCCGTCACATCATCACGAATACGAATGCCCGACTCCGTTGTATTACCATTATTGAAAATGTCAAGATTCCATTGAATGACATTTCTTGCGTAGGTGTATTGCTTGTAGATGGATTCAGAGCCGAGTTCATGCCCCATCTTGTAATACTTGCTGTCACCTATATAATAGGTCTGCTTGTTCTCGCTTTCAATCAAACTTTTGGCTGTAAATAAGTGGTCAACGATTTTTCCATCCTCTTGCTTTTTCTCCATACCATCTGGCAATGGATTATCACCAATCAGTTCGTCTATGATAGCCTCGAACACAATATAGAAATTCTTGACCAACAGGTATTCTTTCTGCTCTGTCGTGATGAACACTTGCCTTGCTTCATCAAAGAAGGCATAGCACAATTGCCACAGTTGTAGTGCTTTGTCAGAGAAATATTTGTACTTAATTTGGCGCAAACGAGTTTTGCCGAAACCATTCAAGTACGTCTCAAACTTCTTTCCAGTTATCAACTGAAACTGGCAACAGATTTCTTTTGGAAAGCCATAAGTCTCACCTATATAATTCAAAATTGAGAAGAAGATAACGAGCAGTTCTTCATCAAAGTTGATTTTTCGTTTTTTGTTAACAGGATTCAAGTATATAGGTCGTCCATCTTGCACAATGGCTGCTTGCGTTCCGATGGTTCGAGTCCAATTGATTTTATTCAAGCCACTATGTAAGTTCTTCACAATGAAAAAGAAGAAACTTTGGTTGTTACGATTGAATTGTAACAACGACAGAAGAATATCAAGATAAGTATTGCTCAATCTGCGCTGCCCATTGCCAACTTGGGCTATTTGCGAATGATATACAATATCGGTATCGTTGCGTTTGTCGTTCTTGTAAACCACAATGGCACGATAAATCCAAACTGCAAACTTGTAGAGAAAATTTCTCTCAACAGCGTCAAGAGGATTGTTCTCATCCAAGTTAGCTATGCTTTCTGGCTTATATTTCCCAAATACAAGTTCTTGCCCCACCACATCTTTGAGCAATACCTTGGGAAGGATAAAGACACAATCCTTCAGTAGAGTATTATAGAAATACCCCACATAGTGAACGGACACCTTACCCTCGACATTCTCCAAAGCATCAATGCCATAGAGAATGTTCTTTATATTGGCAACGTTGTATTGATATTCTTCTATCAGTATGCGCATTACTTTATGATTTTCTTAATAGTAATACCCCAATTTTTCTCATTTACTAATTTCATGAGAATATCTGCTTTACCATTGCTGCCGTATCCATTACGAGCAACATAAATAGGTATTCCATAACAATCTACAGCATCAGAACGCTTACTGTTATCTGTACGTGAATCAAATTGTTCCTTAGTCTCTATGAAATGAGGCACAATACTGCCTAATGAAGTCCATTTTTCATAAACCTCTTGGGCTGTAATGTCTGGATTTAACTTAATATATTCTTTTATACATTCTATAGCCAATTTATTTTTGGCACATTCTGCGCCATCATTTACAGTAAACTTGTCATAGTTTCTGCTGTTTGATTCTGGCGTATTACCGTCCTCATCTTCTATTTCACTTTCCTCTTTAGAGATTTCTATTGGTATGAGCCCAAGGTTTTTAAAGAATAAAGCAACCTTCTCTTCTACTACTTTTGAATTCTTCCCTTCTGAGGTATAGAATTTATCGAAAGATAACTTGCTACCATCCTCATCATTGAAAATAGCATCACCAAACTCATAGTCCTTAAACACATCGTTCCACAGATAAAAGATAACCTTACCGACAAATGTCTTTGCCGATATAACACCATCTTGTGCTTTGCAGAAGAAATAGCCGAGTTTCTTATCCTCAAAATTGGTTGTGGAACCAATTTTCTCGTTTATCTTTTCAAGGAACTGCCACCAATCATATTTGCTTCCATCAACTTCTATAATCCAGTCCTTTTCTGCATTAGATATAGGCATATAAGTCCAATCCCAGCGACGTTTGAAAGCAGAGTCTATTGGGAACAAACTCTGGTCGCTTGTGTTCATGGTAGCCCATATGTAAAGGTTGTTAGGCAATAGTAGAATATCGCCATTCAACACTTGTGATACAATATCCTTGCCTTCATACATGGCATTAATTTTGTCTTTTTGCGCAATAGCCAATCCTGCAAATGCTTTTTGAAGTTGTCGCTTCATATCAGCATCTGCTTTTATAGGATAATCAGAAAAACCATAATCATTACGGTCGAGAAGTTGGAACAGGTCGCCAAAGATTTGAGCACAGTTACCTCTGTTGATTTCTTCTATGACAAGGTACTGTTTATCGTCCTTGTCGAATTTTTTCCAAGCATTGACGTATGCTTGCAGAAATGATTGTGCCACAAACTCATAGACAATTTGCTCCTTATGTAATGTTGTCGCACCAATTTTCATTGGTTGTCCGAGTTCATCACAAATAGGTAGTAATGCCGTTGTTGGTTTGTATGCCCCAACAAAAGTTGAGTAGTCAGTGTCTGGATGGAAAGTTGTACGAATCACATCCGACTCCTTTGTTTCCTCCTTAATTGTATGCGACTTTCCTGTACCAGGTGCACCATAAAAGATTTGCTGCAAAGACAAAGAAGGTTTAGCCATCACTTCTTTTTCTTCCAATCCATCTTCCTTTCCATCATTATATGGTGTATTTACATTTGTAATCTCGATGTCAAAAATACCATCATTAGCCTTTTTGATATGTAATTCAGAATAACCACCTGCAAAGTAATTACGTATGGTAAATTTTCCTTTGCACTCGTTACCTTTGCTATCTGTATAAATTACATCCTTCAACAAGCCATTAAAGTAGAAACGAGTATCTATCTTCCCATTTTTTTGAGGCACATCCTTACGAGCATTCCACTCTTGGGTAATTGTCTCTACTGATTTTCCGTCTTCAACAAACAAAGCATCAAGTAAAGCCAGTTGATTGACGACAAACTCCTTGGTATATGGAATCACACAATGTACAGATGATTGGTCAAATTTTCTTGGCAAGATAGAGGCAATAAACAATATCGCTTTTGCAAGATTCTCCTTGTGGTATCTTACAGTTATATGCTCGCCATTACTCTCAAAGAGTTGGTAATGCTCATTGTCTAAGAATAAGTCTGTATTCTTGGCATCGCCAGCTCCCAATGGTCGATAACTGGCATTAGTATCATTGATATGTTTTACAATTTCGTCCATAATTACAATATAATTTGCGGTTGAATGTTTACAAAACAGTCATTAGGTCTTACTCCAATCTTTATGGATTGAAGTATCGTCTGAACCTTTTCCATTTTGGAAGAAAGGTCAGCTATGTCAGCATTGACAGAAGAAACATAACTCATACAGTTCGTACATACCCGGAGCTTTTTCTGAGCATTGTCCATATCGAACACCCTGTAAACTGAATATTTCTTATCTTCCTTCAAGCCGTGAACAAAACCGATTTCCTCATCGCTATAATAGAGATACTGGTTGAAGTCAAACCGAGTCGATTTCACGTCAATAAAGTTTTCTGCTTCCAATCCTTCGTTTATTATGAAGTCGAACGGCATACCAGACTCCGTATTGGCATTCATCCATCTGTAATTACTTATCGTATGAGCTAACTTTTGTCTTTCCAAATATTGTTCAATAATTTGCTCTCCACTGTAACCTATTTGCTTGAAAAGTTTGTTTGCCTTTTCAATATCTTGTTTCTTATACTTTTTAATTTGTTTACCTGTCTGCGAAGCAACTTCTATTTCTTCCTGTAACTTCACGGAAACTCCATTCACTTTCTTTTCCAAGAAGTCTATAGCAAGCGAAAAAGAAGCACTATTCTCATCATAGACCTTGTTCTGAGTTGGGAAAATGTTAGAAGCATGTTGGAAATCTTCCGAGTCACTTGATATTAGCCAAAAGACTAATTCCTCACTTTGCAAGCCAAACCACACTAGATACCACTCACAAGTTGGTTTCAAGGAAGCGAATTCACGAATCTGATTTACAATCGTATGTTCGTTTCTTGCCCCCGACTTAATATTGGGAGCTTCCATCTTGCCAGTACTACGGTTTATCTTTCCATAGTCACAATTCAGAATTTCACAATAGTCGTCATAAATCAATATGGCAGCTTTCTCCACATGATTATCTGGCAAGAAATCCAAGACGTGCTGATAAAGTCCAATATGGGTTTGATGCCCAGACTCCTTCAAACCAAGGTCGTTAGGACTTAATTTCTTGAAACCAATTTTCTTTTCTGAGTGAACTTCAAAAAACATAGCTATTCGTGAATTATATGATTTGTTATAAGGTAATGCAAAACAGCATAAATCGTATTTACACTGACTGCATTACCAGCTTGCTTGTATAGCGAGCCATCTGCAACCCCCGCATTTCGGCCGTTGATGGCAAAGTTTGCTGGGAAGCCTTGCAACATGAAAGCCTCTTCCGGTGTCAACTTACGGATAGGCAACTGTGCCAATTGTTCCTTGGTCATCGTTTTGACAGGATTGATAGCACCATGTGACTCTATGAAGTCTTGACTATAATAGTTGTCTTGACAAGCACGGTGCATCTTGTGCATCGTTGCGGTCAAAGGCCGAGCTATACTCATATTGATGTCTGACTTCGACTTAAAGTTGGCAGAACCATCAGCTAACAGGGTTGGTTTGATTTTCTCCGAAAGAAAATACTTTTTATCAACCTCCAAACTCAATATGTCGTTGACGCTTTGATAATGGTATGTGCCCAAATCTTGATATACTTGATCAAACAAGACTGCAATATTGTCGCAAGTAAATTGCACTTCAAAATCTGCAGGGACAGGTTCTGTCGTCGCAAAAATCAACAGTCTGTTACGAGTTTGTGGCAAATGGAACTGTGCAGTATTAAATATGTCAGTAAAGACTTGATACCCTAATGCCTCCAACTCTTGTTTGATACGTGCAAATGTTCTTCCCTTATCATGTGACCTAAGGTTTTTCACATTTTCAAGAAGCACATATCTTGGCATCTTTGCAGCAAGGATATCAATGATATGAAAAAACATTTGCCCACGATCCTCATTGAAACCAGCTTGCTTTCCCATCATGCTGAAAGTTTGGCAGGGAAAACCGCCAGTCACCAAATCAAATTGAGGCAAATTGTCCATGTTGTTTTTATTGCTAGTAAATTCCACTATATCCCCCATAGCCAACTCGCCATCAACCTCAGGGTGGTAATTGGCACAATAAGTTTTCACGGCCTTGGCATCTATCTCTGAGTAGCCAATGCAATGAAAATCCATGATGTGGTCTTGCGTAAGCAAATCCATTGCTCTTCTAAAACCACCTATGCCAGCAAATAATTCTAAATGTCTCATCTTATAAATTTCATGATGCCATCGCCTATGGCTTTGGCAAGTTTTACAGGAACGGCATTTCCTACTTGTGCATACCACATATTTTGAGAGCCCGTTATCACATAATCATCGGGGAACGTCTGAATGCGTGCAGCCTCACGAGGACTTAATCCTCTTGCATCCCAAGGGTGGATGTACATATTGCAATCAAACTTCATATGAGAAGTTATCGTCTTGCAGATTTGCGTCTCATCCAATTTGAAGTATTTATCCTTGAATATATCATTTCTCCTTTTATATGGCATGATGTCTGCAATAGACTCATGCAAGGAGTTTGCGCCTTGTGGTAATCTACGATAGATTTCTATGTCTCGCTCATTATTATAACGATTCTTATGATTGTAGAGCTTTGTAATCTCCTTGTCACCATTGATAAATTTATAGAAGTCATTCTTGATGTACGAGAAATCGCATTCTGTAAAGCCAGACTCTGCACATTCTACTCCCTTTGAACCTTTTTCTTTCTTCGCGACTAAATGAGGAAGCCCTTCAAGAGCATCTTTCAGCACGAAAGGCTTGCGTTTATGCTTGTATATTTCTTTGAATATCAACTTTGGCTCTACCCCAACTCTATTGCCTATCATTATGAAACGTTCTCTATTTTGTGGTACACCATAATCTTGTGCCTTCAAAAGTGCATAATCATATTGGTACTCGCCGCCAAGATATTCCTCAAAATTCTGTTTGATTTCTTCTATTTTGTTCATCATCCCTTTTACATTCTCCATAATAAAGAACTTAGGACGAGTATTTTTCAAGAATATTAAGTATTGTTTATATAAAGCATTACGAGGATCATCCAATATTCGTTGACGATTAGCCATAGAGAAACCTTGACAAGGAGGTCCACCACATACCAATGTTATATCTGATAGCATATCCTTGTATCCTTCAAGATGTAGGTTGAGTTCCGCAATATCTCCCACAAAATAGTGGTCATCACTCAAATCATGGTTGAATTTATAGGTATTGCAAAACTGTTCCACGATTTCATTAACGAACCATGGAGTAAATCCAGCCTGTTGCAACCCCAAACTCAGACCGCCGCATCCAGCAAATAAATCTACAAACTTATATTGTTTCATTGTTATTTTTCAGCCCAATCCTTTAAATTATCTCTCACCACCTATAAAAGTTGATTTAATCAGCAACTTCTTTTTGCGATAAGTTTGCCGAGAGTGTTGAAATAACCTCATCAAGTTTATTTCTATGCTCAAAGAGTAAATCTTTCTTATTTTGTTCCATCTTATTATCTATTCGTATCATCCTTGGCTGCTATATTCTCTATTGGCCAAAACAAATCCTGTATATCTACATTCAAATATTTGGCGATCTCCACCAGTGTCTCGACATTCGGTTGTATGGTGTTGGTACACCATTTTGAAACAGTGGCAGGATCTTTACCCAATTGTTCAGCGAGCCATTTGTTGGTTCGTTTCTTTTCAGCCAGGACGACCTTTAGTCTGTTTATATCTTTACTCATATTTGCGTATAATTGTTTGGATTTGCAAAAGTACGTACTTTCTGTTATAATAACGAATAAAGGTGTTGAATTATTATGTAAGATAGTGATTTTTGTGCCCAATAGATGATGTATACATCAATTTATAGAATATGTGAGCTAACCTATCTGGCTATAGGGTGTCATTTGACGACTCATAATATGGGTGATGTCAAGTGAAATGCAATGAAAATATGAGAAATACGGATGAAAACAACATAAACTTTGCCAACCACAACAAATTAGCGACGAATTATGTTGGCAAAATGTTGGCAATTTCATAAAAGCAAAAATCCTAACTGCTCAATATCAAGCAGTTAGGATTCTTTATGGTGCGCCTGATAGGACTCGAACCTACACGTCGCGAGACACCAGATCCTAAGTCTGGCGCGTCTACCAATTTCGCCACAAGCGCAATTTTGCGGTGCAAAGGTACGGAATGTTTTCCACCTGACAAAATTTATTGCGCTATTTATTTTAGAGTCAAAGACATTACAACGTCTAATACACTAAACAGACATTACAACGTCTGATACACTAAACAGACATTACAACGTCTGATGTATAAACTGACATTACAACGTCTGATACACTAAACAGACATTACACCATCTAATGGATAAACTGACATTACGGCATCTGATACACTAACGGAGATTATGCCGTTCAGTCATAGCGACTTGCATGGACATCATGCGGATAGGGAGCTGTGAGCTACCCTATCCCGGCATGATGCCGACAAAAAGAAAAAGAAGCGGGACTAATAGTCCCAAAGGAGACCGGAGTTCTCCTTGCTCAATTCGTCACTTCCACCAGTGCCGCCCTGTGGAGGGGCGATTGGTGTGTTGGGGTCCACTTTACTTTCTCCACCTGTCTTTGACAATTGCTGCATCACGCCCTCGATATGACATTTCACGAGCGTGGTCTGTGGGGTGATATATGTTTTCTTGTTCATTGTTACATTTATTATTAGTTTCTACAAGCTGTAAGAACTTGACTGCGATAAGTTGCCAGAACTTGCTGCTACAAGTATTCAGAACTTGTTACTTCAAGTTATCCAGAAACTTGTTTGCTACAAGTATTCTGGAGCTTGCTTACTTCACTACTTTCTTTCCGTTAACCACATACACGCCGCCGGGCAATGCCTGGAACTGTCGGTATGAGGTTGCCACAACCTGTCCGTTGAGATTATACACCTTACCGTCTGCTGCGGTGACGCTGTCAGCCGGCATGTCGCCGTCGATCAAGATACCGTCGATTGCCGAAGTCTCGTCGGTTGTCACATTGCTGCCCATGCCCACGGTGAGTTTCTTTGCCTCAGACACTCCGTTGGTGCCGATATTCTTGAGATAACCACGGAAGCCCTTCAGCGTGCCCGGGTCGCCGATGAAATTCTTGAACGAACCGTCGTTGTTGCTGATGAAGCAGTCGCCCTCCTTCACCGTCAGGTCGTTGCTGTAGCTCGACATCCATACATATCCGTTGCCCTTGCACCATTCTGCCGGCTGAGTGTTCTCTATCGTCACGTAAGGATAGCCTTTCACCTCTGCCGTATTGATAGAGGCGACATCCTGTGCCGGTTTGATGAGGAACGGTTTGCCAGCTACGATATTGTTGTAGGCATGGCGCACGAAAATCGCCTTCGTTCCTTCCACACGGTCGAAATACAGAATCTGCGTTCCGTCGGAAGTTTCCCTGTCGTAAGTCTTTCCAAATATGGCATCCACCTGCTGCTTGTTCAGGCTGAACGGCAGCACGCATGTTGTCCACACGCCAGCCTTCATTGCGCGGTTAACCTTCGCCGTGGCGAGTTCGCCAGCCTTGGTCAGTTCGATGGTGTTTGCAGCAGCCTCATCAAATTCATAGTTTTTCACCGTCTGTCCCTTAGCCTCATCAAATGAGAATCCATAGAAACCGAGTTTCGAACCATAGTTATATATATAATATGTCTTGCCAGCCTTCACATCGAAGGTGTAAGTCACAGCCGCATCCACCAGCACCGACCATCCGTGAGAACCCATCACATTATCGTCGGCACCTTTGTTTGGCGTGGCTGATTCGCCCCACGTGTCCTTGTTGTCGATGTTGCTCTCATACACGTTGTTCTGGAATCCAGCTTCTGTCATCACAAAGGATGTCATGCCGCGGAAATGCTTCATAACTTCCTCCACTTTAGGAGAAGGATTGCTGTCCTTTCCGCCACCCGTTGTGGCAGGACCGGTTGCAAGTCCAGTGATATTACAAGGATAGTTTGTTATATCGTATGGATTTGCCAGTTTGTCGGTAGCCTTCTTGTCTGCCACAGAGAGCTTACCGCCGGTAGCGCTGATAGTTGCCTCAGAAGCCACCACCTTTCCCGCCTCGTCCAACACGAACACACGGCGCTGCGGACGATAGGCGTAGACGCCACCCGACTTGTCGAACACTCCGTTCTGGAACACGCTGACGCTGACCTTTCCGTTGGTCTTTGGCTCCACCGTGAGATATGCTCCCGAGCATGGCACATAGAACATCGGATCTACCGTGCCGCCCTTTACCTTCTGCAGTTTTCCGTCATACCACTGCGTCTCGCTTGGCAACGGACAGGCACCGTCTTCCTGACGAGCATTCTGACATGTGAGACCGGGGAGATAATAGTCGAAGCCCTTGATAACCCAGGTTGCCTTAGAAGAGTCATCAGCCCATTTGTTTTTATCGCCATAGGTGAGTCCCTCTTTCGACACGGGAGCCGTGTCGCGGTCGGTGAAGCTCCATCCGCCGAGAGTCACGGCGAGGGTATTGTCCCCATTGAAGAACGGTGTCATCGGACTGTATGTCACTCCCGAACCAGGAGCCTTCACGCGATATTTCGCTGGGTCGTCAACAGAAACGAGGAGATATGCGAACACATCCTCAAAGCCATCTCCGCTCACTTTCAGCTGTATCTTCAACTTGTCGCCGACGCTCACGCCTTCAATCTTGCCCGTTGTGGCATCCACCTTACAAACGTCGGGTGCGAAGGATGTCCACTCCATAGTGTATTTGCTCTTGTCGATTGCCGTACCCTGTGCATCAGTAACGCTTACAGCTGGAGCATCCACTACTTCGCCAACATAGATTGTCTTGTCGGCAGAAGGATTGAGAGTGACTTTAGGAACGGTATAAGTATCTTTCACGTCAACGGTGAATGTCACAGCATCCGGAGCGTCATACTCATCAGCATAGTTGAACTCATCGTCTTTGCCTTGATTGATGATTTTAGGAGTGGCGCTGACAGTTATAGTGTATGTACCTACTGTGCTGAAGGTGCATGTCATCGTGTTATTCGAGTTTGTCAGCTTTAACGAAGGAGAGCAAGAGTATTCCACATCGAAATATCCGCTCACGTTCTCTCCTCCATAATTGAGAGGCACCTCGATGGTCTTCTTCGTACCCTTTGCCACCTTGATGGTAGCGCCTTTGAATGCAGGCATGAACACGGGCTTCATCTTGCCCTTCCTCACGGTGAACGTGAAGTTCTCTGTTGCTTTGGTATATTGTCCGGCAAGCGCTGCCGACGGTGTAGCCGTAACGGTAACGGTGGTGACGCCTTCAGTATAATTGAACTGGCTTCCAGCCGCCGTGAACACACCTTTGTCATTGATGGTCACATTGTCGTTGTCGGTAGAGAAAGACAGTTTATAGTCTGTGTCGAGAGTAAGCAGTTTGTCGCCAATGCCATACACTTTCACTTCCGGCTGCCGTGTCTCTTCGTCGGTGACATTCATCTCCACGTCTTCCACTGCAATAACCAACGGAGAGGTCGTCGGAGTAGTGGTCTTGCGGGTGATGGTGATGGACTTGCCTTTTCCTCTCCAGAAATAAATCACGGTCTTTCCAATCAAATCACTATTCTCTGGAATAGTAAAGCCAGTAGCATTTACCTCCGGTGCATCTGTAGTTTTAGTATCAGCCGAGGTAACATAGAAGGGAGAACCACAATCCGGCGCTGCGATTACATCTCCTTTGGCAAGCGGCTTGTTGAGAGTGACTTTCATATATGACATGTTGCTGCCATTAAGCTTCACGCCATCAGTACTGGAAATCATTTCCTTTTCATCTGTATCATGACCATTATACAATACTGCGCTTCCTCCTGTAATATTAGCATAGTTATCCAGAGTTTGTATAGTCTTGCTAGCTACTCTGACTTTATTTGTAGTCGTAGTCACCATCGAAAACAATGTCGTCTCCATGGTATCGCCACCTCCAGTATTTTCCTTTTTGAAATTAGCCTTCACGTTGACGTCGGCAGCGATGGAACTGATGGTATATACATTGTCGGATGCCTCACCACCGGTTGCCGTCCAGCTGTCAAACACATATCCAGTGTTTGCCTTAGCGGTGAAGATCAGCTTGGTGCCCTCCTCCACCTGTGTTCCGGAGGTCACCACATTGCCGGCGCCGTCCTTGATTTCCACTGTTCCGTTTTCTGCCGTAGCAGTGACGGTGAATTTCTGCTTGTCGGCAGAAGAGTTGGAATTAACCTTGATATTCGTCGCACTCGTCTTTATGCTTGTGCTGCCCACAGTAGCCTCGCAGTAATAGTTGCCTGTGGTCTGAGGAGTAAACTGAGCCTTCGTAGCTCCCTCAACGGCAGTGTTTGTCGTAGCGTCATACCACTGGTATGTCGCATTAGCTGCATCTGTGCCACACACCTCCACTTTGGGAGCCGTAGCAGCCGACTGCGTCAAATCGTAAGAAGGCTGCAGGTCATAAGAGAAGAGAATCTGAGCACTACCGTCCTGATTCTGATAAGCGCGCTCATATTCTGTTGCCGCCATGATGAAACCGCCGAGCACCTTGCCCTCGGTGAGGTTGTCTTCCTTTGTCACAATTTTTGTATCCGTGCCAAGAATATAGTAAATCTTCGAACCGTCACGATAGTTTTTACCACCCAATCCCGCAGAACGGGAGCTACTCCATATATTTATAGTACCGTCAGCCTTTGGAGCGACAAAATTGTTCACGATTCCTTCAAATGCCTTTTTGGCGGCTTCCTTGTATGTGTCTCCGAGCAATCCCAAGCGGACAGCCTTGAAAAGGGCTGCAGAGAAAATTGCTGTAGCGGATGTCTCAATATAATTATTGTAAGAGGTAGTCCAACGATAGCTAGAATTATAATTGCTTGCTTTATAATCACCTTTCTCGTCCATCACCTGATACCAACCGCCAGTTGTCTGGTCTTGCCACTTTACGATTCCAGCGGCAAAGGAATCAAGATGGCTCTTCAAGGTTTTATAGTTTTCGGTATTCTCCTGATTGTCGTTCTTCATTGCCTCAAGAGCGTCAACCAAGGCAAAGAAATACCACGAATTAGCACGCCCCCAGAAAGCGGCAGAGTGATAAACAGGAGCATCGGCACTGTTGCTGATACCAGCCCATGTTTTATTAGTCTCTGTTGAAGCCTTAGCATCGCCCGTTGCGCTGAAAGCGTGATACATAAGCTGTTTATTGGAATCCCAACACTGGTTCCATACGATATTGAGCTGCTTGGCCACCATATTCCAGTCAGCCTCCTTGCTTCCGAAGATATTCTTGTCGTCGCCCAAATAGCCTGTAAGCTGTGCCAGCGTGGCACTACCCATATATGCGCCATCGAGCCACATCTGGTCAACATAGTCTGACGACTTGTGGAACCAGCCACCGAACATCTGCTTCTGTGCATCACTTGCATTTCCTTCGTTTAGAGTAGATTTCGAACCGCCGATAGAGTAGTTAGTATTATAATTCTTCATATCATTGGCAAGATTGGCAAGAGCGGTGTTCGCTTTTTTGACCACGTTGTCACTCTTCAGACTGCTCGAAAGAATAGGGAAATACATCTTGACGGCATTCATAGCGTCAAGTGTCGGCTTCGAATCATTTGAATATGTCACTTCTGCAGCAAATGCCTGTGCAGAATAGAACCATGGCTTCGACCAGTCGAAACCTGCGTAATAATCCGCCGCCTCGAGTGTTGCCTTTGCCACAAGACCGGCAACGTAATCAAAGCTTTTGTCAATGTTGGCTTTTTTGTCGTTCTTCCACTGCACCGTAGACTTCTTTGTGTTATTGGCGTCATAAACATCAAACCCAAATAACTTCGTGTTGCCATAGAAATCATGCAGACGTGAGTTTATCGCCCACTGCGAATACCTCACCCCCGGATTGAACTTCACGCCGTCGCCGTCGCCCGCCGCCTTTGCCACCACTGTGGCGAAAAGCATAGCGAAGAGAGGGACAATACGCAGAATCCATCCAGACAGGGCATGTCCTTTCTGCGACATGGATATGCCGCAGCCAAAAGATTGCTCTTCTTTCTTCATAAACAGATAACTGAATTTTGTTTGTAAATTAATTTTTTATATACTTCTTAGTAGTCTGAACGAGGGTCTTCTCTTTCCTCATCAGTAAAATATCGAAATTGTCTTCGTACCAAATTGTGCTGGCAAAGGTAATGAAAAAAAATGACCAATCGAAATATATGATATTAAAAAACAAGGAATATATATCGGAATTGGGCAGATTTCGCATCTATTTTCCTACCCCAATCAGTCAATTACCGTTGAGGGATTCCAAGCCTGACCATTTGCCACAGTCAGGCTTCCAATTTCAGTAAAACAAGTAAAAAAAAGGGTAAGCTATTCCGCCACCACACGTATCGTCATCGTGGTGGGATCGAAGCGGATGCCGCGCTTGTCGATAAACCGCGACAGGGTGCCGTCGGCGGCGAGGGCGGCGGTAGGTCCGGTGATGAGCCGCTCATGAGTCATCACCCACAGGTCGTCGGCAATCTGCAGGGCCAGTTCGAGGTCGTGTGTGGAGAGGAGTATCGTCTTGCCGTTGTCATGACACAGCGAACGGAGCATCTGCAGTGTCTCCACCTTGCTGCCATAGTCGAGAAAAGCCGTAGGCTCGTCGAGAAACACCACGCTGGTCTGCTGCGCCAGAGCCTTCGCCGTCATCATCTTCTGTCGCTCACCGTCGCTCAGTGTGCCTGCCATGCGTCCGGCAAGATGCTCTATGCCCACCATACGCAGGCTCTCGCCCACTATGCGCCTGTCGTCGTCGCTGAGGCGTCCGAAGAATCCCGTGTACGGGCTGCGCCCCATAGCAGCCATCTGAAACACGGTGAGGTTCTGCACCTGCGGCCGCTCCGTGAGCACCACTCCGATGAGCCTCGCCAGTTCCTGACGGGTGAACGAGTCAATCTCTCTCTCGCCAAGCATTATCTCTCCGCCGAGCTTAGGCTGGAAGGCGGAGATGGTGCGCAGCAGGGTGGACTTTCCCACTCCGTTGTCGCCAATAAGACAAGTGAGGCGACCGGGATGCAGGGCAGCTTCAATACCCTGCATCACCACTCGCCTGTTTGTCGTCTTGCCATATCCGATCGTGAGATCGGAAAGTCGCAATATGTCTTTCATTTCAATTCCTTTTCAGAATCAGTTGTTTCTGCAAGCAGGCGAGCCCGTTACTTCACGTCGCCCACCTTGATGAGATATTCGGCAATCTGAACGGCGTTCAGTGCGGCACCCTTGCGAATCTGGTCGCCGGTGAGCCACAGGGTGTTGCCGTTGTCGTCGGCAAGATCCTTGCGCACACGGCCCACATACACATCGTCGTGGCCGGCACTCTCCAGAGGCATCGGATATACATAGTTCTGAGGGTCGTCTTCGAGGGTCACTCCCGGCGCTGCCTTCAGTGCCTCGCGGATTTCCTCCACGGTGAGCGGACGCTCGGTCTCGAACCACACGCTCTCTGAATGTGAGCGCAATGACGACACGCGCACACAGGTAGCACTCGTGCGTACATCGGAGTGCATTATCTTGCGTGTCTCGTTATACATTTTCATCTCCTCCTTGGTATAGTCGTTAGGAGTCATCTTGTCTATCTGCGGAATCACGTTATAGGCAAGCTGATGAGGGAATTTCTCCACGTGTGTGGTGCTGCCCGTCTCCAGGATGTCCCTGTATTGCTGCTCCAGCTCCGCCATGGCAGCCGCTCCTGCTCCCGAAGCGCTCTGGTATGAGGCGATGTGTATCTTTCTGATGTGGCTCAGCTTGTCGATGGGGTTCAGCACCACCACCATCATTATCGTGGTGCAGTTGGGGTTGGCGATAATGCCGCGCGGACGCTTCAGGGCATCCTCGGCATTCACTTCAGGCACAACCAGAGGCACGTCGTCGCACATGCGGAAGGCACTGGAATTGTCGATCATCACGCAACCGTATTTCGTTATGGTGCCGGCAAACTCTTCTGATGTGCCGCCGCCGGCCGAGGTGAAGGCGATGTCGATATCCTTGAAGTCATCGTTGTGCTGAAGAAGCTTCACCTCATATTCCTTGCCCTTGAAGGTGTATTTTCTGCCTGCCGAACGCTCAGAACCGAACAACACGAGGTCGTCCATAGGGAAATCTCTCTCAGCAAGGATACGCAGGAACTCCTGCCCCACGGCACCGCTTGCGCCTACTATTGCTACTTTCATATCTACTTTTTAATTTGATTTGTGTTTAATAATCGCACGTTTATCTTAATTATTATTGCAAAATTACAACTTTCGATGTACATCTCGCCAATTCTAACATTTTTTTTGCACCTTTGCATTAAATTTAGTGCATTATGATACCGGATACTTTCAATTACCTGCCTATTACAGACCCGACGATGATTTTCTTCGTCGTGCTCTTCATAATCCTCGCGGCACCTATCGTGATGGGGAAACTGCGCATTCCGCACATCGTGGGAATGGTGCTCGCAGGTGTGGTAGTGGGCAAATACGGTCTGAACATTCTGGAGCGCGACAGCAGCTTCGAACTGTTCGGGAAGGTGGGACTTTACTATATCATGTTTCTCGCCGGACTGGAGATGGACATCGAGGGACTGAAGAGCAACGGCAAGAAGGTGGCGCTGTTCGGACTGCTCACCTTCCTGCTGCCTTTCGCACTGACCTACTGGGCGAGCAGCTACCTGCTCAACTATAACCCCACGGCAACGCTGCTCATCAGCAGCATCATGGCATCAAACACGCTCATCGCCTACCCTATCGTATGCAAATACGGACTGCAGCGACATGTCAGCGTGACACTGTGTGTGGGGGCTTCGATGATAGCCCTGACGCTGGCGCTGGTGGTGCTGGCAGCCATAGTGGGCTCGTTCGGCAGCGGTGCCGGAGTGGGATTCTGGTGCCTGTTCCTGCTGAAGATATTCCTGTTTGTGGCAGGCGGACTAATGCTGCTGCCGAGGATGGCACGATGGTTTCTGAGGCGGTATTCGGATGCCGTGGCGCAGTATATTTTCGTGATGGCGCTGATGTTCCTCAGTGCGGCGGTATCGGGGTTCATCGGACTGGAAGGCGTGTTCGGAGCGTTCTTCGCCGGACTGATTCTGAACCGCTACATACCCCACGTGTCACCGCTGATGAACAGACTGGAGTTCACGGGCAATGCGCTCTTCATACCATATTTCCTCATCGGAGTGGGAATGCTGATAAACGTGAGGGTGCTGTTCACTGGATGGCACACTGTTTTCGTGATATTCTGCATCATATTCTTCGGCACGCTGGGCAAAGGACTGGCGGCATACGTCATGAAGGGCGTGTTCAGGATGCCATGGTCTAACGGCAACATGATGTTCGGACTCACATCGTCGCATGCCGCCGGATCTATCGCCATCGTGATGGTGGGAATGAAACTGCAGACCACACCGGGCGAATATCTCGTTGACTCCGACATGCTCAACGCCGTGGTGATAATGATTCTCTTCACGTGTGTCTTCGGATCGATGATGACCGACAACGCCTCGCAGAAGATAACGCTGACCGAGGGACTGGCGTCTGAAAGCGAAGGGAAGAACGACGACGAGAAGATTCTCGTGCCGCTGAGATCGGGCGGACAGATAGAGACGCTGATGAGCATGGCGCTCATGATGCACAACAACAAGCTGAACCGCGGACTGATAGGTCTCAACGTGGTGTATGACGACGAGAACAGCCAGAAATTCCAGGCGCTCGGAAAGCGCACACTGGAGGAAGCGGCGAAGATGGCAAGTGCCGTAGACGTGAGGATGCTCACGCAGAGCCGGCTCGCCACAAACATCACAAACGGCATCATACACGCCTTCAAGGAGTATGACGCATCGGAAATAATAATGGGACTGCACGAGAAGAAGACCGACGGCGACAAGTTCTGGGGGATATTCACACCAGACCTCGTGAACCAGCTGAACAGGCAGATTATACTATGCCGGTGCAACAGGCCGCTGAACACGCTGAGGAGGATTCTTGTGGCGGTGCCGTCGAGAGTGGAGTTCGAACAGGGTTTCTACCGCTGGATAGAGAGGCTGGCGAGACTGGCTGAAAACCTGAGCTGCCGGATAATATTCCACGGAAGGATAGAATCTACATCGCTCATCAATGAATATATACGCAACCAGCACCCGGGAGTGAGGGCAGAATATGTATTGATGGAACACTGGAAGGAATTCACACAGCTGGCGCAGCAGATGAGCAGCGACCACATGCTCGTGGTGATTTCGGCAAGACAGGGCACGGTGTCATACAAACCGGTGTTCGAACGGCTGCCGCTGGAGCTATACCGACACTACCACGAGCATAACCTGATGGTGGTGTTCCCCGACCAGAACGGACAGTCGCCAGAGGACATGACATTCACGGCACCACAGCATCACTCCGTTGACAGCGCTTACTCTTCGATAGTAAACTGGGTGATGAATAAGATAGACAAAGGACGCTCCGACGCATCATGACAAGCCACGGGAGGAAACGGAAGACAACAATAAACCGACAATTATAACAGACAATGATCGACATAAAGAATATCACAAAGAGCTTCGGTTCACTGCAGGTGCTCAAGGGCATCGACCTGCATATAGACAAAGGAGAGGTGGTGAGCATCGTGGGACCGAGCGGTGCGGGAAAGTCCACACTGCTCCAGATAATCGGTACGCTCGACTCGCCTGACAGCGGGGAGATAATGATTGACGGAGTGGACGTGAGAAGACTGAACCAGAAGAAGCTCTCCGACTTCCGCAACAGAAACATCGGCTTCGTGTTCCAGTTTCATCAGCTGCTGCCAGAATTCACGGCGCTTGAGAATATCATGATTCCTGCCTTCATAGCGGGAATGTCGAAAAGCGAGGCTAAGAAACGTGGCATGGAACTGCTGGACTTCATGGGACTCGCCGACCGCGCCAAGCATAAGCCCAACGAACTGTCAGGCGGAGAGAAGCAGCGTGTGGCAGTGGCAAGGGCTCTGGTGAACAACCCGGCTGTGGTGCTCGCCGATGAACCGTCGGGAAGCCTCGACTCCAAGAACAAGGCGGAGCTGCATCAGCTCTTCTTCGACCTGCGCGACAAGACGGGACAGACTTTCATCATCGTGACCCACGACGAACAGCTGGCAAGCATCACCGACCGCACGATAAAGATGAGGGACGGTATGCTGGAGAAGGAAACGGAACCGAAGGCATCACAGGATGCTGAAACTGACGCAGAAACGGAAATGCCGGCATCACAGAATTCAGGAACAGAAGTGAGAACGGATGCGGAAACGGGAAGCGAGTCAGGAAAGTAAACGAAAAAGAAGAAAAAGCGACAAACTATGAAAGGAATAAAATTAGGCGAAATGAACACCATGAAGGTGGTGAAGGAAGTGGACTTCGGCATGTATCTCGACGGTGGCGACGAGGGTGAAATCCTGTTGCCAACACGCTACGTGCCGGAGGGCTGCAAACCGGGCGACACTCTCGACGTGTTCGTATATCTCGACCAGGACGAGCGTCCCGTAGCCACCACGCTGACACCGAAGGCGATGGTGGGTGAGTTTGCTTACCTCGAAGTGGCTTGGACAAACCAGTTCGGAGCATTTCTCGACTGGGGACTGATGAAGGACCTCTTCTGCCCCTTCCGCGAACAGAAGATGAAGATGGTGAGGGGCAACTCGTATATCGTACACATACACCTCGACAAGGAGAGCTACCGCATCATGGCTTCGGCAAAGGTGGAGCGCTATCTCAGCGAGGAGACTCCCGACTACAGACACGGACAGGAGGTGGACCTGCTGGTATGGCAGAAGACGGATCTGGGATTCAAGGTGATTATAGACAACAAATACGGCGGACTGGTATACAAGGACCAGATATTCAAATATATCCACACCGGCGACCGCATGAAGGGATATATCGGCACCGTGCGTCCTGACGGCAAGATCGACGTTACGCTGCAGCCAACGGGAAAGAAGCTGTCGAGAGAATTTTCCGACGCCCTGCTCGACTACCTCAAGGAGAACAACGGCTACTGCAACCTTGGCGACAAGAGCAACGCAGAAGATATCTACGACCGCTTCCAGGTGAGCAAGAAGACTTTCAAGAAGGCTATAGGCGACTTGTATAAGCGCCATATCATAACGCTGGAAGAGGGCGGCATGGGTATCGTATTGGTGGAGAAATAGAGGGATAACCGACTGGAACGACACTACGATAAGGATTACCGCGAAATCTCCCCACAGCGTGGGGAACAACACCCCCTAATGTGGGGTTTCATTCCCCACGCTGTGGGGGAAAATCCGGACATATATTTCTGTCGGCGTAATTGTATGGATAATGGATTTAAACCCAAAACGGTCATTAGGCCGTTCAATGTAGTATTTTAATACTGCTTGCAGTTCTTTGCTTTTTATAAGGCGTCTTTTGTCCGTTTTTAATTCGCAATAGCCCGCTATTACTCATTAAAAGCCAAACAAAATCCATCCTTCTAAAAAACAAAATCCAAGCAAGCCCTAACGACCGATTTGGGTTAAAACGAAACGGCCATCAGGACATTCAATGTAGTATTTTTATCCCTAATGAACTAAAAAGCCTGGGTTATCGCAAGCGGTGCGATTCCCAGGCTTCATTATTAATAGTCTTAAAGAAAAGTATGTACGTTGTCGATTAGAACTCTGCCGTCTTAGGTGTCCTTGGGAAAGGAATCACGTCGCGGATGTTCTGCATACCTGTGACGAAGAGGATGAGACGCTCGAAACCGAGTCCGAAACCACCGTGAGGACATGTTCCGTACTTACGTGTGTCGAGATACCACCACATATCTTTCATCGGGATATGGCGCTCATTGATTTCTGCCGTCAGCTTCTCAAGGCTCTCCTCACGTACGGAACCGCCGATAATCTCGCCGATCTGCGGGAAGAGAACGTCGGTGCCCTGAACGGTCTGGCCGCTCTTGCCGCCGAATCCAGACTCCTCATCGTCTATCTTCATATAGAATGCCTTGATAGCCTTAGGATAGTTTGTCATGATGACAGGCTTCTTGAAGTATTCCTCCACGAGGTAGCGCTCATGCTCAGAAGCGAGGTCGTCGCCCCACTCGCATGGGAACTCGAACTTTCTGCCCTTGGCGATGGCGTCCTGCAGAATCTTGATACCCTCGGTGTATGGCAGACGTACGAAGTCTGACTCGAGAATGCCCTTCAGACGCTCGATGAGTCCCTTGTCTATCATCTTGTTGAGGAACTCCAGGTCGTCCTGACAATGCTCGAGAGCCCAGCGGATACAATATTTGATGAAGTCTTCCTCAAGGTCCATCAGGTCGGCGAGGTCGATGAATGCCACCTCCGGCTCCACCATCCAGAACTCTGCAAGGTGGCGTGGAGTGTTGGAATTCTCTGCACGGAAGGTAGGTCCGAAGGTATAGATAGCGCCGAGAGCCGTTGCTCCAAGCTCACCCTCGAGCTGTCCGCTCACCGTAAGCGATGTCTGCTTTCCGAAGAAGTCGTCATCATACTTTATCTTGCCGTCCTCGTCCTTCTTCAGGTCGTAGAGGTTCTTTGTGGTAACCTGGAACATCTGTCCGGCTCCCTCGCAGTCGCTCGCCGTGATGATAGGAGAATGGAAATAGAAGAATCCATGCTCATGGAAATATGTGTGTATAGCCATCGCCATGTTATGACGGATGCGCATCACGGCACCGAAAGTGTTGGTACGCAGACGCATGTGGGCATACTGACGCATATACTCGAAGCTCTGTCCCTTCTTCTGCATCGGATAGTCGCTGCCGCAAAGCCCATACACCTCGAGGCTCTCACACTGGATCTCTACCGTCTGACCGGCACCCTGGCTCTCAACGAGAACACCGGTGGCGCTGATGCACGAACCTGTGGTGATCTTCTTGAGCATCTCGGCATCAAACTTTGATGGGTCTACTACAACCTGTATATTCTTTATCGTAGAACCGTCGTTAAGGGCGATGAAGTCTACAGCCTTGCTGCTGCGGTGTGTCCTAACCCAGCCTTTCACGTTGACCGTTGAACCGAAATCGGTGAGCTTCAACGCGTCAACAACTTTTGTTCTTTTCATATTGAGTTGATTTCTTGTTGTTTTGCTATTCTTTGTCACAGCTGCCGGATGTGACAATCCGCCGCTGTGAAGAAAAACTCAGAAAGCCCAGAGTCCTTCTCTGAGCCTTCCTTATAGTTGTATTCGATTATTCGAACGCTCCCATGCGCAGCATGTCAACCTCCTTCTCGGTGAGGAAGCGCCAGTCGCCACGACGCAGGTTCTTCTTTGTGAGTCCAGCAAACTGCACGCGGTCGAGCTTCACCACTCTATAGCCGAGGCTTTCGAAGATACGGCGCACGATACGGTTGCGGCCGCTATGGATCTCGATGCCCACCTGGCTCTTGTCTGTAGGATGAGCATACTCGATGGCGTCTGCATGCACCTCACCGTCGTCGAGAGTGATGCCCTCTGCAATCTGCTGCATGTCGTGGGCAGTGACGTTCTTGTCGAGGTATACGTGGTAGACCTTCTTCTTCAAGAACTTAGGATGTGTGAGCTTGCTGGCGAGGTCGCCGTCGTTGGTGAGCAGAAGCACACCGGTGGTGTTTCTGTCGAGGCGTCCTACAGGATAGATACGCTCAGGACAAACGTTCTTCACGAGGTCCATCACAGTCTTGCGCTGCTGTGGGTCGTCGCTTGTTGTAACATAGTCCTTTGGCTTGTTGAGGAGCACGTAGACCTTCTTCTCGAGAGACACGTTCTGGTCGTGGAACTTGATCTCGTCGCTGCGCTTCACCTTTGTACCGAGCTCTGTGACTACCTGTCCGTTGACGGTAACCGCACCTGCCTGGATGAATGCGTCGGCCTCACGACGGCTGCAAACGCCGGCGTTGGCGAGGAACTTGTTCAGACGTACCGGTGCATCCGGGTCTACGTTGACTTCCTTATATTCTATTCTCTTCTTGAGACTGTACTTTGCATTTGGATCGTAGTCGGCTGTGCGAGGACGATAGCCACCCTGACGGTTGCCATAACCGCCCTGACCGCCACGCTGCTGATAGCCACCCTGACGGTTGCCATAACCGCCCTGGCCGCCGCGCTGCTGATAACCGCCCTGACGGTTGCCATAACTGCCCTGACCGCCGCGCTGCTGATAACCGCCCTGACGGTTGCCATAACCGCCCTGACCGCCGCGCTGCTGATAACCGCCACGCTGCTGGTAGCCGCCGTTGTCGCCGTCCTGGTTGTAGCGAGGACGATAGCCGCCCTGACCGCCACGCTGCTGATAGCCGCCGTTGTCGCCGTCCTGATTGTAGCGAGGACGATAGCCACGCTGCTGGTAGCCGCCGTTGTCGCCGTCCTGGTTGTAGCGAGGACGATAGCCGCCCTGACCGCCACGCTGCTGATAGCCGCCGTTGTCGCCGCCCTGGTTGTAGCGAGGACGATAGCCGCCCTGACCGCCACGCTGCTGGTAGCCGCCGCCGTTGTTGTCGTGCTGCAAACCTGCGCCGAAACCTTCCGGACGGAAGCCGCCGTCATTGTTGTTGTCATAGCTACGATTTGTGCTGTAGGCGCGCTGGGCTCCGCCGATACGAGGACGCATGGTACGTCCGCCGTTGCTGCGATAGCCTCCACCTTGATAATCATTCGAGCGATAGCCCTCGCGGCCACCCCCGTTACTCTGTGCGGATGTGTTCTCCGTCTTGTTGTCGAATTCTTCTGCCATAATAATTAATAGTTGTTTGTTGAAATAGCCTCACGGCTGTAAATAAAAAGATATTGTTTATAATCAGATGCCAGTGTATGAGTGTGGCGTGATTGCCATCAGCTCAGCCTTCACGGCATCACTGACATTAAGAGTCTTGATGAACTCATGGATTGTCTCCTCCGTCATTGTCTTATTGGTACGGGTGAGGGCCTTGAGTGCCTCATAAGGATGTGGGTAAGCCTCGCGACGCAATACTGTCTGTATTGCCTCAGCCACCACGGCCCATGTGTTGTCGAGGTCTTCGCTTATCTTATGTTCGTTGAGGATGAGCTTGCGGAGTCCCTTGAGGGTGCTCTGCATTGCAATCATGCCGTGGCCCATCGGTACGCCTACGTTGCGGAGCACCGTAGAGTCGGTGAGGTCGCGCTGCAGACGGCTTACAGGGAGCTTCTGAGCCAGGAACTGGAGTATTGCGTTTGCCATTCCCATGTTGCCCTCGCTGTTCTCGAAGTCGATAGGGTTCACCTTGTGTGGCATAGCGCTTGAGCCTACTTCGCCTGCCTTTATCTTCTGCTTGAAGTATTCCATTGAGATATACATCCAGAAGTCGCGGTCGAGGTCGATGATTATAGTGTTGATACGGCGTAAAGCGTCGAACACGGCACCGAGGCAATCGTAGTTGCTGATCTGTGTGGTATACTGCTCACGCTCCAGACCGAGCTTTTCGCTTACGAACTTGTTGCCGAACTCGCGCCAGTCGTATTCCGGATAAGCCACGTGGTGGGCGTTGAAGTTTCCGGTAGCGCCTCCGAACTTGGCTGTCATAGGACAAGCCTTGAGCATCTCCACCTGTTTGTCGAGACGATATGCGAAGACCATGATTTCCTTGCCCAGACGGGTTGGAGAAGCCGGCTGACCGTGGGTCTTGGCGAGCATAGGCACGTCTTTCCACTCCTCAGCATAGGTCTTCAGCTGTTCTGTCAGTTCCTCAATCTGCGGGATGTAGACCTCGTTGAGGGCATCCTTGATGGAGAGAGGCACGGATGTGTTGTTAATATCCTGCGATGTGAGTCCGAAGTGAATGAACTCCTTGTATTTCTCGAAATCTCCGAGTTTGTCGAGCTGTTCCTTGATATAATATTCCACGGCCTTCACGTCGTGGTTGGTTATCTTCTCGATATCCTTGACGCGCGATGCGCCCTCCTCGTCAAACTTGCGGTATATGTCGCGGAGGCTGTCGAAATGTTTGTGATCGAAGTCTGCCAGCTGTGGCAAAGGCAATTCGCAAAGCGTTATGAAATATTCGATTTCCACACGGATGCGGTATTTTATCAAAGCATACTCTGAGAAATAATCTGCCAATTTCTCTGTTTTTCCTCTATAGCGGCCGTCGATTGGTGATACGGCTGTCAATGCGTCAAGTGTCATAATTTAAAAAAGTAATACGTATTTGGCTGCAAATTTACTAATTAATATTTGTATTTCCTATCTATATGAGATAAATGTATCATAAAAATTGTTTCTTTCTTGGGTTTATTTGAAAAAAATGGCATTAGAACAAGAATAATGTTATGGTTTTCAATTCAATATTCAACATTCATTATTGACCGCAAATAAAGCTGAATGCCCCCAATGGCAGCAGTTCTTGGACGGGAAAGTAACCGGCATCAGCCCCCACCTGTCCTCCCCCGTTGGGGAGGGAATGGTTTGCTTGCAGCTGCCCCCTAAGAATCACCATGACACGAAGAGTAGTCTTTGAACCCAAATCGGTCATTAGGCCGTTTATTGTATTTTTTAATTACTGCTTGCAGTCTTTTGTTTTTTATAAGGCGTCTTTTGTCTGTTTTTAATTCGCAATAGCTCGCTATTACTCATTAAAAGCCAAACAAAATCCACTCTTCTAAAAGAACAAAATCCAAGCAAGCCCTAACGACCGATTCGGGTTGAACTGAAAAAGTGTATCAAGAAACGGGACGGTCCCGAACTTGATACACTTTAAAGTATTGCGAGAAGTTTCCTAACTGATAGAGAAAACTATCTGGTTATGAAACGATGCGCTTTTTATCTGATTAGTAAGCGACGCACTGATATCTGATTAGTAAGCGATACGCTTTACGAACTGCTGGGCGCCCTCACCCTTCACTACGTAGATGCCGTGAGAGAGAGATGTTGGAGCAACCTGTGTTCCGTCGAGGGTATAAACCTTAACGTTTCCGTTGTAACCGTCAACAACGAGGTTGCCGTTCTGGATGCGTACCACTGGTGAAGCGACATTCTCTGTTGTCTCGATGCAGTCTGCAGAGTTAGCGCCAACGTGTGCCTCAGCGGCGTTGTCTACATAACCTGTGAGAGAGTCGATGAGGATAGCGATAGCGTTGAGGTTCTTCTTGTTCTGAACTGTTGAAGGAATAGGAATCTGAACGTTGTAGTTGATTACCTCGTTGAGGTTGAACTCTGTGGGAATGCTTCCCTCAATACCCTCATAACCGAAGGTAGCACGGGCAACATGCTGCAAAGGATCGCTTACATATCCACCCTTGTTCTCCCAGCCACCCATCTCGCCGTATGAGCCACCTGAGAAGTAGTTTGCCTGGCTATAACCTGTCACATTGTCCTCAGTGAGGATAAAACCAAGCTTGTAGCGTGCACCTGCCTTCTTGATGAGAGGAGTTACCATTGCTGTAACGTCAACAGATTTCTCGTCTGCAGAGAGCTTAGACTCTACATCGATGTGCATCTCTGGAGTAATCTTGCTGAGGTTCTTCAGGATTGCCTCCAGGTTGTCGCCTGATGGAGATGTCGAGTTCTGGCGCATTACTGTAGAGCCAGGGAAACCGCCGTTGATCAGATTTCTTACGAAATCAGCATAGTCTGATGGAGCGAGAGGACCATTGCCGTCATAGCAGTGTACTGCAACGCCAACGAACTGTGAAGGATATTTCTCGCTCATATACTGGAATCCTACGATACCACGTGGACAGAAGCCACAGTCGATACCGGTCTGCTCCTCAACGAAGAGACGCTTGCCGGGAACGAACTGCAGAACGTTGATGAGAGACTCACCGCTGTTGTTGTCAGCCACCTCGTCGTCCTTGCCGTTTACCTGAAGGATACGCATCTTCACGTCGTGCACGCCAAGAGCCAGATTAGCCTCCGGGGCAGTGAATGTAACGACTGCGTCCTTACCTGTAAGGATGCTTATCTTGCCGCTCTCGGCTGTCTTCTCCTCGCCACCGTCGATAGAGTAAGCCACGCTGAGCTTCGTGATCTTGGTATAGCACTGGTTCTTTACTGTAGCAGAGAGTGTTGCTGGCTCGCCGACTGCAGAAACTGTGCTGTTTGCAGATATCAGACAAGCGTCCAGTGGCACCTTTTCACCGCTGATACGAGCGTCGAGACAAAGCACTGGAGACTTTGTTTCGCCCTCTGCAGCATAGTTCTTCCATCCGTCGCCGAGGTCAGCCCAGCAACCGTTCTCGTTGTACACGTTAGAAACGGCAACGATAGGAGCTGTACCTGTCACTTCATAACCTACGTAGAAGCCCTCTTCTCCGCTGATCTGAAACTTTTCTGTTGTCTGCACGTCGTTAGTTCCGCTATATGCTGCGTCTGATGTACCTGTAACGTCATAAGAGTTGAGGTCTTTGGTGATAAACACCTTCAGAGTGGTGGATCTTGATGCGAGACCCACTCTCACCTTGTTGATGTAGCATCCCTTGTAGCGGCTTGCCACTTCTGCCGGAATGTAGATAGCACACTTAGCTGATGTGTTCTCCGTGAGCACACCAGTCTGTGTGGTTGTGCCGTAGCCGAAGAAGCAATACTGATCGGCAAGCGCTACGGTAACTGACATGAGCACTGCCATGAGAATCAATGATAGTCTTTTCATTTTTAAGTTCTTATAGATTAAATAAAGGATTAATTATTTCACTAACACTTTCTTTGTCATTATATTTCCGTCTTTCACCACTCTCACCACATAGAGTCCGCTCTTGAGGTTGGTATTCTCCACCTGCTCGCCGTTCGCTGTATAATTTGATCACTCTTTCCACTGCAAGTGCTGACGTGGAGAAGAGCAAGAGAGAAAGGAATATAAGTAAGTTTTTTCTCATTGTGAAAGTATTGTTAGTTATTACTAATAAAGGTAATGTCTTCTTGTGTCAATAAGCATAACTTGAGACGAGCAAGTTGACTGTGTCTGTGCGTGTGTTTGGGGAATAAGCCCCAGGGAATTTTCACCCTGGAGCTTAGACTTGTATCTGTAGCTGACGGAAAACTGATTATCCGTCGCTTTTCGTTCTTCTGATCATCCACTCCGCCGGATTCTGCAATCACTTGCGGCGCGGATCATTCATCACGTGGTCGTTCATATTACTTCACTACAACCTTGACAGCAGACTGCTGCTTGCCGTCAGAAACTGTAACGATGTACATACCCTTAGGCAGGTTCTTGCCAGTGAAGCTACGGCCGGAGAGGTCGTGAACGCCAACCAGTGTGTTGCCGTTGATAGCCTCAACGTTGCCGTCGGTCACTGTTACCATAGAGTCTGGGGTGCGGACTACAGAACTGATGCCTGAAGACACCTGTACCTTAGACTCGCGGCTGTTGTAGAGCTGGTAAACCTTGTTTGAAGGATCGTAGTTGCTCAGGAATGAAACGACGCGCATGTTTGCGAGGTTCCATTTTGGATCAACGGCGATGCTGTACTCCTTGCTTGCAGAGTAGCTGCTGATGTCCACCTTGTCACCCCAAACGTCCTCGCTGAGCACGGCACGGATAACACCGTCCTGGATATACTCACCGCTTACGCCCTTCTGCTCTGTGCTCACGATACCGTCCTCAACGAGCCATGTAGTGAGGCGGAGGTCTGTCTGACCAGGCATCACATTAGCCTGAGTGTTCAAGTTCACCTTGACGGTGATAGTGTTGTCAGCCTCGTTGTGCTTTGGACGGACGTTAAGCTCTGCGAACGAAGGAATCATGTTCACGTTGCCGAGCATAGCTTCAAATGCCACATTGCTCTCTACAAAGTAAGCAGGACCTGGATCTTCCATGCCGAGGAACTTCATACGGTCGAAACAAGCTGCCGGGAAGAATGTTGAAGCACCGCCATAGAGAGAAACATATTTCTTCTCGAAGTCGGTAACGAACTGGTCTATGAAGCCACCTTTAGTCTTGACATGGTGCTTAACCCAGATAACGTTGCTCTGGTCTGCCAGGAACTCCTTGTATGACTCGTCCACAAATTCTGCTTCACTGTAGCCCTCTGATGTGAACTGCTCGAGGAGCACGTTACGACGAAGGATCTGACCGCCCTCGCGATATGCGAAGCTGCTTGAAGTCATCTCGTTGTCGGCAACATCCGAATCGTCAACACCGTTCACCTTCTTTACAGTGAGCTTCACGTCGAGGTTACCCTCCTGGTTGATCTTCACGCCTGGCACGTCGATAGTGGTGATCTCGTGACTCGGCACGTTGAGGTCGTTCAACACTACGTTGTCAGACTCCTTGCCGTTTACTGATACAGAGAACTCCATGCTCTTCACAGTCTCAGGACTGTAGTTGCGGATCTTAGCCTGATATGTGGCTGGTGAATTGCACTCCACGTAGTAGTCGTTGCCAGAAGAGAGGCTGATGAGACCTACGTCACCGTCAGGGAACTTGTCGCCGGAAGCGATACCGCGGATGGCAGCGTTCATATAATATGGCTGTCCGTTCACAGCCGTAGGAAAACTGCTGTTGCTCTGCCAGTAGAAGTCGAAGGCGATGAACGAGTTGCCCTTCTCACCGGAATAACCCATCACGATAGGATCGTCGAAAGCGACGGCGTCGAGGTTCTCGCCTGGTGTAAGGGTGATATAATAACCGAGATAGAGATCCTGGTCTTTCTCGATGGTCACAGAGTTGTTGAACTTGAACTTGTTGTAACCGGAAGCGTAATCCTGTGTAGATACCGAAGTGAGGACATCTCCCTCGATTACCTTGTCAAGATCCTTACATACGAAAGCAGTGAGACCATTGCCACGCTTCACACCCTCTACTGCCTCGTCGTCAGGAGACAGGCCATTACCGGTTCTTGCACCGAGCACAACCTCTATAGAGTCGATCTTGCAGCCGACATACTTGTTGAGCAGGCTTGCCGGGAGGCGGATAGCCTGACACATGGTGTGAGACACTGGAGTGGCTTCCTCAACCTGTGATACAGGGATACAGTATTTGCCAATGCTCTTATATGTCTCACTCGGACCGAGACGCATACCTGCATCTTTCTTTGTTACTGTTGCCTTGGTGATAACAGCCTGTGGGGATGGCATCAATGGAGTTCCTGTCATGCCAAACAAGTCCCCCTCAAAGAGGGGAAGACTTGCGATGGATAACAGAAACAACTTATTTCTGTTGATTCTCATAATGATTATTTATTGATATTAAGTTTTACACTCTCTACATTGCCGTCTGCCGTGTGCACCTTGATGATATACATACCAACTGGCAGACAACAAAAAGTAAAGTAAATATTTTTCACATTTTTAACAGTTATATAAATAAAAAAAAAAGTTTCGTTGTTTTATCTCACAATATTTAGAATACTTGAATGGTCGATACCGCAGGAACTATTTCCACGGGAAAACCATCGAAAGCCGATAACCCTATAATGTCAGTACAATGACTGTTTTGGAAGCGTCTAAGGTTACGACAATCACAAGTGTTTTTATTGTTTGTTCATAATATTTCCGAAATAGCGTTGCAAAAATAGGAATTAATTTCAATACCGCAAATAGTTTGTAATGTTTTTTAACATTATATTACGGCAAATCAGACGATTAGAAATCACGCTAAATACTTTTTTAACCCAAAGCGGTCATTAGGGCTTGCTTGTATTTTGCTTTTTAGAAGAGTGGATTTTGTTTGGCTTTTAATGAGTAATAGCGAGCTATTGCGAATTAAAAACAGGCAAAAGACACCTTATAAAAAGCAAAAGACTGCAAGCAGTTGTAAAATATGACATTAAACGGCCTAATGACCGATTTGGGTTAAATCAGTGCACACTTAATTCGAATGACCATTATTTGATCTAATGACGGTTTTGGGCTAAAATTGGGCACGGTGCTTGCCCAACGGGGGTAACGTGCTTGCCCAACATGGGCAACGTGCTTGCCCCACTTGGGCAGATTTGCTGTCAGACGTCTGCCCAACTAATTCATATTGCATACTCATATCCCTGTTTTCAGGATTCTGCCAACACAGACAATCTCTGTTGTCTGAATTCCTAACATCTGACAATTACTTTCATCTGACGATTGCTCACACCTGACAATTCTTTTCACCAGCAAACCATCCAGACAATTGGCTGACAATCGCCAGGTAGTCAACTGTCTATTTGTCAGAGCATTACAACAAAAAACCAGATAATCTGACAGTTTTTACCGATTTTAGGTTTTATGTCATTTTAGGTGAATTGGGGTGAGATTTCCACTGGCTAAGAATCATCAGATGCTTTTCAGAAAAAGGGAGTGCCACAAGCACTCGCAAATCCACGAAAATCCACAAATAAATCCAAAGAATACAGGTTTAACCCAAAACGGTCATTAGGCCGTTTATTGTATTTTATATTTACTGCTTGCAGTCTTTTGTTTTTTATAAGGCGTCTTTTGCTTGTTTTTAATTCGTAATAGCTCGCTATTACTCATTAAAAGCCAAACAAAATCCACTCTTCTAAAAGAACAAAATCCAGGCAAGCCCTAATGACCGATTTGGGTTTAAGAAAAAAAATCAGTGAAAAAGTCAAATCCGTGTTCTCCGTTAAATCCGTGTTTAATTTTTTGTCCATCGCCGAAGGCTGAAGGACAAATTTATTATCACTGATATATTAGTTCCGTGTTGAAGTTGTGTCCCTGGCCTTCGGCAGGGCCACAAATCAAAAAATTAAACACTGATAACACCGAGGAGCACGGATTGGTCTTTCACGGATAATTTTTTGATTTTATTGGTTAATGATGCTTGGATTTTTTGGGGGAGGGGGATTAAGCCGGATTTGCGAGCACTATGGTGCTACCTCTTCAGATACCTTGATTACACCTACTATTGACTTCAGCCCCCACCTAGCCTCCCCCGTAGGGGAGGGACAGATACTCTCGGCTGTCTGATATTAAACCCAAATCGGCCATTAGGGCTTGCTTGGATTTTGTTTTTTAGAAGAGCGGATTTTGTTTGTCTTTTAATGAGTAATAGCGGGCTATTACGAATTAAAAACAAGCAAAAGACGCCTTATAAAAAGCAAAAGACTGCAAGCAGTTATAAAATATGACATAGAACGGCCTAATGACCGTTTTGGGTTAAATGGCTTACCCACAAACAAGAGTAACCTGCATCTCCCCTTCGGGGGAGAACGAGAGGGGGCTGATGTCTGTGGCTGAGTAATAAGCCTCTACTGTGGGAAGGATAGGACAGATGAAAGGGTGGATGAAGTCGTTGTGTCCCCAGCCTACGGCATGGACAGAAACGGAAAAGACCTATCCTCACCCGAAGGAAAGGACAGGTCCGTATAGATTGTTTATTGTGTATCAAAAAACTAAATGTATGTCTGGTTCCATCTGCATGGTTACACCTGCTATTGGATTCAGCCCCCACCTAGCCTCCCCCGTAGGGGAGGGACAGATACTCTCGGTTGTCTGATATTAAATGGCTTACCCACAAACTAGAGTAACCTGCATCTCCCCTTCGGGGGAGAACGAGAGGGGGCTGATGTCTGTGGCTGAGTAATAAGCCTCTACTGTGGGAAGGATAGAACAGATGAAAGGGTGGATGAAGTCGTTGTGTCCCCAGCCTACGGCATGGACAGAAACGGAAAAGACCTATCCTCACCCGAAGGAAAGAATAGGTCCGTATAGATTGTTTATTGTGTATCAAAAAACTAAATGTATGTCTGGTTCCATCTGCATGGTTACACCTGCTATTGGATTCAGCCCCCACCTAGCCTCCCCCGTAGGGGAGGGACAGATACTCTCGGTTGTCTGATATTCAATGGGCTTACCCATAACCAAGAGTAACCTGCATCTCCCCTTCGGGGGAGAACGAGAGGGGGCTGATGTCTGTGGCTGAGTAATAAGCCTCTACTGTGGGAAGGATAGGACAGATGAAAGGGTGGATGAAGTCGTTGTGTCCCCAGCCTACGGCATGGACAGAAACGGAAAAGACCTATCCTCACCCGAAGGAAAGGACAGGTCCGTATAGATTGTATTGTTTATCAAAAGATTACTTCACGCTCACCTTTACGCTCTGTGTGCCATTGGCAGTGCGAGCCTTTACAACATACATACCTGCTGGGAGACTTGGAGCCACCTGAGATACTCCGTTGTAAGAACGGACAAGCTTACCGCTGAGGTCGAACACATCAGCCTGAGCACCACCGAGAACGAGCTTGCCAGTCTCAGCATTGTAGTAAACATTGCCGGCTGCGCCGTTGTTCACATCCTGGATGCCAGTGAGATTCTGCTTGAAGCCTACGAAGAGAGCTGCTGCAGAAGCCTCGCAGAATGTGCACTTTGACTTAGGAGCCCAGAAGCGGAGTGATCTGTTGCGAGCACCACCCCAGTTGAATACTCTCCACAGTGCAGGGAACTGAGGATCTACAGAACCCTCCTGCTGAGCGCAGACAACGAGGCTCTTGGTTGGGTCATACTCGAATGGAGTGTCGAGCTGCAGTGAAAGCATGTTGTCATTGCCAGGATAGAGAGTAACAGGACCGTTGAAGACCTGTGTCATAGTAGACTCATCAAGCCACTGAGAAGCATCAGTGAACTCTGTGAGGTCGCTGTTTGCCATCCATACGGTGAATGTACCGATAGGAAGAGCATCATTAAAGCCGTAGCTGTCATACTCATAACCGATACGCTCGATAATGTTAGAGTCGCTTGGCTTCTCGGCGAAGTCTGACTTCAGATAGATAGACTGTGAACCGCTGACGCCGCCTGAACAGCAAGTCGGAGTGTAAGTAGCATCCCACTCATCGTCGCCAGTAATTAGCATAGACCATGGAGTAGCGTCGCCGAATGGGATAACATTTACCTTCTTAGCCTCAGAAGTGTTGTTGCCGTTGAACTCGTCCTTAGAGTAAACGACGCGGAATGAGAAGTTATAGTCACCCTCGCCCTGCGGTATGAACTCTACATTAACATCAGCTGTAGACTCAGCGCGAACGACTGGAGTCTCCTCTGTAGAACCAACAACAGTCTCTACGCCGTCGATGTTCTGGAGTACCTCAACCTTGTAAGAACCAGCCTCGACAATCTCGCTACCGTTGTTCTTGACGTTAGCCTTGCACTTGTTGTAGTTGCCGCTCACAGCGTCGCCACCGAAGATCTCGAGGTCGAGAGCCTTGATGTCGTTAGCAAACATAGGCTCAATCTCTACGCCATAGAAGTTGAATGTATCGTAATCTGTATTGTCTGATATACGGAAACCGAAGTAGTAAGTACCGTCCTCAGGAGCAGTGAACTTGTCCTCGTATGTCACGATCGGATTGACGTAACCAGAAGCGCTATACTCAGTCTCCTCACCGATCTTCTCTGTCATACCTTCGAGAGTAGGAGTTGTACCAACGTAGCGGCCGATTGTGTGACCAACTTCAGGCCAACCGTTGTTGAACTTAGAAGTGAAGAGGTATGTCCTACCCTTCTCCATACGGAATGCAGGAGATGCAGTCCAGTCCTCACCTACTCCAGCGTAAACAGTGAGCTGATATGTGTGGTTCCAATCTGCATAATTCCATACATTGCCATCGCCAGTCATCGGGTTCTCGAATGCTGTCCACTGTCCAGCCTCATCCTCAGTCTCTGTACCGAACTTCACTGGTGGAAGTGGTGGAATACCAGCCTCAACATCGTTGGAAACCACAGCGTCGCTCACACCTGCCGGTGTCTTGGCAACGATAGTGTATGAGTACTTGCCTCTAACGAGAGAAGCAACCTCCTCATCGGTGAATGTAGTAGCCGCGAGGTCAGAAGCAACTGTCTTCTCGCCCGGGTTACGAACGATGTCATACTTCAGAGAAGCAGGGTCAACGTAACCGTTGTTCTTTCCGTCAACCGGAGCATCCCATGTGAGCTTGACGTTCTCACCATCGAGAGCGGCAGTGAAGTTTGTCACAACGACAGGGATATCATTACCGGCAACGGCACGGATGCTGTCTGGCACACCCTTCTCACCGTCCACACGGCATGGCACGATATAATATGTGTTGATGCCAGTCTCCGGCTCAGTGTCTTTCCATGTCATCTCCTTACCGATGTTCTCTGCTGTAGCAGCAACGGTAGCGATAAGCTTGGAATTGGCAAAGAGCTCTTCTGAAGAAGTCACGCCCTTGGTATAAGAAGCGTTCTTGCGATATATCTGCACATTGGCAAGTTCCTTCAGCTCGTCGCCAGCCCATGTTGTGGTAGGGTTCTTCCAAGCGAGTGTAATGTCGGTAGCACCCTGTGGGTTAGGTGTAGCTGTGAGGTCGGTAACGCGACCTGCTGCATCACGGTTGTCAGCCACGAAGTAAGGGATATACATACCAACGATCATGTTGCCAGGAAAGAAAGACTGTGGATAGTCAACATACTTGCCGGTCTCAGGATTGAGTTTCACAAAACGGTCGTAGTTGCTTGAACCATCTGTAGTTGCGATGAGGGAAGCGAGGTAGAGGTCGCCTGTCGTATAGTCGAACGAGAGAGAGCCGTAACCGTTTACGAGTACGTCCTTCTTGTCCATATCCTTGATACGCATTGGCTTGCCGTCAACCTTCTCGAACTGTGCATCGTATTTGTTGAGAAGCGTACCAGACCACTGGAAGCCTCCGTCCTCAGCATTAGTCCAATAAATAGTTACGGCATACATGTTGCCTTCGTAGTCGAAGCAGAAATCAAGAATCTGCTCTTGGAATCTTTTAACTTCACTCAGTTCACCAGTCTCCTTGTCTATAGTATAAAGGATAGAAACAGCATCTGTATTCTCATCCTTCTGATATTTTGCCATTGCATAGACCTGGTCTTCTGAAGGATTGTAAGACATGTCCTGGATGACAGGGAAAGCCTGATCACCAGGTTGGTTATACCAAATTACGGTATAAGGTTCCTCACCCTCACGCAAATTCTTGATTGAGGTAGTCTCACCGGTTTCGACATCGAGGGACACGAAATCCTGGAAGCCGCGCCACTCGAAGTTAGGCATGCTGGGATTCAGGCCAGCCGCACCATAGAATCCATAATACTTGTCGCCACCCCAGCAACCAAGGAAGAGACCATACAGCTGCTCACCGATAGCATTTTCAAACTCTCTGATGCGGTTCAGCTTACCTGGGTAAGAGGTATTGAAATAAAGCCAGCTACGCATCTTTGACTCGTCCTCGATCTGTGTTGCGTAGATCTTGGTTCCGAGTGCCTTGTCGTCGATTCCCGAAGGAGCGTAAGACGGGGCTTCCACCTTAGCAGGCGACTTAGCCTTGGTACGCTCAAGTGTCGGGAATGTCTTGACCTTCTGCTGTCCGAATGCGGAGAAGGCCATAACCCCAGCAAAGAGGAAAGTAAGAAATGTTTTTTTCATTTTCTTAAAGGTTAATTGATTAAACATGTGTCATATTAAACGAAAACTCATTCGTGTATTTTGTTGTGTGCAGGTGGTAGTGTCATCACTTGCCTTCTTTACTTGTATTTTTCATTTACCGGTCACAGTGTCACCACTGAAATCCTGCGGAACGCAAGCTGATATGTCGGTCAGACTTGCAGTGTTATGTCGTGGAACGTTCCTTTAAATCAGAACCGACGTTATGCCAGGACCAAGGATATAGGGTTTACTAATGTCGATTGCCCTGAAAAAAAAGTCGATTGAGATATTAAAAGGAACCCTTGACCGCCAGAGGTCATTCGCCCGGCAGCCAAGGTTGATATAGTTCTGTTTATTTAACAGTCATTGTGATTCCGCCCTTAACAAGAGTCTTTGGAGCTACAGCACCCTTGGAAACTGTTGTAGTGGCAGAATACTGGCGTGCAGAAACACCTGCAACTACTGCCTTAGGCTTAGCCTCACCCTGGAGCCACTCAGCCTTTGAAGCATCTGGAGTGGTGAACTCGAACTTGCAGATTTCGCCCCACTCGCCCTTATTGTTCTGACCTACAGAGATGGCATAGTATCTTGTGCTTGCCTTAACGTTCCACAAGAAGCTGTCAACACCGGTGTGATTGGTGTAAGCTGTGGTCTGCTCTGGGAAGAGAACAATGTTGTTGTAGAACTCAGGGTCTTTGTCATATTCATCAGCCTCAACAAGACCGTCACGATAGATGTTTGTCTGATCGTTAGGAGTGAAGATCACACGCTGTACATACTGTATTGTTTGATCCTCAGCTGTGTACTTGTAGAACTCGTCAGCTGGAACCTCAGCAGAAACCAAAGCGGCTCCGTCACCACCGGCACCAACAGTCTTAACCTTGACAATTATATAGTCACCGAGGTTACCGTTCATGTCGACAGGAACGATGGCAACCTCATACTCAGAGCCAGGCTCCTGGTTCTTCCATTCGATAGTCTCAACACCGCTATGCTCAATCTGGCCCCATCCTTTGATCATATCGCCAACGTTAGCGAAGCCGAAGAATGAGCCCATTGTATTGAATGTACCGAGGATACCACCGCTTGCAACATCGAATGAACAAGCATAGTAGCCGTAGCAGTCTTCGTTAGGAGTGACGGTGATCTTGAAAGAAGTTGTAGTAACTTCAGACACCTCTGCAGTAACAGTAGGTTTGCCGGCGAGGGCAGCCTTAGGAGTCTTGAAAGTAACCTCAGACACACCGCAACCGATTCCATACTCATCGAAACCGAGAGTCATAAGAGTATACTCTGAATCATCAACGAATTTCTGGTCTGCTGAAGGGATTGTCACCTTGGCACCGTTAGAGAAATCATCATACATGACAGGTGTGCCATACTTGTCGATATAATTGGCCTTCTGAGCCTCTGTAGTCATGTTCTTTGCAACGTTTGTAGCAACGCAAGCGAGCTTGAAGCCCTTGCAGGCCGGGCTGTTCTTTACCTTGCACTGGATTTCAGCACCCTCGTCTGTCTTGGTGAAACTGTCGAAAGTGATCTCAGCCACTACCTTACCTTCTACCTTACCGAAGAAGATACTGTCGATGCGCTCTGCGAGGTAGCCGGTCATCGCACCATTAACGTCTCTTACAAGCACACGGTTAGGGTTTGTCTGTGCGTTGCCTACCAATGCGAGCAGCGCGAATACTATTGTGAAGTATAGTTTTTTCATTATCTTTAATTATTAATGTTTTCCTTAATATTGAACTGGTTATTAACTTGGCTTACTTGGCGAACTTGATAGACTTGCCGCCAGCCTTGAACACGTAGACACCCTTCGGCAGGCTCTCCACGCTGATACGCGAACCGTCGAGACGGGCACCGATCATCTGCTGACCATTGATGCTATACACAGCACCCTGCTGGCCGTTGGCACCGTCTGCCCATACATACTGTCCATCGAAATGCAGCATCATCTCGGACGCATTGCCATTCGTAACGGACTGGATGCCGTTTACAAGATCCTTGAACTTGATTGATTTCACGTCGCCGTAGTTGAGCTGCAGCGTTGAGCCATCCTGACTCAGCACGTTGAAGCCGTTCTCACCGAACGTGATCTTTCTAAAATTGGTAAGCTCAACTGCATTGTCGGCCTTTCCCTGGACGCCATAGAAGACGAGAGACTCCGCATTGTCGGCAAATGCCGAAGCGGAGGCAAACACAGCCAATGCCACCAAACATGATTTCTGTTTTTTCATAATATAATTAAATTTTTCGCAAATGTATGAATTTCTTTTTAAAAGTCAAAGAGTTTGGCGAATTATTAACATTTAAGATGCATAAAAAAAGACAAGGCTGATATATATACATATATTATGCCTTGCCTTTATCATATACTTGGTTGTATCGACATTCTTTAATCAAAGAGTCAGCATGTCAACCAACTTGTCTGTCAACTTGCATATCCGTCAACCGGCTTACAATGTCACCTTCACTGTCTTCACAGCGCCGTCCACCTTGACCTTCAGCAGATAAACGCCCTTCGACAGACCAGCCACGTTGAGTAATGAAGCGTTGCTTGCACCAGCCACCTGGCTACCAGCGAGGTTGAAGAGCTGAGCCTCATCGCAGATTACAGCGAAGTTGAGCACATTGCCGTTGCGTGTGATGCCAAGCTCATTGCCTGAAACAGTGATTATACCAGTCTCACCGATTCCCTCGTAAGAGAGGCTGATTACCGGTGTGTGCTCTGTACCGTAAACTTCTGCCAATGCTGACTGCTCTGACTTGCCGTTGCAGAATGCCGTGCGAGGATACTCGATCTGGAACTCATAGTCAGTGAGCCAATCCGGATGTTCGCTATTGCTTGTTATGACATTGCTGCCCAATGGACTAACGAAATCCATGCAGATGTTGCCACCCTTATATTCATAAGGTGTAGGGAAGTTGATTACCAGATACTTGCCCTGGCCAACGCCGGATACTGTCAAGTCGCCGTCGTATACAGTAGTGAAGCCGTCGGTCTCAAACAGTGCCTTTGTTCCTGCATCGTTGAGCACGTGTGAACGTGATGTCTCCTTGAAAGAGATCTTGGCAGGGAAGGTAAAGCTTGAAGCGCTGTTGCCGTTGTAAGGGATACGCATGCCTGTGAACTTCACGCCCTTCTTCTGCAACTGCTTCTCGAGGAAGATAGCCTGACACTCAGCGTATGGGTCGAAGAGATAGAACGGTGTATGCCATCCCTGGTTGTTGGCGTTATTCAGGTTGATCCATCTTGCGTCGTTCTCTGAATGAACGGTCACTGCGATTGGTGTCTCAATAGTGTTGTCAGCCGGATATGTGTCAGTAGCGAGTTCTACTCGTGCTGTAACGTTGATCTTGCCTTCAGCGCTTGGATACCACTCTACAGGCACCTCTACAGTCTGATCCGGAGCCACTGCCACTCCCTTGCTCTCACCGATAACAACGTGTGTGTCGGCATCAAGAAGAACTACCTTGTAGTCGTTTACAACAGCAGAACCCTCGTTTCTAACTTCAACGGTGAATCTCTGCGGAACGTTGCAGTTCACCTCGTTAGAACCTGTGAGCAGCTGGGCGCTGAGGTCAGAAGTGCTGTATTCACGAACTGAAACGTCCTTGAGATACATGAATCCGTGGTCAGCATCGCTGTAAGCCTGGAAGCCGATGCGGGCTGAACCGCTCTCCTCTGGCTGGAAGTTGTCCTTGCCGTGGAAATAGATTCCCGATGCGGTGTGGAATTCCTCGCAGTCCCAGATAAGCTGCTGCTTGCCGGTGTTGACAGGCTCCTGGCAGAGCATCACTCTCATCTTCTCCATGATTGGATCCATGTTGTCAAACACCCAGTTGATGGTCCAGTATGTGTAGCGCACCTGGTATTCCTTGTTCTTGTCGAATGTGAAGGCCGGTGTATAGAGCCAGTCGTCAGCATCGTTGTTTGTTCGTCCGTAGGTAGTGGTATTTGTCTGGTCATCGAAATACCATGTGCCACCGTCTTCGTTCTTGTCTACAACGAGCCATCTTTCAAATTCCTCCTTGGACTGGAGCGATGATGTGAACGGGATGTTGCCCTCAGGACCGAAGCTCAAGCTGTTTGATGTGGCTGCTGTTCCCTTGCCTTTTCTGTTTTCCGGAGTCACAACGTATGTATAACCCTTTGTCTCAGACACGGCGTCGGTAACGCTTGTCGATGTAGTTCCGGATACGATGGTCACGTTGTCAGGCATTCTCACAACGTCGTATTTCAGAGACGCCGCGTCGAAATATCCGCCCTGCTGTCCTGCTGCCGGAGCCTGCCAAGAGATTGTGGCGTTGGCGCCGATTGCAGAAACGGTGACGTTCTGTGGTTCGCCCGGAAGGTCCTCGCCCACGAAAGCAGCATACTCTTTGTATACTCCGTCGCCTGAAGCGTTGTACGGCACCACCTTATATATATAGTATCCGTCAGCAGACGGTGTGTCTGTCCATGTGACAGCCTTGTTCTGTGATGACTCTGATATGGTCTGCACCAGTTCGCCGTTGCGGTACACCTTCACACCAGAGAGGTCTGCGAGGCTGCCGTTGCGGTAGTTCAGGTTTGGTGTAGTGAAAGAGAGCGAAGCGCTGAGAGCGCCATTGGCATCGGCGGCAACGGTGAAGTTGCGCGGATAAGACGGTGTTGCGTCTGGCACATACTGATAAGGTATTGCCATGGCAAGGAGCTGCAGGTCGTTGCTCAGAGAGGTCTTGCTCTTTGCCTCACCGGTCTCTGCATCAAGCTCCACGAAAGATGCACCGCCGTCTTCTGTCTGTGCCAGCCACCACAGACGGTGTGTGGTCTTGTCAAACTCCATGGACTGGCTGTAGTCGCCCATTCTCACTCCCGTATCCACACCGGTGTTTGTCATGGTGCAGGTCTTGGAGGCAGCGTTGATGCTCGAGATTTCAATCTTGTTGAGCATACTTCCTCTGGCGGTCATGCTCATGGCGTAGAGACATCCGTTGTCGGCAGCGAGTGTGAAGATCAGCGATGGTATGGTGGCCACGTGCTTCAGCTCGAGGGATGTACGGTCGATTTCATAAATGTAAGACGTCTGTGCGTCGGTGTCGTAGTTCAGACCGAAGATTCTGTCTGTCTTGGGGTCGTAGGTCATCTCGTCGAGGATGAGAGGTCTCCTGTCTGTAGGATTCTGTATCATCTTCTTTGCCACATACTCACCGGTGTTGATGTTCACCACGCTGATTGCCTTCGGCATGTTGATATTGTTGTAGAATGTGGTCTCGAAAGCGTAATACTCGTCGCCCACGTATGTTCCGGCGGTGAGGATAGGTGTAGAACCGGCGATGTAGCCATAGTCGCGAATCCACTCGAACTTTCCGGGATTGTCTGAAGTGAGCTTGATGAGTCCCATTCCCTTCATGTTCTTCTGGTAGCGCATCTGTCCGAAGATGTCTGCCTCGCCATCCTTTACATTATATATATAAGGGCGGTCGGCGTTTGCCTTCATGATGCTCTTAGCCCACTGTGGGCGCAAGCCTTTTTCTACTTGATTCGGTATAAAATCGCCAGAGATATTGCCTACCTGGCGTGCCGGCACTGCGTTCTGTGCCATGGGGGCAGCCAAAATTGTAAGCATACACCCAAATGTCAATGAAAATCTTTTTAATGCAGACATAGTTTAAATATTAAAGGTAATTTTGATGCAAAGTTATATTTTTTTTCCAAATAGTTGTAATTAATTGAAAAACTTTTGTATTTTTGCAGCAAATTCATGGTGTTGGAGACGGCTATGGTTTTGTATCATCCGTTTATTGCATGTCTTGGCAGCATTCCAGAGTATAATTAATTAGCATAAAAGACAATAAACATTTGCGCTTAGGCGCAGGGAGCAACACGACGGTAAACTCATTCTCGGTCTCCACAATTTAAGAAAAACTTAAAACTTACGTGATGAAAAACTTTACCCAAAAAATGTTTTTTGCAGGTGTATGTGCGTTGATGTTCACCCCTGCAAGTGCACAGTTCCTGGCAAGAGAGAAGGCTTCACAGAACAAGGTGACAGCCCCGGTTTCACTTCAGTCTGAGGCTCCTGTCGTAAAGAAGGCTGCCGAAGGCAAGAAGCAGGGATTCAAGATGCAGCTTCTCTCTGTAAAGAAGGCTGACGGCACCAACCCTTACGCCAAGTACGGTGAATTCGAGGAGTTGCTCTATGAGGATTTCTCTAAGCTGACGACAGGTAGCGTCGGCAACCCTGATTTCAACACAAACCTGTATAAGGCATTTACACAGGTTGACGACTACGATGGACATAAATACGAAATTCCATGGTACAGCTTCAACCCTGACTATCTGAACACACAGGGTGTTTATGACGAGAAGCACGGTTCTGTAAGCCGTTGGGGTGTAAACAACGGTTTCCCTGCCGGCGGTGCCCTCTACATGTATCTGCAGGACGACGATGAGGATTGCGAATACTCACAGTGTCACGTGAATACCTGCCTCATCGACTGCTCTAAGTATCAGGGCGACGTTCTCCTCCAGTTCGACGCATTTACAGACAACCCTGAGAGCACAAACTTCATCTCTATGATAGAAGCCGCAGAGACAAAAGGCATGGGGCCAAATTGGGACATATTGGGAAGTCTCACTCTTCCCGAAATCAACAGCGAGAGAAAGACTTACACAATCCTTTTCCGCGGCGCTGACAAGTCTACTATCTTCAACATCATAGGACAGCGTGGCGCAATAGAGCGTGGCGGCGATATCTACGGAAACTCTTTCTATATCGACAACATCAAGGTTTCTGTATTGAAGCCATTCGTGAACGCTCCTGAGAACCTGAAGATGAAATACTACAAGGGAGACAACTTCAAGCTCGCTTGGGACAAGGTGGACGGCGCTGACAAGTATCTCGTAGACGTTTACACAAAGCAGGTTATCCAGAACAACATGGGCGGCACCCAGGAGACTATCGGCGACTACCTGCTGCAGGACGAGGAGACAACTGACAACTTCCTCCAGGTGAACAACGCAAAGAACGGCGAGGTTTACTACTACAGAGTTCGCGCGATGAAGGGCAACCATGTTTCTATGGAGTCTAATGAGGAGAAGAAGATTCTCGGCGTTGTAGCTCCTACATTGGAGATTGTTGACAGCTATGCCGACTCTAAGTACACAGCAATGTGGAAGCCGGTTCCTGGAGCTGAGCGCTACAGCTATCAGGCATTCGCTGCAAACAAGATCACTGAGGACACAAAGTTGGCAGTTGTGAACACCAACTTCGAGGGCATGCCTTACAACCACGGATTCGAGTGGAAGGTGACAAGCTGGGGCGAGATAGTAGAGCAGTATGACACTCCTAAGTATTCTACTACCGAGCCAGACCCAAGCAATTTAACAGGTACTTACACTTGTCTTGACAAGATGTCTGGATGGACGGCATACAACTGGGCTCTCTATAAGGACGCTCTCGTAATCGACGGTTACCAGTCAGTCATCAACCACGACAACGCTTCCCTGCAGTGTGCTCCAATGGACCTCTCTAAGGACAACGGCAAGTTCGACGTTACCATCACTCTGAAGGGTGAGTGCGCTAAAGGTTATGTAGACCAGGACAACAATCCTGTATATGCTCACGCTGCTTTGGCAACATTCGTATACGACCAGGAGCTTGACGACTACGTACAGGGTGAGACAAAGTTCATCGCGGATACAAACGACAAGGAGTGGAAGACCACTACTTGTAGCTTCTCTAACGGTTCAGAGGACATGATATTCGGTGTATTCGCTACATACGCTCCTTCTAACCTGTATATCCATGACATCAAGATCGAGCAGAACTACAAGGCTGGCGACACATTCATGAAGTCATTCGACTACTACTACCGCACAGAGGGTGTGGAAGTAGAGAAGAACGGCGAGAAGTATCTCTCACTGGAGATTCCATTGGTTGGCGAGACAGCCGGCAAGGATGTTTACCACCGCATGCAGTCTGTACGTCTCGGACAGGCAGCTAGCCAGTTCACAAGTGCTACATTCTGCGAAAGCCAGTGGAGCAAACCTACACTCGTAGCTGAGAATGTGGTTACTGGTATCGAGAAGACTACTGAGGTAGGCAAGAAGTCTGCTACTGTATTCATGCAGGGCGACAACCTCGTTATCAACAACCCTGCCGGTGAGGAGGTTCACATCTTCGGCATGAACGGTGCTGAGCTGAACGCTGACAAGAGCGGCAACGCTTCTATCAAGATGGCTATGCCTGCTGACAACTCATTCATCGTTAAGGTTGGCAAGCAGTCTATCAAGATTGCTGTCATCAAGTAAGACTCGGATAAACTATAATCTGAAATAATCTCGAATGAGGGTGTGTCTATATGACATACCCTCATTTTTATATATTCCATTTAGAGTGATATCGGTTTTCATTTCTGACCAGAGGGCATCGATGAAGGATAATGGACATATTGTAGAACCGACGAAATCCCTCTTCTAAAAAAAAACAAAAAACATGCAAGCGTTGACGACCGATTTAGGACAAATCATGCAGCAAGAACTTGGCGAAAGGCCCCATTTTGTCCCTAAAAAGTAAAAAAAGACACAAAAGTTTAATCAAGTCAAAAAATATTTGTAACTTTGCAACCCAAATGTATAAATAGTACATTTACACATTACTGATAAAACAGATGGAAAGCTTAGAGTCTTTGAAGATAGACCTGAAGAGTCTGGACACAGGCGCATTGAGCACCAGCTGCCACTTGGGAGACGAATTCTTTGAGGCGGCAGAGAGTGACGAGATAAAGAGCGGCGATGTGATGCTCTCTATTTCGGCACGCAAAAGTGTGTCAGGACTATACGAGATAGACTTCCATGCCGAGGGCACTGTGAAAGTGCCTTGCGACCTTTGTCTCGACGACATGGACCAGCCGATATGCACAGACAACAGGCTGCTGGCTAAGCTCGGAGAAGAATACTCAGACGAAGACGACATCGTGACGGTGGAAAAGGACGACGCAGTGCTCGACACCGCATGGTTCGTATATGAATCCATAGCCCTCGACATTCCCATCAAGCATGTGCATGCACCTGGAAAATGCAATCCTGCAATGATAAAGGCTCTCGAGGAGCACTCCGCAGCCCGAAGCTCGGAGGAGGAAAACGAAACGGCAGTGGATCCACGATGGAGTGAATTAGAAAAATTAAAATCAATAATTAAAGATTAAAGAAAAATGGCACATCCTAAAAGAAGACAGTCAAAGACTCGTACACTCAAGAGAAGAACTCATGATAAGGCAGTAGCTCCTACACTGGCAGTATGCCCTAACTGCGGCGCTTACTATGTATATCACACAGTATGCTCTACTTGCGGTTACTACAGAGGCAAGGTTGCTATCGTAAAGGAGACTGCAGAATAATACCGTCATGGAAAAGATAAACGCAGTAATCACAGGCATCGGAGGGTACGTTCCTGACTATGTGCTGAACAATCAGGAGTTGTCGAGAATGGTCGACACCAACGATGAATGGATTATGACGCGTGTCGGAATAAAAGAGCGCCGAATTCTCACCGAAGAGGGTATCGGCACCTCTTATATGGCACGCAAAGCGGCAAAACAGCTCCTGAAGAAAACGGGAGTTGACCCGGACACCATCGACGCAATTATCGTAGCCACAAGTACGGCGGACTACAAGTTCCCGTCTACAGCATCCATCGTGTTGGGCAAGCTCGGACTGAAGAACGCTTTCGCGTTCGACATGTGGTCGGCTTGTTGTGGATTCATTTATACGCTCGATACTGCCGCTTCAATGATCCAGAGCGGAAGATACAAAAAGATTATCGTTATCGGAGCCGACAAGATGTCGTCGGTGGTTGACTATACCGACCGCAGCACTTGTGCTCTCTTCGGTGACGGAGCAGCTGCAGTTCTCGTGGAGGGAACGACAGAAGACGTGGGTCTTAAAGACTCTTATTTCCGCAGCGACGGACATGGACTGCCATTCCTGCACTTGAAAGCTGGCGGTTCTGTATGCCCGGCTTCCCACTTCACTGTGGACCACCGTCTGCACTACCTCTATCAGGAGGGACGCACCGTGTTCCGCTATGCAGTGACAAGCATGAGCAACGACTGTGCACTCATCGCCGAGCGCAACGGACTGAACAAGGACAACATCCGTTTCGTGGTGCCTCACCAGGCTAACATCCGCATCATTGAGGCTGTGGCAAAGCGTCTGGAGCTTCCTATGGAGCAGGTGATGGTGAACATCGAGCATTTCGGAAACACCTCTGCCGCCACTATTCCATTGGCTCTCTGGGAGAACGAGAGCAAGCTGAAGAAGGGCGACAACCTTATCTTCACTGCCTTCGGAGCAGGCTTCGTTCACGGAGCTTCATACTACAAATGGGGATACGACGGCAGCACCGTGGAGCAGGGATAACACACTCCTTGACTGAAACAAAAAATCTTTATATCAGATAAAGCGCATCTGCAATGACGGAAGTCATACAGATGCGTTTTTTTGTCAGAACGCCATTTTAGTGACGTAAACATAATAACTTACCACAAAAACAACGGAAAGGATGTCCGACAAAAGGCAATGAAAGGTCAAAATGGCGCATATTGAAAGGTAAATGTTTGGCGTACAACAATTTTTCAGTATATTTGCAAATAAAAAAGACAGATAAAATGCACAAAGCAGGATTCGTGAACATCGTGGGAAACCCGAATGTGGGAAAATCCACGCTAATGAACCAGTTGGTGGGCGAGCGCATCAGCATCGCCACATTCAAGGCGCAGACCACAAGACACAGGATAATGGGCATCGTAAACAGCGACGACGCACAGATAGTATTCTCCGACACCCCAGGAGTACTGAAACCGAACTACAAGTTGCAGGAGTCGATGCTCGCCTTCTCTGAATCGGCATTGACGGATGCCGACGTGCTGCTCTATGTCACCGACGTGGTGGAGAATCCGGAGAAGAACATGGAGTTTCTGGAAAAGGTGCAGAAGATGAGCATCCCCGTGATACTGCTCATCAACAAGATTGACCAAAGCGACCAGAAGACGCTCGGAACGCTCGTAACGAAATGGCACTCTCTGTTGCCCTATGCAGAGATACTGCCGCTCTCGGCAAAGAACAAGTTCGGAGTGGACATGCTGCTCAAACGCATAAAAGAGCTGCTGCCCGACTCCCCACCCTACTTCGACAAGGACCAGCTGACCGACAAGCCGGCGAGATTCTTCGTGAGCGAGATAATCAGAGAGAAGATCCTGCTCTACTACGACAAAGAGATTCCATACTCGGTGGAAGTATCGGTGCAGTCGTTCAAGGAGGACGAGAAGCGCATCAACATCCACGCTGTAGTCTATGTGGAACGCGACTCACAGAAAGGCATCATCATCGGACATCAAGGTGTGGCACTGAAGAAGCTGGGATCGGAAGCGCGCAAGTCGCTCGAACGGTTCTTCGGCAAGAAGATTTATCTGGAACTGTTCGTTAAGGTGGACAAAGACTGGCGCAGCTCTAAGAGGGAGCTGGACAGCTTCGGATATAATCCGGACTAAGCCGGAGAGACGGGGACAAACCTGAGGAAACAGGAACTCTGAGGAAAACGGGAGGTGAAACAGGACACTGACGGAGCGACATTCTGAACCGGCAATCCGAAAGCATCCAAGAATCCCGGAAAGAAAACAACAAAAAGAAAACGAAAAACAGAATATGGCAAATTTAGTAGCAATAGTAGGACGTCCCAACGTGGGTAAGTCAACGTTGTTCAACCGCCTCACGAAGACCCGCCAAGCCATCGTGAGCGACGTGGCAGGAACGACACGCGACCGTCAATACGGCAAATGCGACTGGAACGGAAAGGAGTTTTCAGTGGTGGACACCGGCGGATGGGTAGTGAAATCCGACGATATCTTCGAGGAGGAAATCCGCAAGCAGGTGCTCATCGCCACTGAGGAGGCTGACCTCATCCTCTTCCTCGTGGACATCACCACGGGAGTGACAGACTGGGACATGGACGTGGCACAGATTCTGCGCCGCACGAAGCTGCCGGTGATTCTCGTGGCAAACAAGACAGACAATAACGACCTGATATACAATGCGGCTGAGTTCTACAAGCTCGGACTCGGCGACCCGATGTGTATCAGCTCGGCTACGGGAAGCGGCACGGGAGACCTGCTCGACGACGTGGTGGCGAAACTGAAAGACAACAGCGGCGAACTGCTCGAAGAAGGCATACCACGCTTTGCCGTGGTGGGAAGACCGAACGCCGGAAAGAGCAGCATCATCAACGCATTCATCGGCGAAGACCGCAACATCGTGACGGAGATTGCCGGAACGACCCGCGACAGCATCTACACGAGATACGACAAGTTCGGATTCGACTTCTATCTCGTAGACACCGCCGGCATCCGCCGCAAGAACAAGGTGACCGAAGACCTGGAGTTCTACTCCGTGATGCGTTCCATCCGCGCCATCGAGCATTCTGACGTCTGCATCCTTATGATCGACGCAACGAGAGGCATCGAGGCACAGGACATGAACATCTTCCAGATCATTCAGAGGAACAACAAATCGCTCGTGGTAGTGGTGAACAAGTGGGACCTCGTGGAGAACAAGGACCAGAAGGTGATGGACACCTTCGAGAACGCCATCCGCAACCGCATGGCTCCATTCACTGACTTCCCTATCATCTTCGCCTCGGCACTGACGAAGCAGCGCATCTTCCGTGTGCTGGAGACTGCCAAGGAGGTGTACCTGAGCCGTAAGATAAAGATAGGCACATCAAAGCTCAACGAGATGATGCTGCCGCTGATAGAGGCTTATCCGCCACCATCAATAAAGGGAAAATACATAAAGATAAAATACTGCACGCAGCTGCCTAACACACAGATACCATCATTTGTGTTCTACGCCAACCTGCCTCAGTATATCAAGGAGCCTTACAAGAGATTCCTGGAGAACAAGATACGTTCGAACTGGAAGCTCACGGGGTCTCCAATAAACATCTTCATACGTCAGAAGTAACGGATACGATGACAAACAGAATAACAGCAAAGCTGCAGGCGTGTCTTATGGCATGCATTGCAGCCCTGATTTTTACTTTGCCCGCGCCAGTGATGTCGGCGTGCTCGTCGTCGGAAGGCGGCAAGACGAAGGATATGGCTGCCGCAGAAGCTGCAAAGGAAATATACGACAGTCTGAGAAACGGCGGATATGAATATTTCACCGATATGACATACCGCAACGGGCGCATACCGGAAAACTACCGCAAGCAGCTCGTCATGAACTCCAAGATGTTCCTGTTTCAGATGCAGAAAGACCATGGAGGTATCCACGACATACAGATTGTCGACTGCCGCACTGACAGCGCCAGATCATCCGTCGACGCAAACGCCTTCCTGCTGCTCTGCTTCAACGACAGTACAAAAGAGGAAGTGGTGGTGCCGATGGTGAAGATTGGGGAGAAGTGGATGATGAGATGACAAATCAACAAAAAGAATAAAATGCTAATACACAAATATCTTACGAGCTTCGGCAAATACCTCATCCTCATGGGACGCTCGTTCGCACGCCCTGAAAGGATGCGTATGTTCATGAAACAATACGTGAAGGAGATGTCCGGACTGGGAGTTGACTCCATCGGCATCGTGCTCCTCATCTCATTCTTCATAGGAGCCGTGATCTGCATACAGATGAAACTCAACATCCAGAGTCCTTGGATGCCACGCTGGGTGTCAGGATATACCACGAGAGAGATTCTGCTCCTGGAGTTCTCATCTTCAATCATGTGTCTTATCCTTGCCGGAAAGGTGGGGTCGAACATCGCCTCGGAAATCGGCACGATGAGAGTGACGCAGCAGATTGACGCACTGGAGATAATGGGAGTGAACTCTGCCAGCTATCTCATTCTGCCAAAGATGATGGGACTGATAACGATAATGCCGTTCCTCGTGATATTCTCGTCGGCAACGGGAATATTAGGCGCCTACGCCACAGCATACGTGGGACAGGTGCTCAGTCCTGACGACCTGACTGCCGGACTGCAACACAGCTTCAATCCATGGTTCATGTGGATGAGCATCATCAAGAGCCTCTTCTTCGCATTCATAATATCGAGCGTGTCGTCATACCACGGATATACCGTGGAAGGCGGTTCAGTGGAGGTGGGAAAGGCGAGCACCAACGCTGTGGTGACGAGCAGCGTACTGATACTCTGCTCCGACGTGTTCCTCACTCAGCTGCTGAGCTGATGGAACGGAGAGACGAGAACATACAGAGAGAAAGAGAGAACACAACATAAGGAGGGCGAAAGGTACTGATTTATGATAGAGATAAAGAACTTATGCAAGTCGTTTGGCGACAAGGTGGTGCTGAAAGACATCAGCACCGTGTTCGACAGCGGCAAGACGAACCTTATCATCGGACAGAGCGGCAGCGGCAAGACGGTGCTGATGAAGAACTTGGTGGGACTGCTCACGCCGACAAGCGGCGAGGTGCTCTACGACGGTCGCGACTTCGTGACGATGTCCAAGAAGGAGAAGGTGATGATGCGACGCGAAATGGGAATGATATTCCAGAGCGCCGCCCTCTTCGACTCGCTACCGGTGCTGGAGAACGTGATGTTCCCACTCGACATGTTTTCAAACATGAACTACCGCGAGCGTGTTCGCCGCGCACAGGAATGCCTCGACAGAGTGAACCTCGTGGATGCGGAGAAGAAATTCCCCGACGAGATTTCTGGTGGTATGCAGAAGCGTGTGGCGATTGCCAGAGCGATAGCGCTGAACCCTAAATACCTGTTCTGCGACGAGCCGAACTCCGGTCTCGACCCTAAGACATCGCTCGTTATCGACGACCTTCTACACGGCATCACTGAGGAATTTGACATCACCACAATAATAAACACCCACGACATGAACTCCGTGATGGGTATCGGCGAGAACATCATCTTCATATACCAAGGCGAGAAGGAATGGCAAGGCCAGAGCGCCGACATCATGGGCTCGACAAACAAAAAACTGACTGACTTCATCTTTGCCAGCGACCTGCTCAAGAAGATGAAGGAGAGCGAGATGAAGGAAATGAAGGAAAAGAAAAAGGGATAAGGCGAAAGATGCGAGGATAACCATAGCCTATAGAGAAGGACCATCTACAGCGCCGACAGGAAACCTGACCATCCTATCAGAACAACAGGAAGACAAAGGGCAGACAAGCTCTATACACATAGCGCCGGAACACGTTTCAATCAGTGATTGACGTGTTCCGGCGCTTTATTGTAACAAGACTGGAACATAGTCGGCAGAAATAAATGTCAGCATAGATTTGGACAAGAAAGAAAATAAGCATATCTTTGCAAAGTATATCGCAAGCGGTTTGCCCTCACGGGTGATTAAAAGGGAATCGGGTGGAAATCCCGGACAGTCCCGCTGCTGTGAGCCGCCCCTTATAAAAGGGTCGAACAATAGCCACTGGAAATTCATATAGCTCCAATCAGTTATTATGAAGTCTAACGATTGTTGGAGGTTAACGGGAAGGCGTTCGATACCGGGCGGCAAGTCAGAAGACCTGCCATTGCGACACATGGCGTATAGTATCCATTATATATATGGTGGGAGAAAATGCCATTGCTGTCTCTCATGGGCTTCGAGGAAGGCGCACGAGGGAATCATGATGCTTGGGAAACAACAACATTTTCATTCATTAACTTTATAAACAAAATGCAAAAGAAGTACAGTTATCTAATGCTGGCACTACTGTTGTCTATGTTATGGCTGCCAATGCAGCTGATGGCACAAGACGGCAACACAGTGCTGCAGCCGCAGTTCGGCAAGCAGACAGTGACAGTGGCAACGGATCAGGAACTCACGTACTACGACTACAAAGGCACAGGGTCGATTATGAGTTCCAATTCAAGCAACTCGCACTCCCTTCTCGTGTTCAAACCGGCAGAACAAGGGTATTCTATCATGATTACCTTCGAGTCGTTTGACGTGAGGACCCAGATGGGGTCATATCAGGGATATGCGAAGGTTTACGACGGTGAAGTGGACGACACGGGATTCACCTGGGCCACTAAAACAAACGAAGTGACAAAAGACACCAAGCTGCCCGAGGGCAACGTGATTGAAACTCTCGACGGCATCTACGACAGGAAGTCGTTCTACTCTACGACAACCGACGGAGCATTGTCGGTAGGATTCATATATCGCTACTCATTCAAAGCTGACGGATGGGTGGCAAAGGTGAAATGTGTGAAACTCGAAAACATGAGTGTTACTGACGCCGGATCGCAGTATGACAACGTGAAGAAGCCAGAGATGACTACAGACGTGAATATCGCCGGACTGTATGTCAACGCCAGCGGAGTGCTGAACGCTGACCACCTGACAGCCATCAAATTCAGAATGGCTGAGAACGAGAATGTGGTAGACCCTCTCTCTCTGAAACTGTTCGCCGGAAGCGCCGACTCATACAAGGGTGCTACCCCTATCGCTACTACGATAACGGAGGACAACGGCATATACACAATGACGCTCGACCATAAGCTGAGCGAAGGTAAGAATGAGTTTACCATCGTTGGCGACCTGAATACAGAGGCTTCCATCGGTGCGAAACTGAAACTGGAGGTTACCGGCGTAACCACTACAAACCAGCCCGACGGCGTTGCTACATTCACGGCAGCAGAGGCAGTAGGACTGGTGAACCCGGCTATTGTGACATTCCCAGCGGAATACAAGACAATCACGGTGACCGACACACCTCTCAACTTCTATGATGATGGAGGACCTACAGAAGAGGTAACCATCGGATTCAACGGTATGGTGACCTTCAAACCGGCTTCTCCCGACAAGAAGGTGATGATAAACTTCTCAAAGATGAATATCTTCGAGAGTTCTCTGCACGACGACGCCAAATCACAATACATCCTTATATATAACGGTTCGACGGACGATGAAACCAATCTTATCAGAACCGTCAGAGAGACTGAGACTCCATTCGTACGTTCCAACTCGGAAGACGGAGCATTGACAATAAAGTTTGTGTCCGGCAGCGAACTGTCAAATACCCGTGACGGTTTCGAAGCTGAGGTTTCCCTGTTTATCCCACAGCCAATGACGACACAGGCGGTTGAGACGACACAAGCATCTGCAAAGACTCTGGCTGCCGGCGATACAGATCAGGAAATACTGAAACTGAACGTGAAGACAGAGAACAACTATCCGGCACTGACGGCAAAGAAATTCTCATTCACCACAAACGGCACGAATGACATCATCAGCAAGGCTACTGTATATTATACCAAGTCAGCGGCCAGCTTCTCAACTTCTGTAAAGGTGGGCGAAGCTGAGGTGACTGGCGACGCTATCGAAATAACAGCAACCGACGAGGTGTCACTTGTTGAGGGCGACAACTATTTCTGGCTTGCCTACGACATCAAGGAAACGGCCGTCAACGGACAGAAGATTGATGCCGCAGTGACTTCTGTTACACTCAGTGATGCCACCCACACCGTTGCGGATGGTAATCCAGAGGGCAACCGCGAGGTGCTGAACCAGGTGGTATCGCATTCCGACCAGGGCACGGTTACAAAGAAGGTGAACGGTTCGATGGGCTTCAAGACACAGAACAAGAATGAATATTCTTCTGACTATGAGAGTGGCACGGACGACCGCATCAATATCTTCCTGCCTTACAACGAGGGTATGATATGCCAGATTGAATTCTCCAAATTTGACCTATACTGGAATACCTACAGCAGCTCTGAACATGCTTCGCTGAAGATCTACAGCGGCAAGGGCACTACAGGTGAACTGCTGTGGGAGACCACAAAGAACAACTACACCAAGGGACCGGAGGGCGTAATCCGTTCTACTGCTGCCGACGGAGCATTGACAGTGGTGTTCAACGCCGGCGTTACTTCATCATGGAACACAAAGAACGGTTTTGTGGCTACCGTGAGCGAATATCTCTCCAAACCAATGGAAGTGGCAGCAACTACTGCTACACAGTCGGCAAAGGAGATTGCAAAGGTGGGCGAAAAGGATCTCGACATCCTCAACATCAACATCACTACCGAGGGCAACGAGAATCCCAAGAAACTTTCTGCCGTAACTGTAGACATGAAGGGAACGGAGAAGAGCATCGCTGCCATCAAGCTCTACTCGCTGGCAAAGGCTGACGAGGAGATTGCCGCCGACAAGGCTCCTGTGGCTACGGCTACAATCGACGGAACTGCAACGGAGGCTACACTGACTCTCGACGAGCCGGTGGCACTGGCAGAAGGCGACAACCACTTCCGTCTGCGCTACGATATATCTGACGACGCTAAGGCGGGCGACATTATCGACGCCGCTATAAAGAGCATCACTGCCGACGGTGAGACTCTGACTACAGAGAACGGCGACCCTGAGGGTGCGGTAATGATAAAGAACATATACAACATGATGGCGGGCGACAATGGTGAGATTCTCATCAACGAGGGCGCTCCTCTCTTGTTCTACGACGATGGCGGTGTGGACGGTGATTATTCGAAGGACTTCGAAGGAACTGTGACATTCGCTCCTAAGACTCCTGGACAGAGCGTGAAGCTCACATTCAAGGAGTGGACTGTGACGGCACAGGACAAGTTCTATGTATATCATGGCGGAGAGGTGAAGGAAAAGGAGGATGCCAAATACAGCATGTATGACAAACCGACTTATTTCCTCTCTGATGCCGAGGACGGCAAGGTGACCGTAAAATTCGTGACGAAATACTCAAAGGCTGGTTTCGCAATCGAGGTGACGGCATACGAGAAACAGCCTATCAGCGTGGCTTCTGTAACGACTACCGCCGTGGCTCCTGAAACTACGATGAAGGGTGCCGAGACGCTGCTGCAGAAGATTGAGGTGGTTGCTGACGGCGACCTCAACGTTCTGGACATACAGAAATTCAACCTCGCTGCCATCGATCAGGCAGACAATGCCCTCACCAATGCAAAAATCTATGCTACAGGAACAAGCGCCGAGTTCGCACCTGTAGACCTCTTCGGCAAGCAGGAGGGCGGTCAGCTTTCCATCAATGGTTCTTACAAGATCACGCTGCCTGGCACTTACTACTTCTGGCTCGCCGGCGACATCAGCACTGAGGCTGCTCCTGAGGCAACGGCATGTGCCCAGCTGGAGAGCATCACGGCAAACGAGACGACAACAAACGTTGAAGAGGCGGCAGCGGCTTCCACCAAGGTGGTAAAGGGCGTGAGCGGCACAATAACAGTGGGCGCGGGCGCTGACTACGGCACGATACAGGCTGCCGTGAACTCTCTGAAGGACGGTATCGACGGACCTGTGACCATCAACATCAAGCGTGGTATATACAACGAGAACGTGACGGTGCCTGAGATTCCGGGAGCTTCGGAGAACAATACCGTGACGCTGCAGAGCGAAAGCGGCGACTGGCACGACGTGAAGATATATTACGACTTGTATAACGAGCCGCAATATTCTGACGACAAGATGTTCAATGAATTTGGTACGTTCACCATTGCCGGCGCTGACTGGTTCACGCTGCGCGGTGTGGAGGTGACAACGACAGACACCAATTTCCCTGGTGTGATACACATCAAGAACCAGAGCCGCCACGTGACTATCGACAACTGCTATATCCATGCAGACATGACGGTGACTTATTCAGAGGACATCAACCTGATATATACCTATACAAAGAACCTGGCTTACCAGAACAACGACTATCTCACAGTGAAGAACTGTCTGCTCGAGGGTGGATACATCGGTGTGAGAATGGGCGGAACAAGCTATGTGGCTCTGCCTAAGGAAGTAGGCGGAGTGATAGAGAACAATATCCTGCGCAACCAGGGTTCCAAGTCTCTGTATGTGTCTGACGAGTTGGGAACGAAGATTCGCAACAACCGCATAGAAAACAACGCCACAACGAAGGAGTTTGACGGTATCGACGCACAGGTGAGAGACCTGTATGACGAGAGCTTCGAAATCAGCGGAAACAAGTTCCATCTCAACACCAACAACTCTGCTCTGGCCATCACGCTGAGACAGATGACGGGAAGCGAAGAGGTTCCGGTGAATATCGTGAACAACGAGGTCATCGTGGTTAGCAACAGCGAAAAGAGCTACGGTATCAAGGTCGGCAACAATGCATCCAACGTGAACATCGCCAACAACAGCGTAAACATGTTGGGTGAAGCCAAGTCTTCGGCTATGGTAATCAGCAGCAGTACTGCCGAGAACTTGAAGGTTGTGAACAACGTTCTGATGAACAATGCCGGCGGTTATGTATACAGCTACAACAATGCCGACTACATGACAAAGGCTTCTTATGCCAACAATGCCGGCTTCACTACCGGTGAGGTGTTTGCACGTCACAAAGAGGATGTTGCTTCATACGAGGCATGGCAGGCTATATGCAACGAGGAGAACGGAGTGAACGAGGCTGCGAACTTCATCGACGGCGAGAACACTCTGGAACTCTCTAAGGCTGGCAATCTGATGAAGGCACTGCCTCTGGCTTATGTGGAGACTGACATCACTGGCAAGGCACGTAACGGCGAGACTCCTACAATCGGTGCTTATGAGTTTGATGCCAACACGGAAGCTCCGGTGATGGTTGAGGGTTATCCGATAATCAACAACATCACTGACACATCGGCCGACATGAAGGTGAGATTCAGTCAGACTGGTACCGTTCAATATATGGTCAAGGATGGAGCTGAGGATGCTCCTACCGTTGACGAGATTACGACTTCTGAGAATGTAATCACCGCATACAAGAACGATGAGACAAAGATTACAGTTGAGGGTCTGGAGAAGGACAAGGAGTATGTCATCTACTCACTGATGACAAACATCAACGGCGTGTCAAGCGATGTGTATGCCTCAAGCAAGTTCATCGCTGGCGGTGAGGTCATAAAGGAGATTCCTAACGTGAAGGCAACTGCAGAGGCTACTGAGAGTGTGGAGTCCGGACAGAAGGCTTCTCTCAAGGTTAACGTGACAGAGGGAACGGCTCCTTTCAGCATTTCCTGGACAAACGGAATGCTTCAGGAGATAGCAACGGCTTCTCTCGATGACTTCGGTATTTCTGTGGTGGAATATGCTCCTGTGGAGTGCGACATGTATTATGTGACCGTGACGGATGCAAACGGAAAGCAGGCTTCTGACACTTGCCGTGTGGCAGTGACCGGTGATGCCGTGGTGGCAACATTCGAGAACCTGTATCTCAACAGCGAGAGCTACTGGAACGGTCCTGACTCTAAGGGCACACCGATGGTGGGCATATATGGCGACAACCAGCTCGACGGTTCGTTCGTGAGCGGTTCTTATCAGTTCAGCAACAACTACAGCCTCGACTGGAACTCATGGCAGGGATTCGCTTATTCTAACCGTACGGCAACGACGTTCACAAGCGCTACTCCTGACCAGTATAACTCTGTTGTTGGCCATGGATATGATGAGTCGGAGAATTATGCGGTGGTATTCGACAAGGGCACAATAACTGTGCTCAACAAGCCTGATGAGGGTGACGTGATAAACGGATTCTATATCACCAACAACGCGTGGGCTCTTGACTGCATAAAGAACGGCAACGGAGTGGCACACAAGTTTGAAGAGGGTGACTATCTCATAGCGACATTCACTGGCACCAGGGCTGACGGTTCTACATCTACAGTGGACTGCTATCTTGCTGACTATCGTGCTTCGAAGGAGGCTGACCGCTACTATCTCGACACATGGCAGTGGGTTGACCTTCGTCCGCTCGGCAAAGTGAAAACCATCTCTGTATCCCTCTCTGGCTCTGACACTGGTTCATTCGGATTGAATACATCGGCTTACTTCTGTATGGATGACTTCAACGGTGAGCGTGTCATTGCGGAGGCTCCGGTTCAGGTGGCTGGCGACGAGATTGATCTCAGCGAGTTCTTCACGTTCGATGATGCTTCGGCTACGGTTTCTTACGCATTTGCCGACGCTCTGAGCGAGGAACTGGCACAGAACGTGACTCTCTCTGCCGACGGCAGACTGACTGTGAAGAAGGGCTACTACAACAGTTTCAACGTTGTGGTAAGCGCCACACAGAAGGGCAAGATACAGTTCTTGAACATACCGTTCGACATCGTTGACGGCATCAATGGCGTTGAGGATTCTAGCAGCAACGTAGCAGGTCGCTACAACATCAGCGGACAGAAACTGAACACTCTCCAGAAGGGTGTCAACATCATACGCACCACCAATGGCAAGACCGTTAAGGTAGGCGTGAGGTGAGAATCCACATTTTGAGGTTATAAATAATCGATAGAGAAAGCCCCGGAACCTTGTGAATAGGTTTCGGGGCTTTCTTCTGATAACGCATCGTCAGCTAATAATGTCTCGTCATATAGTGAAGCGGCGATATACCGCTGGTATAGCTATGTGATACTGTCAGTATACCTATGCTGCACTATCGGTGCTAGGCTGCTGCACTTCTCTTGTACCGCTTTTTCAATCTATATTTATGATGAATTACCTAAATAGTTACATTAACTCCCTTTTGAACCACACCTCGAAAACATGGTCGGCAAGAAACACTCCCTCCTTGGTCTGGGTGATGATTTCCTTTTCGAAAAGAGCTTTCTTAATGCGCTCCACATTCGATTTCGTTCCAATTGGATAAATATCGTCAACTTTCTTTGATGAGAAGCCATTGTGGATGCCGCTGCAAAGCAGACGGATGAAGTTGAGCTGGTAGGTTGTGAGTGATTCCGTCTGCTGCACAAACAGGCTGTTGCATTGTTCCAGCAGAGCATCAACGCCCCGATGAAATGTTTCTTCTGTCACTTCCGTATCCGTCTCTGCCATCACATTCCACGCCAACTGCTGTACGTAGGATGAATAGTTTCCGACGCACTCACATATCCTGGATGCGTAAATGTCAGAGATTCGTTTTCCGTATTTCTCAAAGCGGGAGCAGATGAACGGCACCCAATACTCCGTGGGGATACAGTCAAGGTATATCATCTCGCCGAACATGTAGAATGGCATCCGCTTACTTTGAAAGATATTCATCATCAGGTGTTTCTTGCTGCCAAACAGACAATAGGACACATTCTGCTGATGCTGCCATACACCGCGCATACGCTTCTGCACTTCTATGCTGCCTGGAAATTCGCCTACCTGCTGGAACTCATCGATACATACAACTATCCGGAAGCCTTTTTCGCGTGCAATGAGTTCCGGAAGATTGAGTATCTCTTCGGGAGTATAGTCCTTCGGCGTTATTCCAAGCGATAATGAGAACTCCGAATTTGGCTCAGGACTGAAGGAGAACTTGGGCGAAAGGCGGACAAGGAATCGCTTTATGTTTTCCAATATCTGCTCCGCCCTGTTGCCCGTGGATTTCAGTATTGCCGAAGCAAAGCGGTTGTAGAAATCATACTCGCTACGACAGTCGTATATATCCATATACACTGTTTTCACCTGCGGAACGTCCATTTCCGACATTACCTTCTTTACCAGTGAGGTCTTTCCCATTCGCCTTGGCGAGATGAGGATGACGTTTATGCCGTTTTCAAAATCAAGCTTTATGCGCTTGGCTTCCTTTATGCGGTCGGTGAAGTTATTGCCCTCTACCGACATTCCGTAAACAAATGCTTTTTCCATATCCCAAATACTTATATTGACGATGTAAATACTTTGCAAACGAGCGCAAAGAGAGTTTACTCTCAATTTGCCGAGTGCAGCTAAGTATTATGTAAATACTTTGCAAACGAGCGCAAAGAGAGTTTACTCTCAATTTGCCGAGTGCAGCTAAGTATTATGTAAATACTTTGCAAACGAGCGCAAAGAGAGTTTACTCTCAATTTGCCGAGTGCAGCTAAGTATTATGTAAATACTTTGCAAATATAAACAAAAATATCGGGGTTCACAAGTTAGTGGACCACTAACTTGTGAACCTTGATATAAGTATATGACAATAACAACTGTTTGTCGCCACGATTGTATTTACTGTTCTTCGGCAACCTTTTAGAATACCCTCACTCAAAAACAACCGAACTTAAAAGTATGATCAGGAAAAATTATTTATTTTTTTATCTCAATCCTGAACGTCGTGCCAACTCCCACTTCACTGCGTTTAACGAAGATGCGGCCATGATGATATTCCTCAACGATTCTCTTGGCAAGAGACAGACCTAAGCCCCACCCACGTTTCTTTGTCGTGAAACCGGGCTTGAACACGCTGCTTATGTCTTTCTTCCTTATACCCTTGCCATCGTCAGTAACTTCGATAACTGCCTTGCCGGGCAAATCCAAGACCTCGATAGTGATATGCCCCTCGCCTTCCATGGCGTCAACGGCATTCTTGCAGAGGTTCTCTATTACCCACTCAAAAAGAGAAGCATTGAGATTCACGATAATATCATTCTGAGGGAATTTCTTTGTCATAAGAACCTTGGATGATGTCCGTCGGTCCATATAGTCGATTACATGGTCTACCACATCACTGAGACTCGACGGCACAGGTTCTGGCAATGAGCCAATCTTGGAGAAGCGGTCGGCAATGAGCTGCAAGCGCTTCACATCCTTGTCCATCTCCGGGATAAGGTCATCATCAGGATAATTCTCCTTCAGTATCTCTATCCAGGCCATAAGACTGGATATCGGTGTACCCAGCTGATGTGCGGTCTCCTTTGACAAACCGACCCACACCTTGTTTTGTTCTGCTTTCTTTGATGTCAGCAAAGCGAATATAGCCACTACAACAAATATAAGCACTACTCCAAGCTGCACATAAGGATAATACGCCAAACGTTTCAGTATCGTGGAATCATCATAGCATACATCCACATAAGCCTTCTTATTAGCATCATCCATAGAGATTCTGATGAATCTGCCAGCGTCATAAAGACGCTTTCCCAAATGCGACACATACGCAACACTGTCCTTCTCAGAACGGTTGCCTACATCAACGTTTCTGCATATCTGCACCAGTCCCTTATTATCAAGCACGATAACGGGAATGGTATTGTTGTCGTTCATCACTTTCAGTACAAGCCCCAAATCTGTGGTCTCGTCGGCCATATTGAACGAGCGCATTGCGTCCGCCCAAATTTCCATCTTGTTGCGTTCCTCCTTGGCGAGGTCCTTTACAAAGATATTTGAGATTATCAGGGATGTTACCGCTATTACAATAGCCGCCAACACGAGAATGATCTTAACTTGCCTTATTCTATCTGTCCATTGCATATCATAGTAACGGAAATAACTACTATTTATTGCAATACAAATATTTGCAAAGACATTTTTAAGGACACAGTATAAAAATCAAAAGACAGCAAGCAGTTATAAAATACTACCATTGAACGGCCTAATGACCGTTTCAGGTTAAATGGAGATATAAAAACAAGACAAGGAAGTGATCAGTCTTATGACACGTGTACAATTCTGGTATTTAACCCACATTTTCCCAAAAACCGTCAACCATCTGGTCCCATATTCGGAAGTGTCTATAATTCAGTCACTTCCGTCTGTTTCTGCATGCAAAAACCATCGGGTAATTGTCCGGACAATTCAATTATCGCCTGATGAAAACAGACATAAAGCTGCATGAGGACCAAGGAAGACCCTGATGCGTACAGACGCAAAAAAAATCCTCCGGAGGATTGCTCTTCCGGAGGATTCAAGCTTTAAAGTGAAAAAAGGCGGTTACCTACTCTCCCACATTGCATTGCAGTACCATCGGCGCAAGCGGGCTTAACTTCTCTGTTCGGAATGGGAAGAGGTGGAACCCCGCCGCTGTCGCCACCTGATATGGGGGACATGCGTAATGTTACAGACTTCTTGTCCTGTAGAATTGACAGTTGCAATACAACTGAAAGTGTGTGCCTGAAAGCGAAAGCTCTCGGGCAATTAGTAGCGCTCGGCTTTGACGTCGCCGTCTTTACACCTGCGCCCTATCAACGTCGTCGTCTGCGACGACCCTCAATGGAGTTCTAATCTCGTGGAAAGCTTCGCACTTAGATGCTTTCAGCGCTTATCCGATCCAGACGCGGATACCCGGCGGTGCGCCTGGCGGCACAACCGGTACACCGGAGGTCTGTCCGTCACGGTCCTCTCGTACTAGTGACAGCACCACTCAAAACTCCTGCGCCCACGATAGATAGAGACCGAACTGTCTCACGACGTTCTGAACCCAGCTCGCGTGCCACTTTAATGGGCGAACAGCCCAACCCTTGGGACCTTCTCCAGCCCCAGGATGTGACGAGCCGACATCGAGGTGCCAAACCACCCCGTCGATATGAGCTCTTGGGGGGGATCAGCCTGTTATCCCCGGAGTACCTTTTATCCTTTGAGCGACGGAGTTTCCATACACATCCGCCGGATCACTATGCCCCAGTTTCCTGCCTGCTCGGGATGTCTCCCTCCCAGTCAAGCGCCCTTTTGCCATTGCACTCTTGAAGGCCGCTTACCAAACGGCCCGAGGGCACCTTTGGAAGCCTCCGTTACGCTTTTGGAGGCGACCACCCCAGTCAAACTACCCACCAAGCAGTGTCCGCGACTCTCCGCGTTAGACCTCAGACAGCCAAAGGGCCGTATTTCAAGGATGGCTCCACAACGCCTGGCGACGCCGCTTCGAAGCCTCCGGCCTATCCTACACATCGGATGACCAAGGTCAATGCTAAGCTGTAGTAAAGGTTCACGGGGTCTTTTCGTCCCATCGCGGGTAATCGGCATCTTCACCGATACTACAATTTCACTGAGCTCATGGCCGAGACAGCGTCCGGATCATTACACCATTCGTGCAGGTCGGAACTTACCCGACAAGGAATTTCGCTACCTTAGGACCGTTATAGTTACGGCCGCCGTTTACCGGGGCTTCAATTCAATGCTTCCCTTGCGGTGACATCTCCTCTTAACCTTCCGGCACCGGGCAGGTGTCAGGCTGTATACTTCATCTTTCGAGTTCGCACAGCCCTGTGTTTTTGTTAAACAGTTGCCTGGACCTATTCTCTGCGCCTCACCCGGAGGTGAGGACCCCTTATCCCGAAGTTACGGGGTCAGTTTGCCTAGTTCCTTAGCCATGAATCTCTCAACGCCTTAGTATGTTCTACCCAACTACCTGTGTCGGTTTCCGGTACGGGTACCGCCAACATGAGTTTAGCCCATTTTCTCGGGAGTATGCTTACCCTCGCTGTCAGGTTCCCCCGAAGGGGACCCCGTACTTTCAGGTTTCAGCTCAAACGCCGGATTTGCCTGGCATCATCATAGCCTACGCCCTTCAACGCCCTATTCCGTCAGGGCGCGGAGGTGTCACTGCTCCGTCTGGACATCACTGATGGCGGTAGTCACGGAATGTTGACCGTGTCTGCCATCGGCCTCGCCGCTCGGCTTAGCCTTAGGACCCGACTGACCCCAGGATGAATGGCATTGCCTGGGAAACCTTAGTCGTTCGGCGGGAGGGGTTCTCGCCCTCCTAATCGTTACTTATACCTACATTTGCTTTTCCATAGGCTCCAGCAGTAGTCACCTACTGCATTCTACGCCGATGGAATGCTCCCCTACCGATACTTTTATTATTTGCTATCCCGCGCCTTCGGTGCCTGTCTTATACCCGATTATTATCCATGCACGGACCCTCGACCAGTGAGCTGTTACGCACTCTTTGAATGAATGGCTGCTTCCAAGCCAACATCCTGGCTGTCTCAGGGACCACACTTCGTTAGACTAACTCAGACAGAACTTCGGGACCTTAGACGGCGGTCCGGATTCTTCTCCTCTCGGGGACGGACCTTAGCACCCGCCCCCTTACTGCAGGAATACTAAGCGTGAGCATTCGGAGTTCGTCAGGTCTCGATAGGCGGTGAAGCCCTCTTGACCTATCGGTCGCTCTACCTCTCACGCTGACCTTCCCACGCGGCACCTAAATGCCTTTCGGGGAGTACGAGCTATCTCCAAGTTTGATTGGCCTTTCACTCCTACACTCACCTCATCCAGAAGCTTTTCAACGCTTATTGGTGCGGTCCTCCATCCCGTGTTACCGGGACTTCAACCTGGACAAGTGTAGATCACTTGGTTTCGCGTCTGCCTCCGCCAACTTGACGCCCTCTTCAGGCTCGCTTCCACTACGGCTTCGTCCCTCATGGGACTTAACCTCGCTGGCGACGGCAACTCGTAGGTTCATTATGCAAAAGGCACGCCGTCACATCACATGGATGCTCCGACCGCTTGTAGGCGCATGGTTTCAGGATCTCTTTCACTCTTCTCGTCGAAGTGCTTTTCACCTTTCCCTCACGGTACTGGTACACTATCGGTCTCACGGGAGTATTTAGCCTTGCCGGATGGTCCCGGCGGATTCGGGCAGGATTCCTCGTGTCCCGCCTTACTCAGGATACCGCTAGGCCTTCGCTCGCTTCACGTACGGGGCTTTCACCCTCTACGGCCGGACTTTCCAGTCCATTCTGTTCACGATAAAAGTACCACAGCGCGGTCCTACAACCCCGGCGTTGCCTTGACAACACCGGTTTGGGCTCTTCCCCGGTCGCTCGCCACTACTGGGGGAATCATTGTTTATTTTCTCTTCCTGGAGGTACTAAGATGTTTCAGTTCCCTCCGTTCGCCTCCAGACTTTTGTCCGGATGACAGTCCTTCAGACTGCCGGGTTGTCCCATTCGGAAATCCCTGGATCAACGGTCATTTGCACCTCCCCAGGGCTTGTCGCAGCTTATCACGTCCTTCATCGCCTCCGTGAGCCTAGGCATCCGCCATACGCCCTTTCTTACTTTCGCCTGTGTCCCAATGTGAATATAAATACTCACAAGGGACCTAGCCCATACTTTCAGCTGTATTGAAATTTTCTTTTCTACAGTTTTGTCTGTAACAACATGTCAAAGATCGTTTTCGTTGAGAATATTCAGAATTCTCACGAATCGTGGAGAATAACGGATTCGAACCGTTGACCCCCTGCTTGCAAAGCAGGTGCTCTAGCCAGCTGAGCTAATCCCCCAAATTACATTGAAGAACAATACAGGAGAGTGAGGCTCATTTCGTTTCGCCTCTTACGTAGTCCCAGGCAGACTTGAACTGCCGACCTCCACATTATCAGTGTGGCGCTCTAACCAACTGAGCTATAGGACTGTCAGGTTGGTCAGGTGTATGGACTTCTCCGCCCAGTTTCCCTTGTCTCTCTTTATTCTTGAAAAACAGGAGTTCGTGAGTACAAGAAGATTTTTGGAAAGACTTACTTCCGTATCCTCTAATCACAGGTGCACCTTTTCAGAAGGCATCTCCAGAAAGGAGGTGTTCCAGCCGCACCTTCCGGTACGGCTACCTTGTTACGACTTAGCCCCAATCACCGGTTTCGCCCTAGGCCGACCCTTGCGGTCACGGACTTCAGGCGCCCCCGGCTTTCATGGCTTGACGGGCGGTGTGTACAAGGCCCGGGAACGTATTCACCGCGCCATGGCTGATGCGCGATTACTAGCGAATCCAGCTTCGTGGGGTCGGGTTGCAGACCCCAGTCCGAACTGGGGGACACTTTCGCGATTGGACGGACGTTGCCGGCCGCCGGCGCTCTGTATGCCCCATTGTAACACGTGTGTAGCCCCGGACGTAAGGGCCGTGCTGATTTGACGTCATCCCCACCTTCCTCACACCTTACGGTGGCAGTGTCCGCAGAGTGCCCGGCATCACCCGATGGCAACTACGGAGAGGGGTTGCGCTCGTTATGGCACTTAAGCCGACACCTCACGGCACGAGCTGACGACAACCATGCAGCACCTTCACAGAGGCCCCGAAGGGCGTCATTATCTCTAAATCCTTCCTCTGCAATTCAAGCCCGGGTAAGGTTCCTCGCGTATCATCGAATTAAACCACATGTTCCTCCGCTTGTGCGGGCCCCCGTCAATTCCTTTGAGTTTCACCGTTGCCGGCGTACTCCCCAGGTGGGATGCTTAACGCTTTCGCTTGGCCACTCGCCCAGGTGGGCGAATAGCGGGCATCCATCGTTTACCGTGCGGACTACCAGGGTATCTAATCCTGTTCGATACCCGCACTTTCGAGCCTCAGCGTCAGTTGCGCTACCGTCAGCTGCCTTCGCAATCGGAGTTCTTCGTGATATCTAAGCATTTCACCGCTACACCACGAATTCCGCCAACGTCCCGCGTACTCAAGTGGACCAGTTCGCGCCGCACGTCCGCCGTTGAGCGACGGAATTTCACGACACGCTTAACCCACGGCCTGCGCTCCCTTTAAACCCAATAAATCCGGATAACGCCCGGACCTTCCGTATTACCGCGGCTGCTGGCACGGAATTAGCCGGTCCTTATTCAAATGGTACATGCAATGCGGGACGCGTCCCGCACTTTATTCCAAACAAAAGAGGTTTACAACCCGTAGGGCAGTCTTCCCTCACGCTACTTGGCTGGTTCAGGCTTGCGCCCATTGACCAATATTCCTCACTGCTGCCTCCCGTAGGAGTTTGGACCGTGTCTCAGTTCCAATGTGGGGGACCTTCCTCTCAGAACCCCTACTGATCGTCGCCTTGGTGGGCCGTTACCCCGCCAACAAGCTAATCAGACGCATCCCCATCCCATACCGCCAGTCCTTTCGTCATCAAAAAATGCCTCTTAATGACAGCATACGGTATTAATCCGCCTTTCGACGGGCTATCCCGTGGTATGGGCCAGGTTGGATACGCGTTACTCACCCGTGCGCCGGTCGTCATCCTGGAAGAGCAAGCTCTACCAGATGTTACCCCGCGACTTGCATGTGTTAAGCCTGTAGCTAGCGTTCATCCTGAGCCAGGATCAAACTCTCCATTGTATAATATCTTTATAATGACCTTTCCCGAAGGAAAGTTCGTTTTGTCTCTGTTCAGAATGCCTCCGAAAATCATTCGGTATCACCTTCAGAAATTGATAGGTTTCGTTCTACCCAGAACTCCTTTATCC
>NZ_NALQ01000004.1:0-178872 GCF_008680225.1 Prevotella sp. LMAG:51 | reverse complement strand
TCTTCTGGTTGATGACAAGATCGACATCCACGTCGCCACATTTGATGGAACCACACCGCTGCGCTTCTCTTTGCCTAAGTTGTCTTCACTTCACACGTATATCTTGTCATTGCCAGCCTTGCTCTGCCTTCACCCATTGGGTTGGTCTTCGATATACCAGTCGTCGTAGTTTGCAGGTCACGGTGACAGACTGTGCTCCGCCTTCCATCCTTGACTTGAAGTCAAGGTATCCTCAGAGAGACTTATCTCCACGTTCTGTGCTTGTCAACCTGTGCAACCTCTTAACGACAGTTTTTTGGGCATCATTCTTCGTTATAGGTTTCGGTTTTGGTTTCGCTTGTTAATCCTTTTCAAGAGATAGTTGCATGCGCCAATCTGTGCGTCGCATTTGTCCTTTCCAGCCTCGGTGGCGTAAAGTCCTTTGGCTTTTCTGAAATTTGCTATAGCCTGTGTAAGCGAAGTCTTGGTGCGTTGTTTCTTCAGTGCCATTCCTTGCTGTAAATCCGTCAGCAGCAGTCTGCGCATGTGCTCCGATGGCAACGAAAAGCATTGCCAGACAGATGCATAGTCTGATTATCTTTTTCATTGTATCTTATTTTGGTTTATGAAGTCATTCAATCTATTAACTCTCTCTGTATTTGCTCTCATATTCAGTGCCTTCCACCAACTTAATCTGTTTCGACAGTTCCTGGCAGGCGGATTTCAGTTCCTTTGCCACTTGCCCATCTTGGTCTGCACTTCAGTAGCCTTTGCCTGCAGGTCGCTGTCGCTGCCTATCATGTCAGCCAGTTGCTTGTATGAAGTATATGCTTCCATGAGCTTCTTTTCGTAGTCGTCTTAGACCGTCCTGACCTTTCAGCGCCAGCATGTCGGCAGCCGTTATCTTGTCGTCGATATTCTTGGTCTTCTGCTCTGCTTTCTGCTTCTGCACCATGGCAACTGCTGCTGCTCCACCTCCTGCTGCTTCTGGTTGGTGTGGATGGCGAATGCACCACCGATGATGAGCAATGCCCACGCCCGGCAGCGGCGATGATGACCATTGTCTTCTTTGAAGCTCCGCGCCAGCCACTTCGCCGGATTCCAGGGCGACACGCATCTGGGCGCAGGTCTGGAAGCGCTGCGACTGGTTTTTCTGACATGCCGTCTCAATGATTTTCTTCAGTGTCTTGTCCTTTATCTTGCCCAGCGGCAGTTTCTCCTTCAGCTGCTTGTGCAGGATTTCGTGGCGCGCTCCCTCGAAAGGTGTGTGTCCCACGATACACTGATACAGAAGTATGCCGACGGCATAAATGTCAGTTGTCTGATTCTGGTGGCTGATGTCGCCGAGAGCCAGCTCAGGAGCGGCATATTCCGGTTTCCCCATGAACTTGCCGAGCGAGACGGTGAGCTGCTTGTCGCTTGTCGTCAGCGTATTCATCTGCTTGGCGATACCGAAGTCGATGAGCTTGATATGTCCGTCGGTAGTCACCATGATGTTCGAAGGGTCGATGTCGCGGTGTATATATCCGGCATCATGCAGCGCCATAAGTCCCGACAACACGTTCATGACCACTACTTTGGCAAAGCGCTCCGGATCCTTCTTGTAGTCGGTGAGCAGTTTCACGGCGAACGGCACGTCTGTCCGTTTCTGTCTGTGTCTTGCCGTTCAGGATACCGACAGCGAACACCGGCACCGGGAGCAGTTCGCTGACACATGATAGTGTGTCACCACCTCGCCCACGTTGTTGCGATCGCTAATCTCTATGAATCCGAGCATCTCCACGAGGTTGTCGTTGCGCAGCTGTATCTCAGCCTCACGCCTTGCTCTCTCGTAGGCATTTGCCGGCAGGTCGTCGAACATGAATTTGATGGCTACTGGCGTGACACTCCCGTACGCTCGTCGACGCAGACTCCCTTGAATACTTTTCCCATTCCGCCTTCACCGATAGGCGGTTCTTCAGAATTAAACTGATAAACAAATGTGGTTTTCGCTTTTCAGCTTCACCTTGAAGTTTTATTATTGCCATAATCCTATGTTTTGTTTCTTTATTAATGTTCTGTTGATTATCTGTTCCTGTCGTCGGCAAGGCGTTGCGTTAACCTGCCGCCCGCATTTATTTCGTGGTTATTCTTTATCTTCTCCAATTTCTCCTTTATCTTTTTTATTATGCCCTGGGCTTTAGGGCTCGATCCGTATGACTTGCTGCCCTTCGACACTTCAGCCATCGCGGTCTTGTTCTTCTTGGCATAGGCGAGAACACCGTTAACCTCCGGTTCCCGTTGTTTGCCGCATAGAGCCTTTAAGTTCTGAATTGCCTTTATCACCTTGTCAGCATGAAGTCCCTTCTGCTCCTTGGTCTTTTCTCATTGCCATTGTGATATCCCAACATGTTGTCGAGTGCCGTCAGGGCCTGGTTGACAGATGTCTTGAATTTGGCAGGGTCGCCATAGGCAACGGTCTTCTTTCCCTTTCCGGCATCCTTGTTATCCTTGCTGCCGTTCTTGTCGGCAGGCAGGATGCTTGCCGGAGTCGGCATTCTTGTCGACGTTAGCTTTTCTTTCTGTATCAGCCTTCTTGTCGGCATCTGCCTTCTTGTTGTCCGCTGTAGAGGCATTTCCCTTGTTGTCTCCGTCAGCGGCTTCGTCCTTCTTCTTTGTGGTGTCGTTGACATCCTTCAGGAGATTCTTGTCCGATAGGTTTTCCGTGATTTTGCCATCCGTCTGGGAAGGTGTAGCAGCCGGTCCGTTGCCGATGTGAAGAGCTTTTCCGGATTCCTGTGGCGTGTTGCCGGATGCTTGCCGTGTCATTGCCGGCACTGCCGCTGTAGAGGCATATTCCGATGATGAAGGCCGCCGGGCAGCAATGCCGCAGATTGCTGTCAGCATCATCTTATACCACTTGTCGTGGAGCTTGGAGTTGCCAGTCCATCTCTATTATTGCGATGGTGTGGTTGTCCGTGGTGTCCGCCCTTGGCGAATCCCAGTCTGTCCACTTCGCTCGATATGCTTCCCACCACATTTGTTGTCTGTCCCTTGGCGGCGAAGAATTTCAGCAGCTTCTTGTGCGGCATGCTTCCCCACACGCCATCAGTGCAGAGGATGAACCGGTCGCCCCTGCGATATCCCATCTCTTCGATATCAGGGTTGTGGTCGGTCTTGCTTCCGAGACTTTTGGATATCACGTTGGATTGGGGAGAGACGCGAGCCTCCTCTTCCGTCATCACCTTCTTTCTCACCAGTTCTCCACGAGCGAATGGTCTTGCGTGCGGAAGAGCATCAGTCTGCCGTGCATCCTGTAGCAGCGGCTGTCGCCGGCGTGGCATACTATAGCAGATTCACTGTTGATGAGTATCGCCACCACTGTGGTTCCCATGCCGCGCAGCTCCTTGTTGGCTGCCATTGCGGCGTTGAGGGCATCGTTGGCTTTTGCCACGGCGATGCGCAGAGCCTGTTTGCGTGGCGTCAGCTGATTGCAGGAGTTCAGATGTCTGGCAATCTCCTGTTTGGCTATCGCAGAGGCGGTCTTGCCTCCCGGTCCGCCACCCATTCCGTCGCAGACCACGAAGAGGAAGCCAAGCGGCGTGTCTATGAATCCCAGGTCGTCTTGGTTTTCTTTTCGTCCGCCCTGCATGGAGTTGGCAGCTCCGTGTAGGCTGATTGTCTTGGAGAATATAGGGAACATCGGTTCTTTGTTTTTAGCTTTTTTCTTCGTTACTTTAGTTGTCGGAGCATTGCCCCAAAGTGGTCATCAGACCTTTTTACCTCAACGGTCATCAAACCGTTTAATGGAGAGTTCTTTTTAACCAGCATTAGCCGGATGCCGCCTTTGGGGCGACATACGGCTATAGGCACTGGTTACTGTTCGCTTCTCACTCAGTATCCATTACGGACAATAGAGTCATTTATTGCCGCCGGGATATGTCTGTTATTCAGTTTTGATAGGTATGGCTCGGTTTGAAGCGGAATAGTATATGGCGAAGACAGCATTTGCAGGAACGCTGAATGTCACTTTCTTCGTGCCGTTCATGCTTGTTTCTTCTTTCTTGGGCTGGAATGTGGAGCGTGCGAGGTCTTTGTAGGTGAAGCTGTATACATCAACCTTCTTGACGGTTTTCTTTGTCAGCGTCACCACCTGGAACATTTCGGCTTTCACGTCACCGTTGTATTCCACGTCGAATGTCGCCATGCCACTTTTAGACTTCAGTCTGACGACTTTTTCCGGTATCGAGTCGAGAACGAGGGCATCGTCCTTTTCCGTGACCTTCACGAATTCAGCCTTTTCCCTGTTTACCATCACTTCGCCCGGCTTCAGGAGGATGTCGAACAGAGGATTGTAAGCCGTGTTCTTCTCCTTGCCGATAGACTCGATGTTGCTGGTCATGATCTTCTCTTCCACACCATTCGAGTTGCGCATCTTGATGTAGTTGGCGCTTGCCGGTCCTCCGTTATACTGCTCCACGATGATTCCGCGTCTCGTGCGGTTGTTGGTCAGTGTCACCACATCGCGCAGCGGACTCTGTTCGGAGATGTCCTGGTTGGGGTTGACGGCAGAAATCTTCAGTGTCTTGATGTCGCCGAAGGGCATTGTCTCCACCGTACCGTCGCTTTTGAACACGCTTACCGTCTCGAATGATTCACCGGCATATTCACCTTCTACCGTTCTGCCCGACTTCAGCATGTAAGTGCGCTTGAGTCCCGAGAGAGCATTCTTTGCGCTGCGCACACCCTCTATGCGGTCTATCTCGTCCCATCTCAGAATATAGCTGTCGGGAGCGAGCTGCAGGAATCTTACCTTCATGCCACGTTCCAGGATGCGCACGTTGTTGAATGTCTTGCCATCCTCAGCCAGACGCTCCTCGAAGTCGAGTTCGTCCGGTTCGCTGGCTATCGAGTCGTTGACATCCACTCCGGCAGAGATGTTGCAGAGAGTGAAAGACTTGTCGTTGCCGTAGCCCATGAGCGCATCATTGTCTTTTGCCCATTTGCGCCATGCCTTGTCGAGCTGGCTTTCCTTTCGTGTCACTTCCTTCACCGTGATGTCAGAAGCGCTGATGCAGATGATTGCCTCGTCGGTGCTCACCTCCATGTATCCGTCCTTTTCCTGATGGGCAATGAAGCCGCTGAGCACCGAACCGTTCTTGAGGTATATCTTCTGTGTGATGGCGGCAGATGCGATTGTGCATATCGCCGTCATCATTATCGACATTATTATCTTCTTCATGTTTGTCATCTTTATAGTTTCCTCCTTGTTTACTCGTATCTTGTCTACTTGTCTACTGCCAGAGCCAGTATTATAACAGCCGAATTACCGTTAGGGGCCTATTTCACCACGTGAGGGTTCTCCACGAGCTCCTTCACGAATTTCGCCTTTATGCCATAGTTGAAGCCCTGGGATACCGATACTCCGGAGTTGAGCACTCCCACGAGCATTCCCTTCTTGTTGAAGATAGGAGATCCGCTGGCACCTCCGAAGGATGCGGCGTCGAATCCGAAGCTGAACTCTGTAGGCATCTGTGTGATGCTTCCGCCACGTGCCAGCACCTGTATGCCTTTTTCAGAGTCGGTCTTCTGAAGACTGATTCCGAATGGGAAACCGATGGTGTAGATGTGTGTGCCTACGGTGAGGTCGTTGTCGTTCACGTCCATAGAGTCCTTCAGGTTGATGAATGTGCTGCCGTGAGGCAGTTCACCCTTGTCAGACTGTATGAGAGCCACGTCCACATTCGTGTCGTCGCCGGCAGAGAGCACTCTGCATCGGATGAGGTTCTCCACTGAGAAATACTTGGCCTGTGGGATGATGCTGATGCCATCGTTCACGCCGGTTACCTTCACCATGGTGGTGTATGCCTGCAGACCGTCGGCAGACTTCATCTGTATGTTGTTCATGAACTCTTTGTTTGTAGCCATTGCCGAGAGCTGTGTCTTTATCTTCATTTCAAGTTCGCTTACCGACGTGTCGAAGAGCCAAGGCTTCACGACATGCAGATTGGTGACGAGCTGTCCGTCCTGCGACACGAAGAATCCCGTGGCGAAACTTGTGCGGTTGAGGATGTACTCCTGTATGGCGGATATGTCCTCAGCACCCACGAAGTAGTAGTTTGCAGTGACGAGTACTACGGCCTTGTTTGCCCACGACTTGTAGTTGATGCTGTTTATCTCTTCCTGCGAGATGGAAGTGGCTCTGCTGATGGGAACCCATTTTGTCGGTATTCCGGCCGACGCAGCAAGGTCGAGGTCGCCGCATGTCACCTCCAGGTGGTTGTTTCCGATTATCATGGCTATGGAAGTGTTGTAGCGTGCATACAGCTCTTCGTCGCTATACTCCTTGCCTCCGCCGAATCCGCCACCGATGAGTTTCATCAGTCCGAATCCTACTCCGACGAGGACTACCAGTCCTGCCACTGCTCCCACGATATATTTCCACGACTCGCTTGGCCATGGCAACTGTGTGGCGAGGTTCACCGGCACTCCGCCGCAGACCACGGCGCTCTTCTTCTTGATGCGGTATGGCGTGTCTTTCGGTATGCGCACACCGTCAACGGTCGTTCCGTTCTTGCTGTGGTCGAAGATATAGAACTTTCCGTCGCGTCCCTGTTTCACTGTGGCGTGATAGCGGCTCACCGTGGCTCCCGTCACCTGTATGTCGTTGTTGAAATGGCTTCCGATGCCGTAGATGCCCTTGTATGCCGAGTTGTCCTCAGGCATCGGCACCTGGTTCCACTGCAGGTCCACGTTGCCGAACGTTATCTTGTCGCCACGTGTCACCTTTGCCGGTGTGCCCGGCTTTATCTGCTGTCCCATCACGAAGGTGCCGTTGTGGCTGCCTCTGTCTTCTATCATCATGTCACCGCTGTCGAGCAGTGTCAGTTCAGCGTGTACCGAGCTTACCATCGGGCTCTGTATGACGATATCACAACTTGCGTCGCGTCCTATTTTCAATATTCTCATAGTGTAGCGTTCTTTTTATTGATTATATAATAATATGTATACTATTGACAGTTGCCTGGCATCAGATTCTCAGTCCGGCAGACTTCTTGTCGTTGTCTTCACTCGGAGTGTCGTTCTTTTTCTGCTGCTTGTCCTTCTTTGCGGCGTCGGCAGCCTTTGAGTCGTTTTTCTTCTGCTGCTTGTCGTCTTTTGCCTGTTGCTTGTTGTCCTTCTTTGTCTGTTTCTTGTCAGCCTTCTGCTCGTCCTTCTTGTTGTCGTCCTTGCTTTCGGCTTTCTCTTCCTTCTGCTTGTCCTCGTCTTTCTGGGTCTTCGTGGTGTCAGCCACGGCAGCAGGTTTCTCCTGCGTTCCGGCAGAGTTGCCGCCTCCCATTGCCGCCTTGATGCCGAATCCGGCTATGGCAATGACTGCAAGCGCCACTACTGCTATGATGGCATACTTTATTGCCTCGCCGCTCTTTGGCACGCGGTTCCAGTCGAGGCGTGCCACGTGGGCGAACGATACGCTGTCTTTGCGTGTTACCGGCACCGGCACATTGGGCGCTATCCTGATGCCGTTGACATAGGTGCCGTTATGGCTCTGGTCAACAATCGTCATCTTTCCCATCGACGTGACGTTGAGGATGGCGTGTCGGCGGCTTATGACATCGGTGCTGTCGTTGATAACGATGTCGCATCCTGTCTCTCTTCCAATAGAATATACTTTCATAGTCAGAATTATTTGTTTTTAGTTATTTTCTTGATGGAGTCGGTGAGGGTAGCCACTGCGGCCTGGCTTTTCTTCACGGAGTCTTTGTATAATGCAATGCTGTCGGCGGTTGCCTTGGTTGCCGCATTGGCGGTGCGATATTGCATCACGTTTGTCATGATGCTTGCCGTGAGTCCCACGAGCATTACGGCGATGATTATTCTTGCTGCTTTGGTCATCTTTGGAGTTAGTTTAGAGTACTTTCTTGTTTCTACGAGGGCAAGCGTAAGGTTGTCGTGTCCGCCTCCGGCGTTGTGTCCCAGATTGTCCACGTGGGTGGCGATGTCGTCGGTCACGGTGGCAAGGCTTACGCTTCTTTTCGACACCAGCTTCAACAGTTCCTTCTCAGGCATCGTGCCGTGTATGCCGTCGGAGCAGAGCATGAAGCGGTCGCCCTTCTCATACGCCACCTCGGCAATTTCAACATCCACCGTTTCGGCGGCGCCGAGAGCCCTCGTTATGATGTTAGACTGTGCAGAGAGGCGTGCCTGCTCCTCTGTTATCACTTTCTGCTTCACCATCTCGAACACCATGGAGTGGTCGAATGTGCGGAACACCTTCCTTCCTCTCCTCAGCTGGTATATGCGGCTGTCGCCCACATGAGCCACGATTGCCGACTGCTTGCCGATTAGGAGCACCGTCGCCGTGGAGCCCATTCCCTTGAGTTGTGGCGTCTGCTTGCCGGCCTCTATAATGGCGTCGTTGGCTCTTCTCACGGCATCGGCAACCACTGTCTTCGGGTCGTCTTTCTCCGAGGCATCCGTTATGGAGTCTACGATTTCCTTCACGGCAATCGTGGATGCAGTCTTTCCGCCCGGTCCGCCTCCCATGCCGTCGCAAACGGTGACGAGGTATCCCAGCCTCGTGTCGTTCCATCCGAACGAGTCCTGGTTTTCGCGTCTTCCTCCGATGCGGCTTTCAGCAAATGCGATGACGTCGGCAGAGCTGTCTGAATATATCTTCTGCAGATCCATTATTGTTGATTTATGATGAACGGTAAAACGATGACCATTGCCATAGCGCAGATGGCGAGGAAGACCATTATCGCGGCAAGAGCCTTGTTCCGCTTTGCCCATTCCATTGTCTTTTCCATCGTTGTAGGCTGGTAGGTGAGAGCCATCGTTATTGCTTGCTTGAATTCTTTCACTGTCTGGAACCTCTTAATCTGGTCCTTCTCTGTTGCTTTCCATATCACCCGCATGAGCTGCGGCGGTATCTTGTCGCTGGGCGGCAGCTTCTCGGATATCTGTGCCGCAAGCGTCTCCGTGTCGTTTCCCTTGTCCATGGGGTTGCTGCCGGTTATCAGCTCGTATAGCGTGATGCCCAGCTCATAGATGTCGCTGCGGCCGTTTATGCTCTCGGCACCCGAACTCTCGTCCCTCTTTATCTGTTCGGGCGATGAATATTGCGGTGTGCCGATAAATCCGTATTGCGAGAACTTGTTGCCGCCATTCACTCTTGATATTCCCAGGTCCATGAGACGCACGTTGTTGCCGTTTTCCACCATGATGTTCGACGGCTTTATGTCGCGGTGTACCACTCCCTTCTGGTGTATGTATGCCAGGGCGTCCATCACCGGCATTATCAGCCGGCAGATTTTCTCGGCGCGGTTGTGAGTGTTGGGGAATGCCGCTACATATTTGTCAGCGTCGTCTCCCTGCACATATTTGCTTATAATCCAGATGGGTCCGCGGTCGGGGGCATATTCGCAGTATCCGAGCATCTCCACGAGGTTAGGGTGTCTGAAGGCGAGTGAAGCCTCCTGACGTGCCCTTTGCCTTATCATGGGGTTGTTGGCGAAATAGTCTTTCACTCTCTTTATCGCCACCTTCACTCCGTCGTCGCATCTGAAGCCAAGATACACGTCGCCCATAGCGCCGCTGCCCAATGGCATCTCTGCCGGGTTATAGCAGTACCACACCCCTTCGGCAAAGAGGTATATGTATGCACCACGTTTTAATACGGTCTTCTTAGGTTGCATCACATGGAGATTGTTCCGCCGTGGTTAGGATCGATAGATCCGTCCATTCCTACAGTGCCGTTTGTAGGTTTGTATCCGCTGTTGCCGTATGGGTCGTAGGCTTCGGTGCGTGTCTGTCCGTTGCGGAATGGCGGCACGTCACCGAATTCGTCGCTGTCCTCCTCCGTTGCCACGGCGATGAAGTTAGGGTTCACTCTCAGGTTTGCCTTCTCTGCATCGATGAGGATGAGCAGCAGTTCGTAGTTGTTGCCTATTGTTATGATGTCGCCGTTGTGGCAGGCTTCAGCGTCGAATCCGAGCTGTGTTCCGTTGAGTCTTGTTCCGTTGGTGGATTCCGGGTCTTTGATAGAAGCTATCACGCCTTTGCCCTCCTGCTGTCTCACCACGATTACGGCATGGTTGCCCGACACGGTGCCTTCGGCGAGCTGTATGTCGCAGTCTGCGCTTTGTCCGATAGTGTTGCGGCCAATCTGCAGAGGCCAGAACTCTCCTGCAGCTGTTCTGGAAACAGAGTACAGGAATCCTACAACCGGTTTTCCTGGCTGTATGGTGCGCTGTCTTTGTTGTGGCTGTTCTCCGGCGTTGTTGCCTGGCTGCTGTGTTTCGTTGCCCATCATTCCCGGCACCACGGTGCCTCTTGCTGCCTGGCGTCCGCTTCTGGAATAGAAGCTGTTGCCAAGTCCGCTGTTCATGTTGTTTCCACCCTGTCCGTTGTCTGGTTCGAGACCTTGGATTACTGTTCTGTTCTGAGACATAAGCTATTTGTTTTAAATGAACTCTCGTTAGATTAATTTTTCTGTGCAGTACAACTGTCTTGCACATTTCTTTTTCACATCTACAAATGTACGAAAATTAACAATACAAAAAAAATGGTAAATGTTCCGTTTGTATGTATTTTGGATTGAACGTGTCGTATCTTGGATTATTCGTACTCAAAAAGTTCGGTAATCTGCATCAGATTTATTTTTATTGCTCTCCGGAAAACCTATTGCAGGGCTACATAAGGGCAGACATTTTTATGGTTGGTATTTGTTTTCCAAACAGGCTGGTCGGATCCTTGACAAGGATAGCAAAAACTTCAAGAAATGGGAACGCTGCTTGCCCCGGTTGTGAACGCTGCTTACCCAAGTGGGGCATGCTGCTTGCCCCGGTTGGGCATAATCAGAGCCAAAAACGTACCCACAATGTTTCATGGAATGAACGTTAGTAAAGGAGATGCAAAAAGCACCATAAGAACAGACTCCTTTCGGTTGTAGGCGTGGCAGTAGTTATAAAAAACGAAAGAAGCCTCCCGTCTGCGATGAGACGGAAGGCTTCCTGTTAATTTATGATTTTCAGACGAGCAGATTACTGCTCTGTGATCTGAACTGTTGCACGACGGTTGAATGAGATTGGTGAGAGTGTTTCTACACCACCGTGAGCCTGAGTTGAGATGTTGTCTGCATTTACACCCATCTTGATAAGCTCGCCCTTAACGATTTCAGCACGCTTAACAGAGAGCTTCTGGTTGATCTGAGGAGTACCTGTTGCGCTGTCGGCGAAACCTGTAACCATGATCTTAGAGTTGTTAGTCTTGGCGTACTTAGCAAGAGCCTCAACGTTGACGAGGTCCTTAGGATTGGCAACGTCTGTCTTGCCGATGTTGAAGAATACAGATACCGGAGTAGTGATGAACTGCTTGATAGACTCAGGCATTGCAACCTCCTTTGGTTTCTCGTTCAGCATAGCCTTCAGACGTTCGTTCTCTGACTTAGAGTCAGCGAGCTGAGCGTTGAGAGCGTCGATCTGTGACTGAGAGAGAGCCTTGATAGCGTCAACATCTGGCACCTTAGCCCAACCGGTCTTGCCGATGTTGAGAGTGAGACCGAGCTCAGCATAGAGGTAGTTGTCGTGAGAATCCCATCCGCGAGGACCGTTGTTTGCGTGTCCCTCTGAGTAGAAGTCGTTCTCCAGACGGTTCCAACCCAACTCGAGGTTGATGGCAACGCGCTTGTTGATGTTGAACTCGTTGAGCAAACCGATGCTCATACCCATTGCATACATGTCAGAGCTCATGTTGCGTGCGAAGCCTGCACCAGCGAATGGAATACAGTTGTAAACACGCTTAGGGTTGTAGCCGCAGAACATGTTGCTCAGGTTGAAGAGCACCTGCTCCTGTGCGTTCCAGTATTTGAAGCTGTCGCCATTTGCCTTACCCCAGATACCAGACACCTTTGTGCGGAGTCCGAGACCAGGAGTGAACCACTTACCGATAGCTACAGAAGCCTGTGGGTTAGAGCGGAAACTCTTGAGAGGGTTGTTTGATGTGTCGAAACCATGCTCGAGTGAAGAATAGAACGCAGTCCACTGCACTCCCCCCTGTACGAACCAATTACTCCAGAAAGAGTTAGTTGCTACGCTATACTTTTCTGTTGTAGTTTCTGTTTCCTGTGCCATTGAGGTCAGGGAAACGCCGGCTATAGCCAGCATAATTAAGAACTTTTTCATAACCGTATTAATAAATCTAATTCGTTATTTCTATATTTTTGTGAATAAAACTGCCGTTTCCTCCTTTAAATTGTGATATATGGTGCAAAGTTAATCTTTTTTTTCTAATTCCATAACTTTTAGTATGAAAAATGCTATATAAATGTATATTTTTGTGTTTTCTGTTCATCATAAAGCGCTATGGCGACGACAGCAAATGTTATGTAGTGGCAACAAAAAATCCCGACAGGCATGTTGCCGATCGGGATTAGTCCTTTTTTGTGCATTCAGCAGCGCGATGATTATCGACGCAGACCGAGAGCCTTGATTATAGTACGATAGCGCTCAATGTCGCGGTCGTAGAGATAATCGAGCAATGCACGACGCTTACCTACCAATTTGGTCAGAGACCTTGCGGTAGTATGATCTTTACGGTTTTTCTTCAGGTGCTCCGTCAAGTGGGAAATACGGTATGAGAACAATGCTATCTGGCTCTCAGCTGAACCAGTATCAGAGTTAGACTTTCCGTACTGTCCAAAGATCTCTTGTTTTTTAGCTTGATCTAAATACATTGTTTTGATTTTGTTAAAATTGTTATTTATATTTGCATAAAGCGGGTGCAAAGGTAAGAATATTATTTTGTTTACAAAGCAAGAGGCCTTGAATATCTTGATATTTTAATATTCTTTTACATTTTGGTCACTGATGCGTACGTATTGCGCCATGGCTTGCGGATTCTGCCGTTTGCCGCCTGTCGTTTTTTACAGAGAGAATCTGTATCCGGCACTGAACGTAAACACGGAGTTCTTGCCATCTATGTTGTCGTAGACCTTTGTCAGTCCGATATTGTAGCGCGCATCGAGAATCACGTTCATGTATTCGTATGATATGCCCACGGGAATGGCAAAATCCACTTTCTTCAGTTTCACGTCACCCTTTATCTTCTTCACGCTCTCCGTAGAGCCCACGCCTGCCTGGTCGCGCACGAAGCTCGCCTCGGTGTATTCCATCTTTCCGTCCACGTTGAATCCCACCTGCACGCCTACTTTCAGTGCGAGGTTGTCTGCCACGTATGCACTTGCCATCAGCGGCACATTCACATAGTCGTGGTGTTGTTTCCAGTCTCTCACTTCGTTCCATTGCTTGGTCGACATGTCGTGTGCCTCCTTTACATCGTCGAATCTTTCGCCCTGTCTGCTGTAGTACGCACCTATGGATGCCGCCAGCATGTCGCAGAACTGGTATTCAAAGTCCACACCTGCCATCAGTCCCGGTTTGTAATTCGAATGCGTGGCATCGCCGTATGCCGATGCGAGAGAGGTGTACACCTTGTCGCCCGTCACCTTGGCTATGGCCACACCCAGTCTTGGGATTATGGAGAAAGTGCCTGCCTTTGGCTGGGCCATTGTTGCCACGACGCCGATAACCAATGATATGGCGGTAAGAAATATTCTTCTCATAGTAACTTGTTTTTTTTTGTTTTACCTTTTTTATATAAACGCCCCGATACACTGATTATTGCACGAGTCGTGTTAATAATCTGTTGCTAAATGAAAGAAATGGCATGCGCTTATTTGTCATGTAAATTAAAAACACTACCTTTGCACTCATATTATTAAGGTAAATTATGCAAGATATCAGAAACATTGCGATTATTGCCCACGTAGACCATGGTAAGACTACATTGGTGGACAAGATGATGTTGGCCGGAAACCTCTTCCGTGACGGAAAGGACCTGAGCGGCCAAGTGTTGGATAACAATGATTTGGAACGTGAGCGTGGTATCACCATCCTCTCAAAGAACGTTTCAATTAACTGGAAAGGTACAAAAATCAATATCATAGATACTCCGGGACACTCCGACTTCGGTGGTGAGGTGGAGCGTGTGCTCAATATGGCAGACGGATGTCTGCTTCTCGTCGATGCCTTCGAGGGACCGATGCCACAGACACGTTTCGTATTGCAGAAGGCCCTGCAGATAGGACTCAAGCCAATCGTGGTGGTAAACAAGGTGGACAAGCCAAACTGTCGCCCGGAGGAGGTTTACGAGATGGTGTTCGACCTGATGTTCTCTCTCAATGCCACAGAAGACCAGCTCGACTTCCCCGTTGTATACGGAAGTGCCAAGAACGGCTGGATGAGCGCCGACTACAAGGAGCCAACCGACAACATCGAGTATCTGCTCGACAAGATCGTTGAGGTGATACCGGCTCCGAAGATGCTCGACGGAACACCACAGATGCTCATCACCAGTCTCGACTATTCAAGCTATACAGGCCGTATCGCTGTGGGCCGCGTGCATCGCGGTTCGCTGAAAGACGGTATGAACGTGACCATCGCCCACCGCGACGGTTCTATGGAGAAGACCAAGATCAAGGAGCTCGACACCTTTGAGGGAATGGGACATGCCAAGACGGAAGAGGTGAAGAGCGGCGACATCTGTGCCGTGGTAGGTCTGGAGAACTTCGAGATCGGAGATACCATCTGCGACTTCGAGAACCCTGAGCCACTGCCTCCAATCGCCATCGACGAGCCTACCATGAGTATGCTCTTCACTATCAACGACTCACCGTTCTTCGGCCGCGAAGGAAAGTTCGTTACCAGCCGTCACATCAGCGACAGACTGAAGAAGGAGCTGGAGAAGAACCTCGCCCTGAGAGTGGCTCCTTTTGAGGATTCCACCGACAAGTGGATCGTCAGCGGACGAGGAGTGCTGCATCTCTCGGTACTCATCGAGACCATGCGTCGCGAGGGCTACGAGCTGCAGGTGGGCCAGCCACAGGTTATCTACAAGGAGATAGACGGAGTGAAATGCGAACCTGTCGAGGAGCTCACCATCAACGTGCCGGAGGAATTTGCCAGCAAGATGATTGATATGGTGACACGCCGCAAGGGAGAGATGACATCCATGCAGAACCTCGGCGACCGCGTTGACATCGAGTTCGACATCCCGTCGCGTGGTATCATCGGTCTGCGTACCAACGTGCTCACCGCCTCACAGGGCGAAGCCATCATGGCACACCGCTATAAGGAATACCAGCCGTTCAAGGGCGAAATCACACGTCGTGTAAACGGCAGTATGATAGCCATGGAGACCGGTACGGCCTATGCTTACTCTATCGACAAGCTGCAAGACCGCGGTAAGTTCTTCATTGATCCGGGTGAGGAAGTATACGGCGGAGAGGTAGTAGGCGAACATGTTCACGACAACGACCTCGTGGTGAACGTGACCAAGGCAAAGCAGCTCACCAACACGCGTGCCAGCGGTTCCGACGACAAGGCTCGTATCGTGCCACGCACGGTGCTCTCTCTCGAAGAGGCTCTCGAATATATCAAGGGCGACGAGCTCGTGGAGGTGACTCCGAAGAGCATGCGTATGCGCAAGATACTGCTCGACCACTTGGAGCGCAAGCGTTCCAACAAGGAATAAAGCGTTTTCCCATAAAGGAAAAGCGCAGCTGATACCCCGATGACCTATCCAGGTCAAGGCAGCATCAAATATACAGAGGCGTGAAGGAGTTTGAAGAGAGCTTCCGGCACGCCTCTTTTTGATGGATACCAACGATGGGCGTTGAATTTATTCTATTCTTCAAATCCATCATACATTGCCACATATCCCAACAACAGAATAATAAAAAAGAAGATGACAGACCTCAACAGACGGATACTCCATATCGCCCTGCCAGCCATCGTGAGCAACATCACCGTGCCTCTGCTCGGACTCATCGACGTGGCTATAGTGGGCCACCTCGGTTCGGCGGCATACATTGGAGCCATCGCCGTGGGCGGAATGATATTCAACGTGATGTATTGGCTGTTCGGATTCCTCCGCATGGGAACGAGCGGCATGACATCACAGGCTCTCGGACAGCGCAACCTCACCGAGGCAGTACGCTTGCTTGTCAGGTCGGTGGGAGTGGCTCTGGCGGTGGCGTTGGTGATGATACTGCTGCAGGTGCCATTGAGGCAGATGGCACTCAGCGTGATGCAGCCCTCTGCGGCAGTGAGAGAGTTTGCCGAAGTTTATTTCGACATTCTGATATGGGGCGCCCCGGCAATGCTCTGTCTCTATAGTCTCACGGGATGGTTTATCGGGATGCAGAATTCCCGAATGCCGATGGTCATAGCGATAACCCAGAATGTGGTCAACATCGTGGCGAGTCTCGGTCTTGTCTTCGGATTGGGAATGAAGGTGGAAGGCGTAGCCCTCGGCACCCTCGTGGCTCAGTATGCCGGATTCCTCATGGCGGTGGTGATGTGGGTAGTGACGTATGGCAGACTGTGGAAGCATTTCCAGTCAGAAGCCCTCTTTGCATGGCGTTCGATGAAAGGTTTCCTTGGAGTAAACCGCGACATCTTCCTGCGCACTCTCTGTCTCATCAGCGTGATGCTCTTCTTTACCTCCGCCGGGTCATGGCAGGGCGAGACGGTGCTTGCCGTCAACACGCTGCTGATGCAGTTTTATATGATATTCTCATATTTCATGGACGGTTTCGCCTATGCCGGCGAGGCGATAAGCGGCAAATACTACGGTGCCGGTAACAGATCGGGACTGCAGCAGTCTGTGCGCAACCTCTTCGGGTGGGGAGCTGCGATGACCGTGATATTCACCTTATTATATATAATAGGAGGCGACGCGTTCCTGTCGCTCCTCACCGACGACCATACTGTGGTGGCAGCAGCCCATGGATATTCATTCTGGGCATCGTTGGTACCGCTTTTGGGAATGGCGGCATTCATCTGGGACGGAGTCTTCATCGGCTGCACCAAGACCCGCGGCATGCTCCTCTCGATGTTCTTCTCGGCAGCCACGTTCTTCACGGTGTATTATTCCCTGCGTTCCTCCCTTGCCAACCACGCCCTCTGGATTGCCTTCCTCGCCTATATGGCGATGAGAGGCATTGCCCAGACCCTGCTGTGGAGGAGAGAGATGAAGCGGGTGGAGTAATTAACCCTGATCGGTCATTAGGATAAAAACAAAGGGCTGACACCTCGTTAGTGAAGTGTCAGCCCTTATGACTGATTTGGGGATATACTATGAAAGGGGGAGCTTGTTAGAGTCTGAATGTGATTGGCAGAGCGTATAGCGTTCTCACAGGTTTGCCGTTCCCTTGTGTCCGCAGCAGTTTAGTTCTGCGGATACACCAGGTTCTCTTCCTTAATATTGCGTAGTGTTTCGAGATATTTCTCCGATTCCCAGCGTGCCATTGGCAGGTCGTGCAGTAGCCAGTTGCCGCAGTCTTTAGGAGCAGCGCCAGGTATGTCACCTTCGAATCCGGCAACAAACTGGAACGTGCGTTTCATCAGTTCCACGATATCCTTCGATTCGTAGTCGCCGCGGATGAGCAGGTAGTTTCCGGTGAGGCATCCCATCGGTCCCCAATATATGATGCGGTCTTTCCACTCCTCGTCGTTGCGCAGATATGTGGCTGCCAGATGCTCTATGGTGTGCAGCGCTCCGGCGTGTAGAGCCGGTTCGCGGTTAGGCGCCTTCATGCGAATGTCGAATGTCGTTACCACTTCGCCGCCCACCTCGTCTTTGCGAGATACGTAGATGCCCGGCAGCAACAGTTCGTGATTGATGGTGAAACTTGGAATCTTCTTCATAGTGCTTACTGTATTTTTTTGTTGTGGATATTCAGTTCTGCTTTTGTCAGGGGGCACCGTCATAGCGGCAATCCTCCTTACGAATATATTCAGATTGTCAGATGCTCTGCAGGAAATGCTTTGTCACGTTGAACGATCCCTCGGCGAGGCGCGCCCAGAAATCGAAATACTGCGAAGCCTTGTTGTCCTTCAGCGGTATGTCGCTGATGATTCTGAAGCTGATGAACGGCACGTGGTATATGTGGCATGTCTGTGCTATCGAGCAGCTCTCCATGTCCACAGCCTTTGCATTCGGGAAATGCTCCAAGATGCCACCCATCTTCTCCTTGCTGTCAACGAACCATTCTCCACTCACTATCAGTCCGCCATGCACTGGAGTGTCGCCGCCAGCAGCCAGTGCTTTCTCTACGAGTTCCTTGGGAGCCTGGAATTTTGCCGGCATGCCGATAATCTGTCCGTATTCGCATTCGTCGCCACAGTAAGCGTCGTGGTATACATATTCTGTGCCCACCACCACGTCGGTGACGTTCATTTCCACGTCGGCACCACCAGCCACGCCGGTAGAAATCACGAGGTCGGGAGCGTAGCGGTCAATCATCTCCACCGCTCCGATAGTACTGTTCACCTTTCCTATGCCGCATTTCTGTAGAATGATCTCTTTGTCTCCGATGCGTCCGGTCACGAAGTCTTTGTGGTGGAACCTTTCCACCGTGGTGTCGCTCAGTAGAGTCTTCAGCTGTACGAACTCCTTGTCCATGGCGACGATAATTCCTATTTTCATATTCTGTTTTCTTTTTAATCTTTTTGCAAAGGTAATGCAAATCGAGTGGAGAACGAAATGAATTCCTTCATTTCTTATCCCGAGATGCCGCTTACCTTATTTAAAGGTAATGCAAATCGAGTGGAGAACGAAATGAATTCCTTCATTTCTTATCCCGAGATGCCGCTTAGCTTATTATTTAAAGGTAATCATAGCCCGTTGGCGGAATTAGATTAGTGCATACTTAATCCTAATGTCAGTTTGTGTTAAACCCAAATCGGTCATTAGGACGTTTAAAGTGTAATTTTAATAACTGCTTGCAGTCTTTTGTTTTTTATAAGGTGTCTTTTGCTTGTTTTTAATTCGCAATAGCTCGCTATTACTCATTAAAAGCCAAACAAAATCCACTCTTCTAAAATAACAAAATCCAAGCAAGCCCTAATAACCGATTTGGGTTAAAATGGGCACGCTGCTTGCCCAAGTGGGGCAACGTGCTTGCCCATCATGGGCAACGTGCTTGCCCCTGTTGGGCAGATTTGCTGTAAGGCGTCTGCCCAATAAGCTAATGTTGTAACACCCATATTCCTGTTTTCAGGATTCTGCCAACGCATACAATTCCTGTCGTCTGAATTCCTTTCATCTGATAATTCTTTTCATCTGACAATTCTCTTTTCATCAGCAAACCATCCAGACAATAGGCTGACAATTGCCTGGCAGTCAACTGTCTGATTGCCAGAATATTACGATAAAAAACCAGACAATCTGACAGTTTTTCAGAAATTCTCGTTTTTACTAAGAATCAGCGATATGGGCAACTTTTGCTCATATCGACCAACTTAAATTAATTCCGCCAACTGGTAATCATAATATATAATTTTGCAATGCAAAGTTCAACTTTCCATTTCCCGATACCTGTAATTCATTTGTTTTGTCTAAATTTGCAAACGAAAAGAAGACAATAAACAATTTATAGCTATAATGAAAAACTGGAAACAATATCTGCCGGACGTGCTGGCAGTGCTGCTCTTTGCAGTGATTTCTTTCGCCTATTTCTTTCCTGCCGACATCGACGGCAAGGTGCTCTTCCGCCACGACTCCCAAGCCGGAGTAGGACTCGGACATGAAGCACAGGAATATCGTGACCGCACCGACGGCGACATCACTCGCTGGACGGGATCCGGATTCTGCGGTATGCCGACATATCAGATTTCGCCGGCATACAAGAGTCTCACCACGCTCACCGACATCGTAGACGTGTATCATTTGGGACTGCCCGAAAACGTGTGGTATCTTTTCGTCTACCTGCTCGGATTCTATATCATGCTCAGGGCGTTCAACTTCAAGAACTATCTTGCAGCGCTCGGTTCCGTGGTGTGGGCATTCTCCAGCTATTTCCTCATCATCATCGCTGCCGGACATATCTGGAAGGTGATGGCACTGGCATATCTGCCGCCTATGATAGGAGGTATTGTGCTGGCATACAGAGGAAAATACCTCTGGGGACTCTTCGTCACGGCACTCTTCACGGCATTTGAGATATTTGCCAACCACGTGCAGATGACATACTATTATCTCTTCATCATCTTCTTCATGGTAGTGGCATACCTCGTTGACGCCATCCGCAAGAAGCAGATGGCACACTTCCTGAAAGCCACCGGAGTGTGTGCCCTCGGAGCCCTCATCGGAGTGAGCATCAACCTCAGCAACCTCTACCACACCTGGGAATACAGCAAGGAGTCGATGAGAGGCAAGAGCGAGCTCGTGAAGCAGCGCTCAGCCAACCAGACCGACAGCGGACTGGAGCGCGACTACATCACGCAGTGGAGCTACGGAGTGGACGAGACATGGACGCTGCTCGTGCCAAACACCAAGGGAGGAGCCTCGGTGCCATTGGCGCAGAGCGAGACGGCGATGCAGAAGGCAGACCCGCAGTTCATGGAGGTATACCAGCAGCTCGGACAATACTGGGGCGACCAGCCAATGACCAGCGGGCCGGTGTATGTGGGAGCCTTCGTGCTGATGCTCTTCTTCCTTGGAGCCCTGATAGTGAAGGGACCTATAAAGTGGGCGCTCGTGGCAGCCACCTATCTTTCCGTGATGCTATCGTGGGGACATAACTTCATGGGACTGACAGATTTCTTCATCGACTATATGCCGATGTATGCCAAGTTCCGCACCGTGGCGTCGATACTCGTCATCGCCGAGTTCACCATCCCGCTCCTCGCCATGCTCGCCCTGAAGGAATTAATAGAACACCCGGAAGTGTTGCAGGAGAAACTCACCATGCGCGACAAGCTGCCGGTTACGATATTCGTGTCGTGGCTGTCAGTCTTCGCCCGCAAAAAGCGCGACTATATCCTCATCAGCTTCCTCATGACGGCAGGAATTGCCCTCGCCTTTGCATTGATGCCTACGGCATTCTTCTCCGACTTCGTGTCGCAGAACGAGATGCGCGCTCTCTCGCAGATACCTCAGGAATATCTCAATCCGCTGCTCGCCAACCTTCGCCAGATGCGCATCGCCGTGTTTACGGCAGACTGCTGGCGCTCGTTCTTCATCATACTCATCGGCAGCGCCTTCCTCATGGCTTTCATATACAGGAAACTCAATGCCAAAGCCATGGTAGGACTCATCTGCGTGCTCTGTCTTGTTGACATGTGGCAGATAGACAAACGCTATCTCAACGACGGAATGTTCGTGGAGAAGAGCGTGCGCGAGAATCCTATCCAGATGACGGCTACCGACAAGCAGATACTACAGGACAAGACCGAGTGTGGCAACTACCGCGTGCTCAACTTCGCGTCGAATACCTTCAGCGAGAACGAGACGTCATACTTCCACAAGAGCCTCGGCGGATACCATCCGGCCAAGCTACGCCGCTATCAGGAGATGATAGAGCGCTATATCCAGCCGCAGATGCAGAAGGCTATGACGGCAATCGTTGAGGCCGGCGGAGACATGACAAAGGTGAACGGCGACAGCATCTATCCTGTGATAAGCATGCTAAACGCCAAATATTTCGTGATGCCGCTCAACGGCGGACAGACAGTGCCTATCATGAACCCCTATGCCTATGGAGTGGCATGGTTTGTGGATAAGGTAAGCTTCGTAGACAATGCCAACCAGGAGATGGATCTTATGGCGAAGATAGACCTGCGCCACGAGGCTGTGGCAGACAAGAAATTCGCACGGCAGATAGGCAACGCCACGAAGCAGGACGGCAACTCGCTCGTCACCATCACCTCATACCAGCCAAACGAGCTGACCTACGACGTGAACTCCGACAAGGGTGGAGTAGTGGTGTTCTCAGAGGTGTACTATCCGGGCTGGACAGCCACCGTTGACGGACAGCCGGTAGAGATGGGACGGGTGAACTATATCCTGCGTGCCATCAACGTGAAACCGGGCAAACACAGGGTGGTGCTCACCTTCAAGCCAGCCACGGTGACTACCACAGAGACCATTGCCTATATAGGATATTCACTGCTCGTCGTAATCCTCCTGCTGCTCGTATATAGAGAATACAGAAGACGCAAGGCTGGCAAGACAGAAGAGTAGAAACCGAAACTGACAAACTATAGATCTAAGATGAAGAAATTATTGTCACTTCCGCCAAACTTGGTGGACTGCTTTCATGATATCACCGGATACGACAGGAAGGAGTGGTTCTGCTCCAATGACCCGGTAGGGAAGAAACTCGGTTCGGGAGGTGGCACCACATGGCTGCTGCAACAGGCTTATGCCGCCGATGCCGCCGGAAAGACCTTCGACGAATGGCTTTCTGCCGACAGACGCCTTATCCTGCATGCCGGCGGACAGAGCCGACGGTTGCCTGCATACGCCCCGTCGGGAAAGATTCTGACGCCGATACCCGTGTTTCGATGGGAGCGCGGACAGAGACTGTCGCAAGATCTGCTCTCGTTGCAGATACCGCTATATAAGCAGATAATGGATGCAGCGCCACGCTCGCTTCACACTATGATAGTGAGCGGCGACGTGTATATCCGTGCTACAGAACCGCTGGGCGACATACCCGAGGCAGACGTGGTGTGCTACGGACTATGGCTCGGACCGGAGATAGCCAAAGACCACGGCGTTTTCGTGTCGCGCCGCGACAACCCCACAGAGATGGAATGCATGCTCCAGAAGCCATCGGTGAAGACTCTGGGCGAACTTCTCAACACCCACCTCTATCTCACCGACATCGGCATCTGGCTGCTCAGCGACAAGGCGGTGAAGATGCTCATGAAGAAATCGCTGAAGAATGGCGACCTGACAAGTGGCGATATAATCAACTACGACATGTATTCAGAGTTCGGCTGCGCCCTCGGCGACAAACCGACGTCGCCAGACAGTGACCTGGCCGACCTCACCGTCGCCGTGCTCCCGTTGCCGGGCGGCGAGTTCTACCATTATGGCACGAGCCACGAGATACTCTCATCTACGCTCGCCATACAGAACCTCGTGAACGACCAGCGCGAAATCATGCACCACTCCCTCAAGCCGCATCCCTCACTCTTCGTGCAGAATGCTGAGAGAGACTGTCAGCTGACGGCAGAGAACCAGAACATCTGGATAGAGAACAGTTGGGTGGGCAAGAACTGGACTCTCACCCGCGAGAATATCATCACCGGAGTGCCGGAGAATGACTGGAGCCTGCATTTGCAGCCAGGACAGTGTGTTGACATCGTGCCGGTGGAAGAGAACGGATACGTGGTGCGCCCCTATGGATTCAATGACAAGTTCCGTGGCAATCTCTCCGACCCATCAGTGGAATACCTCGGAATGCCATTCACGCAATGGGCTGCAGAGCGCAACATAGATATAACCTGCATCGACGGAAAAGAAGACCTGCAGTCTGCCCGCATATTCCCAGTGGTATACGATACCTACGGCATGCAGCTGCTGCTGCGCTGGATGATAGACGGCAGACAGGAGCTCAGCGAGGAGGAACGTGATGAAGCTCTCGCTCTCTGGCAGGAGGCACGCCGCCTCAGTGCTGACGACATCTCTAACGAGGCAGACCTCGAACGCCTCACCAGACAGCGCAACGAATTCAGAGCGTCGAGCTGGGCATCGGTGGCAAAGAACTATCGCCACAGCGTGTTCTATCAGGTGGACCTCAGCGATGCCGCAAAGGAGTTTGCCCTCTACGGCATCCCGGCTCCGGAACCTATTGCCGACTCCGCTCCGCTGCTGACGAGGATACACGACAACATGTTCCGCTCAGAACTGTCGAGACGCCGCGGCGACACTTCTGGTTCGGCGGAATTTGAAGAGAAGGCTTTCGCCCTTCTCCGTCAGGGGCTCATCGCTCCGCAGGCCGCCGTGAAGCAGCAGCCACGCATGTCGGTATATGCCGACCAGATAGTGTGGGCACGCAGTCCGGTGAGAATCGACATCGCAGGCGGATGGACTGATACGCCGCCATATTGCCTGATGGAAGGCGGAAACGTGATAAACCTCGCTATAGAACTCAACGGCCAGCCGCCGTTGCAGGCATACATCAGACCCTGCAGCGAACCGCATATCATACTGCGGAGCATCGACCTGGGAGCCTCTGAGCAGATAACGACATTCGAACAGCTCGCTGACTTCAGACACGTGGGCAGTCCGTTCTCCATCCCCAAGGCAGCCCTCGCCCTTGCCGGATTCCTTCCGGCATACGCTGTGGAGCAGCACAATACGCTGAAAGACCAGCTGATGGTATTCGGTTGCGGAATAGAACTGACATTGCTCTCTGCCATCCCTGCCGGCAGCGGACTGGGCACGAGCAGTGTGCTCGCCGCCACAGTGCTCGGAGCCTTGAACGACTTCTGCGGACTCTCCTGGGACAAGGGAGAGATAGGCAGGCGCACTCTGGCATTGGAGCAGATGCTCACCACCGGTGGAGGCTGGCAAGACCAGTTCGGCGGAGTGCTCGAAGGAGTGAAACTGCTGCAGACGGAGCGTGGCTTCGACCAGAACCCTACGGTGCGCTGGTTGCCGGGCGACCTCTTCACCCGCAATGAATACAAGGCTTGCCATCTGCTGTACTACACAGGAATCACACGCACGGCAAAGACCATCCTCTCGGAGATAGTCAGACGGATGTTCCTCAACCACAGTGGAGAACTCGCTATGCTCAGAGACATGAAATGCCATACGCTCGACATGTATGACGCCATACAGCGTGCCGATTTCCAGCGCATGGGAGGACTGATACGCAAGACCTGGACGCAGAACCAGGCGATGGACAGCGGTACCAATCCCGACAGCGTGAGGGCGATAACGAATATGGTCGACGACCTCTGCCTCGGCTACAAACTGCCGGGAGCCGGTGGCGGCGGCTATCTGTATATGGTGGCAAAAGATCCGGAAGCGGCAGCCCGCATCCGCAAGATAATCAATGAGAACCGTCCCAACGCCAATGCCCGCTTCGTTGACATGACGCTCAGCGAAACCGGTCTGCAGGTGAGCCGCAGCTAAGTGAGGCTCAAAGATAAAATCATTGGATGATATGATATTCAGAACAGAAGTAGACATACCAAAGCCGACATTCAGCATAGAGCCATTGGAGCAGATGCTGTTTGTCGGCTCTTGTTTCGCCGACAATATCGGGCGCCGGTTTGCCGACGAAAAATTCCGTGCCGTGGTGAACCCCTACGGCGTGATGTATAATCCGGTGAGCATCCTGCACACCGTGCGCCGCTTCGCCATGCCGTTGCAAGCTGACAGCTACGACCGTCTGGTGTGCGTCTTCACCCTCGGCACCAACCACGTCTATCGTCTGCGAGAGACCGGCGAGATTGTGGACAACTGCCAGAAGCGTCCGCAACGCCTCTTTCAGGAAGAAGAACTCACCATCGACCAGTGTCGGGATGCCCTCGCCGAGGCAATAGGCATTCTCCGTGGCGTATGTCGGGACCTGAAGGTGATAGTGACCGTCAGTCCCATCCGCTATGCCAAATACGGATTCCATGGCAGTCAGCTATCCAAGGCGACACTGCTTCTGGCTGCCGACAAACTCTGTAGTGAATACGACTGCTGCAGCTATTTCCCGGCCTATGAGATAGTGAACGACGAACTGCGCGACTATCGCTTCTATAAGGAAGACATGCTCCATCCCTCGGATCAGACCGTCAGCTATATCTGGGAGCGCCTTTCGTCCCTATATTTCAGTGCTGCCACCAATGTATTTCTCAACCGCTGGCGACCCATCCGTGAGGCTCTCGGCCATAAGCCCTTCAATCCCGACAGCGAAGAACATAAGCTCTTCGTGCAGCGCACTCAGCAGAAAATCGCTGACTTGAAAAAGGATTATCCGCTGCTTGATGTCTAACCACCAAACGGCCTGATGACCTCTATTGTGTTGTTTTTCTGTTGTTTATTGAAAAAAATAAGTCCAGGGTTAATCATTTTGCATTTTTTTATGTACTTTTGTAATTAGAAACAAGAAAGAACACCGTCGCAAGTCAAAAGAAAGGAATGGTCATGGCGGTGGATGCCTTTGAAGAGGCAAAGAGATTGTTTCGAGTAATTACCCACTAAACCAACTAAAACTCATCAGTTATGGATCAGAACTATCAACCACAGCAGCCTAATCAGCAGTATAATAACGGTTATGGTAACAACAACGGCTATCAGAACAATGGCGGCTTCCAGAATAATGGTGGCTTCCAGAATAACGGCGGCTTCCAGAATGGCTTCGGCAACGGCAACATGCCTCCAAAGCCAGACAACAATATGGTGCTTGCCATCCTCGTCACTTTGTGTTGCTGTCTGCCCCTCGGCATCGTAGGTATCGTTAAGGCAAGTCAGGTGAACTCACTCTATATGGCAGGTCAGTATCAGGCTGCCGTGGCATCAGCTGCCGACGCCAAGAAATGGAGTATGATAGGACTTATCTCCGGATTGGTGATTAATGTAATTTCGTTCATATTTTATTTCATGGCAGGTATGTTCAGTGCAATGATGTAGAGCAAAACTGACAGGTGGCATACTCCAAGCGTATATATATAATAATAGGTATAACGGCGGTCATCCTGGGCGGACTGTTTCTCGTAGACCCGTCTAACGCTGTCTACGCTCCCAAATGTCCGATGAAACTCATCACCGGACTGAGCTGTCCCGCCTGTGGCATACAGCGCTTCCTGCATGCTCTGCTCCACGGCGAACCGATGGCGGCGCTGCGCTATAACTATTATCTCGCCTTTTCGCTGCCATACGCCCTGCTCTTCATAGTGGAGTGGGCGATGCCGCATGGCAAGAGGCGCGATGCCTTGGCCAGGGTGATAGAACACCGCTGCGTGGTGTGGTTCTATATCATCACCTTCTTCATCTGGATGATAGTGAGAAACATCCTTGGCATTTGACGACCATATACATATCCCCCTTGTCTACTCGTATCTTGTCACCTTGTTTACAGCCAAAGCAAATTGAAAGCCTGCGAAACTTTAAACCCAAATCGGTCATTAGGGCTTGCTTGGATTTTGATTTTTTAGAAGGATGGATTTTGTTTGGCTTTTAATGAGTAATAGCGAGCTATTGCGAATTAAAAACAAGCAAAAGACGCCTTATAAAAAGCAAAAGACTGCAAGCAGTTATAAAATATTACATTGAACGGCCTAATGACCGTTTTGGGTTAAAATATTATATTCACCCGATAACCCTCCTGTGATATGGACAGAAATCAGATAGACCAGCTGCTTATGGTATACGGCAGCAAGATTCCCGCAAACATGTATCCGATGGTGAAGAGCCGTCTGGAGACAATGGACAGCAATACCGCCAACGTCGCCTTCATGCAGATGAAAGACCCCACCATCAGTCTGCTGATATCAATATTCCTTGGCGGCTACGGCATCGACCGTATGTATATCGGCGATGTTGGTCTCGGTGTCATCAAGCTGCTCACCTGTGGCGGATGTGGAGTGTGGTGGCTCGTCGACCTCTTCCTCATCATGGACAAGACCAAGGAGAAGAACGCCCAACTGCTGCTAAACGGCGGTATGATGGGCAACGGATTCTGATCTGTCCCGGTCAATGGATTTATGTCGAAATTGGGCACGGGCGTTGCCCATTTTCCGGTGGTTTACTATCTTTTTCTAAGGTCGTGGTGTTTTATATCAGCAAGGCAAAGCCATGACACAAAAGAACTGAAACCTTGCAGATGAAAGGTCTGCCTATTGCAGATTGGTAGAATATACCCTGCTTTCTGACTATTTGTCGGTTGGCGGGGCTTTTTTTATGCCTGATAGTCAGAGACTTCTGCCGATTTGTCGTGCTTCTTCGCGTGGTATGCCCTTTGCGCTATCGGTAGCGAACAGAATGAACAAACCCCGAATCGGTCATTAAGACTTGTTTGGATTTCACATCTTTAGGATATTATCTCAAACGGCCTGATGACTGTTTGATGTTAAGGTAAAAAGAATCAGGATAAAGAATAATAACAAAAGAAAGGAGATAAAAATATGACATTCGACAAGTTTACAATCAAGGCGCAGGAGGTGGTGCAGCAAGCCGTCAACACCGCGCAGCAGAACGGTCAGCAGACTATCGAACCTGTACACATCCTCAAGGGAATACTCCTCAAGGGACGTGATGTAGCCAACTTCATCTTCCAGAAGCTCGGCGTCAACGCACAGCAGATAGAGACCCTTGCCGACCAGGAGATACAACACCTGCCGAGAGTTCAGGGCGGACAGCCATATCTCTCTACCGACGCCAACAATGTGCTCGCCAAATCGCAGAGCCTTGCAAAGCAGATGGGCGACGAGTTTGTCAGCGTGGAGACGATTCTCCTGGCTGTCATTTCAGATGGAGCCACGGCAGGCAGAATATTGAAAGACGCCGGGTGCACGGAGAACGACATGCGCAAGGCAATTCTTGAATTACGGCAGGGACAGAAGGTGAGCTCGCAGAGCGGCGACGAGAACTATCAGAGTCTCGACAAATACGCCAAGAACCTCGTGGAGCAGGCACGCTCCGGCAAACTCGACCCAGTGATAGGCCGTGACGACGAAATCAGACGAGTATTGCAGATACTGTCTCGGCGTACCAAGAACAACCCGATCCTCATCGGTGAGCCGGGAACAGGTAAGACAGCCATCGTGGAAGGACTCGCCGAGCGTATCGTCAGAGGTGACGTGCCGGAGAATCTGAAAGACAAACAGCTCTATTCTCTCGATATGGGAGCACTTGTGGCAGGAGCCAAATACAAGGGCGAGTTTGAGGAAAGACTCAAGAGCGTAATCAACGAGGTGACCAAGAGCGAAGGCCGCATAATCCTCTTCATCGATGAGATACACACCCTCGTGGGAGCCGGAGGCGGAGAGGGAGCCATGGATGCCGCAAACATCCTGAAGCCGGCATTGGCACGTGGAGAACTCAGGGCCATCGGAGCCACCACACTCAACGAATATCAGAAATATTTCGAGAAGGACAAGGCTCTGGAAAGACGATTCCAGACTGTGATGGTGGACGAGCCAGACGAGATGAGCGCCATCTCAATCCTGCGTGGACTGAAGGAGCGCTACGAGAACCACCACAAGGTGCGTATACAGGATGATGCCTGCATTGCCGCCGTAAAACTCTCAGAGAGATACATCAGCGACCGTTTCCTGCCAGACAAGGCAATCGACCTCATGGATGAGGCTGCAGCAAAACTCCGTATGGAGCGTGACTCCGTGCCTGAGGAACTCGACGAGATTACGCGTAAGTTGAAACAGCTCGAGATTGAGCGCGAGGCAATAAAGCGAGAGAACGACCAGCCCAAGATTGATCAGCTCGACAAGGATATTGCCGACCTGAGAGAACAGGAGAAGCAGTATAGAGCCAAATGGGAAGGAGAGAAAGCCCTCGTGAACAAGATTCAGGAAGACAAGCAGCAGATTGAGAACCTGAAGATTGAGGCTGAACGTGCCGAGCGCGAAGGCAACTATGAGCGTGTGGCAGAGATACGCTACAGCAAACTGAAGTCGCTGCAAGAGGACATCAACGCCATACAGAGTCAGCTGCGCAACGCACAAGGTGCTGAAGCCATGGTGAGAGAGGAAGTCACTGCCGATGATATAGCAGAAGTGGTGAGCCGCTGGACCGGAATACCAGTGACGCGTATGCTGCAAAGCGAGCGTGAGAAGCTGTTGCATCTTGAAGAGGAGCTCCACAAAAGAGTAATCGGACAGGATGAGGCAATCACCGCCGTCAGCGATGCCGTGCGTCGTAGCCGTGCCGGACTGCAGGATCCCAAGAGACCTATCGCCTCGTTCATCTTCCTCGGCACCACAGGTGTGGGTAAGACGGAGCTGGCAAAGGCACTCGCCGAATACCTCTTCAACGACGAGACGATGATGACGCGTATCGACATGAGCGAATATCAAGAGAAGTTCAGTGTGTCGAGACTCATCGGAGCACCTCCAGGATATGTAGGCTATGATGAGGGAGGACAGTTGACCGAGGCAGTGCGCCGCAAACCATATTCCGTCGTACTCTTCGACGAGATAGAGAAGGCACACCCCGACGTGTTCAACATCCTGCTGCAGGTGCTCGACGACGGTAGGCTTACCGACAACAAGGGAAGGACCGTAAACTTCAAGAACACCATCGTGATAATGACCTCCAACCTCGGAAGCCAGTACATACAGCAGGAATTCGAGAAGCTCAACGCCCAGAACCGCGACACTATCATCAGCGACACCAAGCAGAAGGTGATGGAGATGCTGAAGAAGACCATCCGTCCGGAGTTCCTCAACCGTATCGACGAGACTATCATGTTCCTGCCGCTCACGAAGCAGGAGATAGCACAGGTAGTGACGTTGCAGATGAACGCCGTGAAGAAGATGCTCGAGCCGCAGGGCTTCACGCTCAACGTGACCGATGCCGCAATACAGTATCTTGCCGACGCAGGCTTCGACCCGGAGTTCGGTGCACGTCCGGTGAAGAGAGCCATCCAGCGCCTCGTGCTCAACGATCTCTCAAAGAAAATCCTCGCCGAGGAGGTAAGCCGCGAGAAACCTATCGTTATCGATGCCAACGGCGCCGGTCTGCAGTTCAGAAACTGATGCGGGGTATAGGAATGAAACTGATTAATGAATGATAAAGAAAAAAACGGAGTATTGACCACAAAGGCCAGTATTCCGTTTTTTTGTTTCCATCCCCAATCAGCCTAATAGCCAAACGGCCATTAGAACTGAACCACAAACAGGCGTCATGATTGAACTTCTAACGGTAATTATGACTAATCCCTGATGTTCATTATGGCTAAACGTTCATTATGGCTAAACGGGGTAGATGACCGTTGGGGAGTATTGGCGTCAAGTCCTTTTGGGCGCTTCGCTCTTGACAAACTGCATGGGAGTCATTCCCGTGTGTTGTTTGAAATAGCGGCAGAAGAACGAGAGATCGCTGAAATTGTATTCACCAGCCAACATCTTCATCGACGTGTTGCCGGAGCAGAGCGATAGCTTCACTTGCATCACAACATATTCGTTTATCAGCGCCTTCACAGTGTTGCCCGTTATCCGCTGCGCTATAATGTTGAGATATTTTGGAGTGATGTTCAGCAGTGAGGCATAGTATGTCACATCGCGCGAATCCTTGAAATGAGTCTCGAGATACATCATGAAGAGATTGAAAAGTTCCCTTACCCTCGGACTGCCCTCTTCGGGTTTGCGCTTCTGCGGAAAACGGTAGATATAGTCGTAGAACCCTACGAAGAAAGCCTTCAGCAGGAGAAGCACGAGTTGGTCGAGACACATACATTCAGGCTGGTCGAAATAAATCTTAAGCAGTGAGAACATGTCGTTTATGATGTTGGTCACTATAGGTGATTCCGTGCGGCAACGGTCCGCCCGCAACTGGGAATAGACAGTCTGCTCCATCTGCAGGCTCGCCTCGCGTAGCAGTGTCGCATTGTATTCCAATACCTCCACACTGAAGTCCTCGCTCCTCTCCGTCAGTGTCACCATGTCGTTGGGAAAGAGCGTTAACACCGATCCGGCGCTGAGCTTCCACATTGAGAAGTTCACGCGTATCGAGGCGCTGCCCGTGCGGCATATCATTATCATTCCGCATTACAATACACACAGAAATATTATTATCAGTTAATGAAAAGAAGAATGATTTGCTGTGCCGTCGTCGCCATGATGATGGCACAGCATGCCACAGCCCAGACGCCACAGCGCAAGATTACCATCGGAGAGCTGTTCACTCTGGTGGAGAGTGGCAGCAAGACGCTGAGAATGCAGAAAAGCGGAGTGGATGTTTCAGCACGGGGAATTGAAGAGGCAAAAAGCAAGAGGCTGGCCGATGTGGGTGCTTCACTACAGCTGAGCTACAACGGAAACGTGGTGATGACCACCCGTGATTTCGGGAATGTAAAAGGATTCTCGCAGCCACATTTCGGAAACTCCTTCGCTCTTGAGGCACAGCAGGTGGTGTATGCCGGAGGAGCCATCGATGCCGGCATCCGACTCGCCGAACTCCAGAAGAGCATGAGTGAGAATGCCGTGGCGCAGACACGCAACCAGCAGCGTTTCCTCGCCCTGGGGCAGTATCTCGACCTCTATAAACTCGACAACGGCATAAAGGTGTATGAGAGCAACATTGCGCTCACCGAGAAACTCATTGCCGACATAAATACCAAACAGCAGCAGGGCATGGCGCTGAAGAACGACGTGACGCGCTACGAACTGCAGATGGAGCAGCTGAAACTCGGCAAGAGGAAACTCGAAGACCAGAAGAGGATCCTGAACCATCAGCTCTGCAATACCCTCGGTCTCGAAGGCGTGATGGTGGAGCCGGAGGTGGACCTCGACAGAATTGGCGATGCCGGCATCAAGGAGGCAGACCTGCAGAACACCGCAGCCATGCAGTCGCCCGTCATACGCCAGTCGGCGCTCGAGATGCAGGCATCAGACCAGCAGCTGAAGCTCGCCAAGAGCGAGATGATGCCAAAGGTGGCTCTCGTGGCGTCGGAGAATTTCATGGGCGAACAGCTCCGCCTGCCACTGGTGTGGCGCGGGTTCAGCTATGCCGTGTTGTGTATAGCCTTCATGTGGTGTCTGCATGAAATAATGTCGTTCGAGCATTTCTTCCAGGCGCTCGCCGTGTTCAATGTCCTCCATATGTTCGTGGGAGGACTCGTGGGAGCTTCGCTCCATGCCCGAGGGATGAAATACTATGTTGGTGACGGCTTTGCACGCTGCTCCGGCTATATCGACAGCGTGAGGATGTCGGCACGTCATGCCGACTTCCCGGCTATGATGGAGAGCATCACCCAGGGATTCATGGCGCAGAGCATCAAGATACTGTTCGGCTGGACGCTCATCGCCGCCCTGTTCTTTGCCATATTGATGCTCTTGTGGGACATCCCAATGGTGCGCCGCCATGTGAAACATATCCCTGACTGGCCCAAGGTGGGTATGGGAGTGCTCCGCGGTTTCCATCGCCAGCAGCGTCTCAAGGAGCTGCGCCGGCAGCGCCGCCTCTCTCTGGTATAGAGCTATTGTGGAATGATGCCGCGCAGCATTCCCTATATGCCCGGAAAGCGGCTGTCGTGGCCTCTATATAATCGGTGAAACACTATATAAATTATAAAGGATGGCAGAGAAGAAAATCTACCATCCTTTTTTCTTGTTTTAATTTGGACGCTATCTCTTTTCTCTATATCTTTGCACTGGAAATTGCCGATACCCTTCGGCTTATACCATGTTACCCACATTTAAACAAAATAAAATTCTTTCTAACGATGAGCATTAAAGCATCAGCAGCTAAATTGCGAATTGACCGTGAACAGATTAAGGACTTCATGTTCTTGACCCTTGGCGTGATTATGTACGCCTTTGGTTACACAGCATTCATCTTGCCTGAGAAATTTGTGATGGGAGGCGTGTCGGGTTGCTCGGCACTTCTTTACTATGCATGGCATTTCCCACCAGCATATTCAATCTGGCTCCTCAACTTTGTCTTGCTTGGCATCGCCATCAAGACATTGTCAAGACAATTCATCGTGCGTACCGTGTTGGGAGTTACGATATTGTCTATCGTAGTGGCTGTTTTTCAGCCATTCTTCGCTGCGCATCCTGTAATCACAGCCGGCGAAGACAGATTCATGCACCTTCTTATCGGAGCGGTGCTCGGTGGTGGCGGACTCGGTCTTATCTATTCACACAACGGTTCTACCGGTGGTACCGACATCGTTATCGCCATGCTCAACAAATATTTCCGCATGAGCTTCGGAAGAGCGATGCAGTTTGTGGATATCACCATCATTTCTTCCAGCTACCTGCTCTTCCACAGCACCGAGACAATCGTATATGGTGTGGCTTTCACGCTGATTGCCAGCTATATGTGCGACTATGTGGTGAACGGAGCAAGACAGACCGTGCAGTTTATCATCATATCAAGAAAATACCAGGAGATTGCCGATGTTATCAACAACAACGTGCGCCGCGGTGTTACCGTGGTTGAGGGCAAGGGATGGTATTCAAAGAATGAGGTGAACCTCCTCGTGGTGATGGCTCGCCGTCATGAGTCGCAGGATATATACAACTATATCAAGAAGATTGACTCCAATGCACTTGTGTCGCAGACCAACTGCCAGGGTATCTTCGGCGAAGGCTTTGACAATATAAAATAATAGAGATATACCCTCGGGAACGAGGGCAGCCTCAAGGCTTTGCCCATATCCCGCGGATTGACATAATAGCTGGGAACTCTCTCTCAGTAAACGGGTTGGCAAGTAAACAAGGACCCTGAACCGGATTCTGCAATGCAGCGGCCGGTGATGTTCCTTGAGAGGATAAAAGAATATCCTTGTTTACTCGCCAACTCGTCAATTCGTTTTCTGACGGAAGGTCTGGCTACAGTACAAGAGACAAGGAAAAAAGATTATAACAACAAATACACAATGATATGGAACAGAGACTTTTGATTTATAATACTCTGACAAGAAGGAAAGAGCCGTTCGAACCATTGCATGCCCCCAACGTGGGAATGTATGTCTGTGGACCTACTGTTTATGGAGATCCACATCTGGGACACGCTCGTCCTGCTATAACATTCGACCTCGTATTCCGCTATCTCAAGCATCTCGGCTACAAGGTGCGCTACGTAAGAAACATCACCGATGTGGGCCATCTGGAGCATGATGCCGACGAGGGCGACGACAAGATAGAGAAGAAGGCACGCCTCGAACAGCTCGAACCGATGGAGATAGCACAATATTACACCAACCGCTACCACGACGCCATGAAGGCGCTCAACGTGCTGCCGCCCAGCATCGAGCCACACGCCTCGGGCCACATCATAGAGCAGGAGGAACTCGTGAAGCAGATCATCGACAACGGATTCGCTTACGAGAGCAACGGCAGCGTATACTTCGACATCGAGAAATACAACAAGAAATACCAGTATGGCATACTCTCACACCGCAACCTCGACGACGTAATAAACGAGAGCCGACAGCTCGACGGAGTGGGGGAGAAGCGCAACCAGGCAGACTTCGCCCTCTGGAAGAAAGCGTCGCCGGAGCATATCATGCGTTGGCCAAGCCCTTGGAGCGATGGATTCCCGGGATGGCACTGCGAGTGTACGGCGATGGGCCGCAAATACCTCGGCGACCACTTCGATATCCACGGTGGAGGAATGGACCTCGTGTTTCCACACCATGAGTGTGAGATAGCACAGGCTGTGGCAAGCCAGGGCGACCAGATGGTGAAATACTGGATGCACAACAACATGCTCACCATCAACGGACAGAAGATGGGCAAGAGTCTCGGAAACTTCATTACCCTGGAGCAGTTCTTCACCGGCAAGCACCGTCTGCTCGACCAGGCATACTCGCCGATGACTATCCGCTTCTTCATGCTTTCGGCACACTATCGCGGAACAGTTGACTTCTCTAATGACGCACTGAAGGCAAGCGAGAAGGGACTGGAGAAACTGCTCAACGGTATCAACGACCTCGGTCATGTGAACGTGAGCGATAAATGCGACCCAGAGACAGAGAAGGTGGTGAAGGAGCTGCGCCAGAAATGCTACGATGCCATGAACGACGATTTCGCCACTCCACAGGTGATTAGTTATCTCTTCGAGGCATGCACCGTTATCAACAAACTCATTGACCATAAGGCAACAATATGCAGCGAGTGTCTCGACGAACTGACCGACACCATGCACACTTTCGCCTTCGATATCCTCGGACTCAAAGACGAGCGTGCCGACAGCAGCGATGCCCGTGAGGAGGCATTCGGCAAGGTTATGGATATGGTGCTCGACCTTCGTGCCAAGGCAAAGGCTGCCAAAGACTGGGCTACGAGCGACCAGATTCGCGACGCTCTCAAGGAGGCCGGCTTCGAGGTGAACGACACCAAGGACGGTGTGACCTGGAGACTGAACAAATAAATAAGATAGATAATACAATCTTGGAACTATAAACAATGCGGATTGCTTATCCTGTTGGCAGGAAGGCAATCCGCATTATTGTTTATCCCAAATCTGTCATCAACAGATTAAGCCCTAATGACCGTTTGGGGTTTAAAGGTATTGCATCAATACATCCCAAACGGCGATGATATGGCACACACTGCCGGCGAGGACGAAGAAATGGAATACGCTGTGCATGTATTTGCGCTTGTTCAGACTGTAGAACACGGCACCCGTGATGTAGCTCACTCCCTCAGCGATAATCCATATCACCGCAGCCTCGCTCACATTGTTTATCAGTGGTTTGAAAGCCACGAGGATGCTCAATCCCATACCCACGAAACACGCCGTCTCCAGATTACTGTGGTCCTTCAGTCTTCTGAAACTCATCACCGTGCCCACGATGGCACACGTCCATATAAACACGAACAGTCCCCATCCCCATGCGCCGTCCTCTCTCAGTGCCGTCAGCGTCAGTGGCGAGTAGCTGCCTGCGATATGCCAGTAGATGGCGGCATGGTCCCATTTGCGCAATCTCTCCTTCCATACGCTTCGTGCGCTCAGCGCATGATACACCGTTGAGGCTATATACGAGCATAGCATGCCGAAGAGATATAGCGATACGCCAGCCGTAGCCCATGCGTTCTGATGACCGATACAGAATATCAGGAACGCGATGCCTACGCCCACGCCCATCACCACACCACCGAAATGCGACCACGAGTTCCACAACTCTTCCTTATGTGAAAAGTGAATCTTCATTGTTTTCTTTTATTAATTGCTTCTGTTGTGTCTAAAGTTGAAATGTTTCTTGGCTGCAGCCGCAGCTTATCCTGTCAGAAGATGATGCAAAGATAATGCAAGGCGAGATAAGCACAAAGCGAAAGTCTCAAAAATCTTCCTGTTTCCTCTCTTTCGTATATATAATGAAGAACGGACATATTTACTAAATCTGAAACATTAGTATCTTATCTTCATTGTCTTATTCTTTTATCATCATATAGATGCTCATCAGTTGTTCGGAAATACCGAATAACTGACCCCATCATAAATCATAACCTTCTACCAAACGAACCTGTCGGAAATACCGACTAGTTGCTTCTGAAGGTAGGTTTTCAACGCTATCAGATTACTCTGATACTCTTGAAAGCTTCATCGTCGACCCAATCCAAGGCTTGCTTGAATTGCTCGTAGATATTGATTTTCTGAGCGTCTTCCTTAAAGCAGGCGTCACGGAAGAGTACGCGCAAAGGGCTCTCGTTATCGAGCACCAAGGGCAGGTTGCCAAAGCCGTCAAAATCCCACATATCAATCTTGTTCAAGAAGGTGCGACTGCCATCGTGTTTGGGCTGGCCCTGAAACACATCGCTCACACATTTAGTAGCTTCTGCTTGAAAACGCTGATGTTTATATCTTATCTTCATTGTCTTCGTTATTCGTAATAGGTGGTAAATAGTCGCTTGCTTTTGCCGGGGAAATCACCTTGTGCCCCAATTTGCTTTCCAATTGATTGCGTGCTGCTTTTGCTACACTACCACCATCTTTGGCTACTTTTTTCTGCTGATTAAAGCCCTTGGGATCACGCTGTTTTGAAAGCTCGGTGGCTGATGCCTCCGCAAGCATGTTAAGCGCAATTTCCATATTAGTCATGTTATCACGAAGGCTTTCTTTCTTAAGGCCTTTATAATTTCGATATTGCTTGGTAGTCATTCCACTCCATTCTTGCGTGATGATATCGGTGAGCGAAGCATATTGGAGTCCCTGCTTAACGCCTGTACGTGCCCATTCATCAGTCAACTCTTTGCGTATTTCTATACTCTTAATACGTTGATTGATCCAAGCATCTGAATAACCCAAACGCTTGTAGTCAATAATGGACTGATCGATGTTCAATTCGGGGTCTTGCATCTGGTCAAGGCGTTGACTTGCCACGGAGGCCATCCATTGCTTGAAAGGTTCAGCCTTAGGGGATGGAATCGATTGGATCAAACGAAATAGTTGTTCTGTATCAGCCACATCCGTGAGTCTCATTTTTCCATCGGCTGCTTGCATTTTCAACGTACTACAAATTGTAGTAGGTTCACAACCTTCTTTTTTTAACCTTGACTTCAGAACGCTCCAATATCTTTTTGCGTCTGCGCTATCAGTAAGTACGGCCACTACATCTATAACAGAGAAATACCATTTCTCTGCTTTGTCGTCCCACACTGTACGAACTTTACGTTCTTCAAACAGTTGTATAGCTTGTTTCCTTGTCATAATTCTATTAACTAATGTTTCGGATTTAGTTTCAAGCGGGCTGAACCAAAGGTCGCCGGCGCGAAGCGGAAAGGCAAAGCCCAATTATCTCCTTAGCCCACTTCAGGGCGTGCTGTTTAAACTTTTGACACACCCCCTATATAAAAATATTGTCTCACAAGGATGCTTGCCACCCATTATCGAATAGCAACTTTCTTCACGCTACCATTGCTATACTTCACGATATTCAATCCCTTGGTTGGAGCTGACAATCGCTGACCATTTACTGAATAGCGAGCTACCTCCTCAACATCGGTAGAGGTTGTAGTCTTGTCGATGCCTGTTACATCGAATTCTACTATGTTCTCAAAGTAGTCGCCAAAGCTAGAGAGCCAGTAATCATCACGAGTTCCCATTGGTACATAAAGTGTGCATTTCTTGGCATCAACTCCTTCGAATGTATTACTACCAATTTTTGGTACTTTCTCTGCATATACATAAATAGAAGTTAATCCGCTACAGTTTGCGAATGCCCAATTGCCTATTGAGGTAATACCAGCAGGAAGGGTTAAACTCGTTAATCCGCTACACCTTCTGAATGCGTAATCGCCTATTGAGGTAATACCAGCAGGAAGGTTTAAACTCGTTAATCCGCTACATCCTTCGAATGCGTTATAGCCTATTGAGGTAATACCAGCAGGAAGGTTTAAACTCGTTAATCCGCTACAATTCCAGAATGCGTTAGTGCCTATTGAGGTAATACCAGCAGGAAGGTTTAAACTCGTTAATCCGCTACACTTATAGAATGCGTCATGGCCTATTGAGGTAATACCAGCAGGAAGGGTTAAACTCGTTAATCCGTTACACAAAGCGAATGCGCCATCGCTTATCTCGGTAATACCAGCAGGAAGGGTTAAACTCGTTAATCCGCTACAGTATTGGAATGCCCAAGAGCCTATTGAGGTAATACCAGCAGGAAGGGTTAAACTCGTTAATCCGCTACACAAAGCGAATGCGCCATAGTCTATCTCGGTAATACCAGCAGGAAGGTTTAAACTCATTAATCCGCTACAGCCAAAGAATGCCATTCTGCCTATTACATCATTAGAAGTATAATAATTATTATTATTATCATAATCAGTATAATAGCTATCCCCACCTTCTACAATCTTTGCCTCAGACAAATCTAATACAGAAAGCTTTCCGTCAGTAGAATTACCATAAGAAATACTTCCAGCCATCTCACGAATCATCCTCAAATCCGTACCATTTATCTCACCAATAATCTTTAAATTGGTAATCTTATACTTTTTACTACTTCCAATTCTATCAGGCAAAGTACCAGCCTTTTCCAAATGAATGGTGATTTGCTTTGTAATCAAGTCGTTATCTGCAGCATAAAGCGACAAACAACCAAGCAACATAAACATCAAGGTAAAAAAACTACCTCTCTTAATAATTTGCTTCATAACTATTTTTTTAATTAGACATTAAATATCATGGTAAAAATATCATGGTAAAAACTATTCTTTTTGTTACTTGCTTTGGCAAGCGGCAGAGCCGAGCGGCCCAGGATTTTGCCATGTCGAAGAATCCACTTATCTGGTGTTGCAATAACAAACAAGCAAAACTCTGATATGACTTGGCGAAGATACAAATTAAATCTGAGAAACTCACTCCTTTTGGAGGAATATTTTTGGGTCATCCGTTAAATGCATAGATGAGATATAGAATGTCTGAAAGGGCTAAAAGCCCAGCAAGCACATAGTCCCAGGCCGCTCGGCTCAGACACTATATCCTAAGTCTATCGCATCAACCAATTCCGTCACAAGCGCATTGTTATGTGTAATTAAGAAAACGGCATAAGAATGTTGTTTTCTTAAACGTTTTGCAAGGTAAGACTTTTTGTTTAATCTGGCAAGTTTTTAACTTATATTATTTTACTTGTACTTTGGCTTGTATTGATAAATTTTTGCTTATATTAAATAATGTGAGGATAGTTTATTAATGTGTATATAGTATAAAAAAGTAAGCAAAACAAAGAAAATAACGATAAAACGAAAGAAAATTATTAAAAAGCTTGCAGGTTAATATATATTTACTACATTTGCAACAGAGAAAAAGATAAGTACAGGGTTCCCTATACGGATAATCTGTACATTTGTTAACTAAATTAATGTCGCTTATGAAAAAAATCTTCACAGCGTTAGTAGCAGCTTTGTTTGCTACAGCGTCTTTTGCACAACCCCTCGCAAAAGTTCAGGCAAACGGACCGTTTGCCAACAGTTCGCTGAGATATCAGCCTAACATCAAGAAGCCGGCAGGCCAGCCAATGAATTTTATTATGCCTACGGTAAGCAATCAGACAAATCTTCTTGCACGTGTGTGCAAGGCTGCAAGCGAGTCGGAACTCATTACTGAGCAGCCGGCTGGCACATTGCATGACAATCTATATGGTACGAGTGAGGGTTACTTGGTAATGTTCGGATATGTATTCCATATAACTTTGGATGGCACAGTAGAGCGTTATGTTGAGGGTAGCAACGGAGAAGTATATATCCAGAATGCTATCTGCACAATACCATCTGGCTCTTGGATAAAGGGCTATAAGGCTGAGGGTGACACCATCAAGTTTGATTTTCCTCAGAAATATTATGCCCAGGACGCTATTGATGCTAATGGCAATCCTACAGGCGAGAAGGAATATTTCTATGCTTATCGAGCTGTGATGAATCAAGAGGGCAGCTCTTTTGTTCCTGATCCTACATCTCAGACTATGAGCTACGTGCTCCGCAACGACTCACTCATCCGTGTAGACAACCACGATAATAATGTTTATCTTGCACTATGTGCCGACGATGGCGGTTGGTGTGGATACGCCGACTACTATTAGGTATGGAGCAAGATGAATGAGACAGCAAGTGTTCCTCCAGCTTCAGCCGAAGTTTCGAAGTATCAGGTTAGATTCATCAATAAAGATGGTCAGGACGACGCTCGCATTATCAATTTGGCTATTGATGGCAAGGATCTGTATCTTGGCAATCTTTCAGAAAACGCTCCGGATAATTGGGCAAAGGGTAAGATTGATGGTGACAAGGCTGTCTTCGAGGGTAAGATCTACATGGGTGTAGACCCAGTGGAGCAGATACATTCCTTCTTCGCTCCTTTGGGTAGTAAGAAGATTTGGAACGAATTGTATGGAGTGGAAGTTGACAGCTTCTACTTCGAGAAGTCTATATCGTTTGATTATGACGCCGTTGCCAAGACATTGAAGTCGGATGGTATGTTTGATGTTAACAAAGGTATGAATTCTGTATACCCAACTATATCTTATGGGGCTCCGCAGATGGAGCCGTGGGTAGAGGTTCCTGGAAGTCCTAAGGATCCTGTCTTGCTGCAGTTCGTGCCATTCGATGAGGCCCAAGGTTGTGGTGTGCTCCAGTTCTGGTTTGACAAGAATTCGGTTGACGGCAACTTGCTTGATGCCCAAAAGCTCTACTATAATTTATACTTCGATGGCGATTTGTTTACAGCATATCCAGATGAGTATACGAATATTTCTGAGGAGATCACCGATATCCCGTATTACTTCTCAGACAATTCGTTTGACTTTATTGCAAATGGTAACATGCACACATTGTACTTCTACATGACTGGATTCACAAAGCTTGGCATTCAGACTTTCTATAAGGATGGTGACAAGGTTTACAAGTCAAATCTTGTAGAGTATGAGATTGATGATGAAGGCAACTTCACTCCTGTTGAGACAGCTATCAAGGGCATGACTGCCGACAATGGCAACGTGACAAGCGTAAGCTTCAGTGATCTTAGCGGTCGTCGTGTAAGCAACCTTGCTAGTGGTGTATACCTCAAGACCATGAAGATGGCAGACGGCACACAGAAGACTGTGAAGGTTGTCAAGAAGTAAGATTGACAGAATAAAAAAATAAAGAGAAGAGCCTTTTAACATAAATGGGAAATTTCATTCACCCTATATATTATATAATGTGTATAGCGGGGGTGCCATTTTCTGTAATAATAAAAAAACACGAAGGTTATGAAGAATAACAAATGTATACTCAATTCCATTCTGCTTGTGGCGGCTTTGTCAGGATTCTGTGACTCTGCTTATGCTGACAACGGCAAGATTGTATTCAGTGGCAATATGGGTTCGTCGTCGTTGGTGGCTTATGGCACACAGAAGAAGGAGAACTATGATGTGGCTGTGATGCTTGCCGACAAGAGTCTAAAGGGTAAGAAGATAGAGGCTATACGCGCTCCGTTCCAGAGTAGCGACAATATAAGCAACGTGAAGGTGTGGATTAGCAAGAAGCTCACGGTTGAGAGCAATAAGAATGTGCCCGATGTGATGAGTCTCGATGCTACGTTTGATGGCAATACAGCTTCTGCCACTCTTGCCACTCCTTACACTATCGATAGCGACACACTGTATGTGGGCTATTCGTTCAACGTGGATGCGACAAGCTCTACCACCAAATATCCAGTGGTTTTGGTTGCGGATAAGAGTGATGCAGGATTCTTCCTCCATACATCGCGTACTTACTTGAAATGGAAGGATAAGTCGGATTTTGGTTCTTCGGCTCTTGAGGTTGACATTTCTGGCTTTGAGGCCAATGCTGCCAATATCTCTGAGATAGGAACGGTGTATGGACTGGTGAACACAACCACCGATGTTACTCTTAGTATAAGGAACCATGGTTATAATGGCGTTAAGTCGTTCAGCTACAGTTATACGGCAGGCGACGTGAATGGTTCGGGTTTGGTGGAGCTTGACAAGCCGCTGCCAGCTATCTACAACGCTTCAACTGATGTGACCATTAAGCTCAGTGAGATAGCTGCTAAGGGTACCTATCCACTTAAGTTTACTATTGACAAGGTGAATGGCGAGGCTAATAGCGAGGCTGTTGCCAATGAGGGTAAGTTTGTGGTGGCCAACGTTATGCCAAAGCACAATCCTGTAATGGAGGAATATACTGGTACATGGTGCGGATGGTGTCCGCGTGGATATGTTGCCTTGAAACTTATGAACAAGTATCATCCCGACTTTATCGGGCTTTCTTATCATAACGACGATGCAATGGAGGTGATGTCTTCTACTAACTTCCCGTCAAGTGCGCCTGGATTCCCAACAGCGGATATGGACCGTTCGTTTAATGCTGCTCTTGATCCTTATGTCGGAGTCTCAAATTCCGGCCTCGGCATTGAGGATATTTGGAAGGCACAGGCTAAGAAGATTGCTCCTGCATCAGTTGCTGTTGAGGCAAGTTATAAGGATGACATGAAGAAGATAGCCACTAAGGCAACATTCGTATTCCTTGAGGATTTGACAGATGCTGATAAGTATAAGGTTGAGTTTGTGCTCGTAGCCGATGACCTTCATGGAACAGGTTCTACATGGGAGCAGCATAACTATTATACAGAAGACAATGTCGGATCAATGCCTTCGCCTGAAGCAGATCCGTTCTTTGCAGGAAATTCTGTTATCCCAGGTCTTCATTTCGATGATGTTGTAGTGGCAACAAGTCGTCTTACAAGTGGACTTGTGTCGCTGCCAGCAACAATCAAGACTGACGAGCCGATAGAGGTAGAGGGTGAGTTTGAGACTGCAAAGGTTGTCAACACTTCGGGAGAGTCGCTAATTCAGGACACTTCAAAGATGCGCGTTGTTGCCTTGTTGCTCAATGCCGATGGCACTATCGCAAATGCCGCCAAGGCAAATGTTGAGGGCTATAGCACTGGCATCTCTACCATCAACAACAATGAAGGCAAGACTGATGTGCCGGTTGCAGTATACGATGCTCAGGGTCAGCGTCTCAGCTCTATGCAGAGAGGTTTGAACATTGTGAAGTATGCTTCGGGCAAGACTGTTAAGGTTGTGAAGAAATAAAACAGCAATAGGCTTTTAACGAGAAGAACAGCAAAGGGCTTAATTGGAATTTTTTCCGATTAAGCTTTTTTTGTGTTGCGATGTTCGATTTCTTCCACTTGCGTTATATTTAGACACTTATCTTTATATATAAAATAACGTACTCAATGCTTTGCCTTACCGATCCTTATTGCTGCCAGCCAGCTTTTACCCAAACCTTGTGGCTACCTTTTCCTTTTGATTCGAAAGGAGCCTCGTTGCCTTGAGACAGCTTTTAATGGGAACTCGTGATGATTACAGGCTCTCTCGCTTTGGCTACTACTTTGAGAACATAGTAGAATTCGATGCAACAGGCATCGACAAGACTACAACCTCTACCGATGTTGAGGAGGTAGCTCGCTATTCAGTAAATGGTCAGTGATTGTCTGCTCCAACCAAGGGATTGAATATCGTGAAGTATAGCGATGGTAGCTTGAAGAAAGTTGCTGTTAGATAATGGGTGGCAAGCATCCTTGTGAGACAATATTTTTTTCTCTTTTTGTGAGTGGTGTCGATAACCGTTTGTGGGTGAATTCATCTATGTGCAATCTGTATAAAAATACGTGAAGCAGAAAACCCTCAGTCCTGTCATTCCGCTCATTGTAATATGACACCCATCTAAAGTCCGATTGCAGCGATAAATGTATGCGATAGACTATGGAAAGTGGAATTTCATATATAATGCATATATATGAAAAATAGCGTATTTCTGTTGATATCGGTCAATATTTTGCGTATTCAAAGGTGTAAATTGTAACCAAAGGATTGCAAACGTTTACGTAGTTTTTGGGTATAAAACTTATAGATTATTTGTTTTAAATCAATTCTTGTGATACCTTTGCATCAACAAACACTGATTTTCAGAATTACATGCTACATTAATACTAACAGCTAAGACATTCAAAAATGATGAAAAAGGGCTTCGACGTGGTGTCGAGGCCCTTTTTGAGTAGTACGCCCGGCATGAGTATTGTTCTGAAATCTTAAAACATGCAAGCCCCGGTGACTTTTTGGGGTTAAGCAATTTCTATTCTTTGTCTTTTTTGCTTGCATTCCTTATCCGTGGTATAAAAATGTTATGAATGATGTTGTTTTCGTAACAAAATTTCGTATTATGAAATAAATAACTGTCATTATATTTGCGTGTTTTAAAATGTTGTTTTACTTTTGCAACCGCAAACACGAATACACTTGTATATTGCTATTGATTATTGCAATTTTCAAACAAATTGTAAGAGGGGATTGAGAAAAAGCCGTGTTGGCTTGTAAATAAAAGAAATAGATCCTTCGGGTAGAAAGTTGTTTAAAGGTATCAACCAAACATTATAATATGGACGCAAAACAAGGATTGTATGCCTCAGCCTACGAGCACGATGCGTGCGGCGTGGGTATGGTGGTAAACATACATGGAGGCAAAAGTCATGAGTTGGTGGATAATGCTCTGCGCGTGTTGGAGAACATGCAACACCGTGGTGCCGAAACTCGTGACAAGACAGGTGACGGTGCTGGCATTATGGTGCAGATTCCTCACGAGTTTATTCTGCTGCAAGGCATTCCGGTGCCCGAAAAGGGGCGTTATGGAACTGGCGTGGTGTTCCTTCCGAAAGAAGAGAAGCTGCAGAACAAGATTCTGAACATCATGATTGAGGAGATCGAACGTGACGGTCTGGAACTGATGCATCTGAGAAACGTGCCCGTCAACGAAGATGTACCGGGTGTGGCAGCACGCGAAGTGATGCCCGACATACGCCAGATATTTGTGGCGCCAATGCCGTCACTCTCTACCGCTTCGGAAGGTGAAGAAACCGTTTCGCTTGAGACAAAACTTTATAAAGTGAGAAAGCGCATCGAACGCAGAATCTTGCCGCTCGGCATCGATTCCTTCTATATCTGCTCTTTGTCATCAAAGAACATCGTTTATAAGGGAATGCTCACCAGCGGACAGCTGCGCCGCTTCTATCAAGACCTTACCAATCCCTATTTCACATCAGGACTGGCGCTTGTGCACAGCCGCTTCTCCACCAATACATTCCCGAAATGGAAACTGGCGCAACCCTTCCGCCTGCTCTGCCATAACGGTGAGATAAACACCGTGCGTGGCAACCGCGCATGGATGAAGGCAAGAGAGAGCGTGCTCAGTTCGGGGGCTTTGGGTGACATCAAGGACATACTGCCAATCGTGGAGGATGATATGAGCGATTCCGCCTCACTCGACAACGTGTTCGAGTTTCTTATTATGAGCGGTATGAGTCTGCCTCAGGCAATGGCAATCCTCGTGCCGGAGTCGTTCAACGACAAGAACCCTATATCAGAAGACCTCAAGGCTTTTTATGAGTATTATTCCATCTTGATGGAGCCATGGGACGGACCGGCAGCGCTGATGTTCTCCGACGGACGGTATGCAGGCGGTATGCTCGACCGCAACGGCCTTCGTCCGTCACGCTATACTATAACCAAGAGTGGCATGATGGTGGTGGCAAGCGAGGTAGGCGTAATGGACTTCGAACCATCCAACGTGGTCAGCAAGGGCCGTCTCGAACCAGGCAAGATACTGCTTATCGACACGGAGAAAGGCAAGATATATTATGACGGCGAGATAAAAGACAAGCTTGCCCATGAGCATCCCTATCGCCAGTGGCTTTCTACTGGCCGCATCCAGCTGGAGAATCTCAGGAGTGGTCGCAAGGTGGCAAACTCCGTTGACGACTACGACACCAAGTTGCGTGCTTTCGGTTTCGGAGAAGAAGACATCGAGCGCACCATCATACCGATGTGTACCAAGGGCCAGGAGCCTGTGGCAGCCATGGGTAATGACACGCCGCTCGCCGTATTGAGCGAGCGTCCGCAGCTGTTGTTCAATTATTTCCGTCAGCAGTTCGCACAGGTCACCAACCCTGCCATCGACCCAATCCGTGAGGAGCTGGTAATGTCGCTTACAGAATACATCGGTCGGGTGGGTAGCGGAATCCTTACACCGGACGAGAGCAACTGCAAGATGGTGCGCCTGCCACAGCCGGTGCTCACCAATACCGAGCTCGACCTGCTTTGCAATATCCGCTACAAGGGATTCAACACCGTGAAGCTGCCGATGCTCTTCGATGTGGAGAAAGGCGAAAGCAGTCTTCGCAGCGCCCTCGACACTCTGTGTAAGAAAGCAGAAGAGAGCGTGGATGAGGGCGTAAACTATATCATTCTCACCGACCGCGACATCGACGGCAAGCACGCTGCCATTCCTTCGCTTCTCGCTGTCAGCGCCGTACACCATTATCTTATCTCCGTGGGCAAGCGCGTCCAGACCGCCATCATCGTGGAGAGCGGCGAGATAAGAGAGGTGATGCATGCCGCCCTGCTGCTTGGCTATGGAGCCAGCGCCATCTGTCCATACATGACCTTCGCCATTATAGACCATCTGGTCGCCACCCATCAGATTCAGGAAGAATACCACACCGCCGAGCAGAACTACATCAAGGCTGTTGACAAGGGGCTGAAGAAGATAATGTCAAAGATGGGCATCTCCACCATCCGTTCTTACCGTGGTGCCAAGATATTCGAGAGTATCGGTATTTCAGAAGCATTGCTCAGAAAACATTTCGGCACGGAGATAAGCACCATCGGAGGTATCGGACTGAAGGATATCGCAAGAGAATACACAGAGCTCAACCAGGCAGCTTTCTTCCCCTCTCCTGTAGTGAAGGCAGAAGAGAAGTATTTCCTACCCAACAACGGCCTTTTCAGTTATAGAAAAGACGGCATAGAGCATGCCTGGAACCCCGAGACTATCACCAAGCTACAGCTCGCCACACGCTTGGGCAGCTATAAGCAGTTCAAGGAGTGGGCGGCAATCGTCGACACCCATTCCGCCACGGGAGATGCCGAAAAGGGTGAGCGCCCCATCTTCCTCCGCAATCTGCTCACCTTCAAGAAGGCAGCTACGCCGACACCGCTCGACGAGGTGGAACCGGTGGAGAGCATAGTTCGCCACTTCGTCACAGGAGCCATGTCGTTCGGAGCGCTCAGCATCGAGGCACACGAGGCACTTGCCCTGGCAATGAACCGTCTCGGTTCACGAAGCAATACGGGAGAGGGCGGTGAGGACAACGCCCGCTACCACACCGAGGTAGACGGCGTGTCGCTCAGCAGCAAGACCAAGCAGATTGCCTCAGGCCGTTTCGGCGTTACAGCCGAATATCTTGTCAATGCCGAAGAACTTCAGATCAAGGTGGCGCAGGGCGCAAAGCCTGGTGAAGGCGGACAGTTGCCCGGCTTTAAGGTGAACAAGATCATTGCCAAGACACGTAATGCCATTCCTGGAATCACGCTCATCTCGCCACCGCCACATCACGACATTTATTCAATCGAAGACCTTGCCCAGTTGATTTTCGACCTCAAGAATATCAATCCCACCGCCGCAGTCAGCGTGAAGCTTGTTGCCGAGAGCGGTGTGGGCACCATTGCCGCCGGTGTGGCAAAGGCAAAGGCAGACCTCATCGTCATCTCAGGAGCTGAGGGCGGCACGGGTGCAAGTCCGGTATCGTCGATGCGCTTTGCCGGTATCTCGCCGGAAATCGGACTTGCCGAGGCACAGCAGACACTGGTGCTCAACGGTCTGCGCGACCAGGTCCGCCTGCAGACAGACGGCCAGCTCAAGACTGCACGCGATGTAATCATCATGGCAATGCTTGGCGCCGACGAATTTTCTTTCGGCACCCTGCCGCTCATCGTGCTCGGCTGTCTGATGATGCGCAAGTGCAACACCAATACATGTCCTGTAGGTGTGGCAACGCAAGACGAGACCCTGCGTGCCAAGTTCCGCGGACGTGCCGAATACGTGGTCAACTTCTTCACATTCCTTGCCCAGCAGACGCGCGAGTATCTGTCAGAACTCGGCGTAAGACATCTTAAGGACATCATCGGCCGCACAGACATGATAGAGGTCATCCCGCAGGACAAGTCGTCAAAGTTGGGAACCATCGACTTCAGCCGGCTGCTCCACCGTCCCGACACGGACAAGGCACTCCATTGGGACCGTAGCGGATTCACAAAGGTCAGCGGAGTGAAGGATGAAGACATCATCAGTGCCTGTGAGAAGGCGATAGAGAACAAGGAGGAGGTGAATCTTGACTACGCCATAAAGAATACCGACCGTGCAGTCACCACAATGCTCTCTGGTGTCATAGCCAAGCGTTATGGCGAGGAGGGACTGCCCGATTCCACCATCAACATTAAGTTCAAGGGATCGGCAGGCCAGAGCTTCGGAGCCTTTGCCGTCAGCGGCATCAACGTCAGACTGGAAGGCGAGGCAAACGACTATTTTGCGAAGGGACTCTCCGGCGGACGCATCAGCATTCTGCCCCCATCACGTTCGAGCGCCGACTTCGTGGCTGAAGACAATATCATTGCCGGAAACACAGGACTCTACGGAGCGACAGGTGGCGAGCTGTATGTCAACGGCCGTGTGGGCGAGCGTTTCGGCGTGCGCAATTCAGGAGCCACAGCCGTCATCGAAGGTGCCGGCGACCATTGCTGTGAGTATATGACCGGTGGCCGCATCGTGGTGCTTGGTCAGATAGGCCGCAATTTCGCCGCCGGTATGAGTGGAGGTCTGGCTTACGTTTGGGACCGTGAACATACTTTTGATTATTTCTGCAATATGGATCAGGTGGAGATATCGCTCGTCGAGGAAAGTTCGGCACGCAAGGAGCTCCACGAACTCATCCGCCAGCATTACCTCTATACGGGTTCTGCCCTGGCACGCCGCATGTTGGACGACTGGAACCGCTATGTGGAGGACTTCATCCTTGTCACTCCAATCGAATACAAGCGGGTGCTGCAGGAGGAGAAGATGCGCCAGCTGGAAGAGAAGATCGCCAATATGCAATTAATAAATAACTAAGGAAGATATGGGAAAACTAAAAGCTTTCATGGAAGTGCCCAGGCTTGAAGCCGGGTATCGTCCTTTACACGAAAGAATACATGACTTTGGCGAGGTGGAGCAGACTCTCAACTCGCGTGACCGCATGGCTCAGGCAAGCCGCTGCATGGACTGCGGTGTGCCGTTCTGCCATTGGGCTTGTCCGTTGGGCAACAAGGATTCTGAATGGAACGACGCTCTCTGCAATGGCGACTGGGAACTGGCTTATCGTCTGCTCAATGCCACAAACGACTTTCCTGAATTCACCGGACGCATCTGTCCGGCGCTCTGCGAAAAGGCTTGCGTGCTCAATCTTACAGACCACGCCCCGGTAACCAACCGTGAGAACGAGGCTGCCATAACAGAGACGGCATGGCATGAGGACTATATCAAACCGATGACCTTCCCACGCAACGGCAAGAGTGTAGCGGTGATAGGTGCCGGTCCTTCGGGCCTTGTGGCTGCCAACCGTCTTAACCGCATGGGCTACGACGTGACCGTGTTCGACAAGAACGAAGCGGCAGGAGGTCTGCTGCGCTACGGCATTCCCAACTTCAAGCTCTCAAAGAACATCATTGACCGTAGGCTCGACATCCTCATCGAGGAAGGCATACGGTTCGTATACAATACAGTGGTGGAAGCCTCTTCATTGCCCGAAGGCTTTGACGCCTACGTCCTTGCAACAGGAACACCCGAGGCACGTGACCTCAAGAACGTGCCCGGTCGCGAACTCAAAGGTGTACACCTCGCCTTGGAACTGCTCTCGCAGCAGAACCGCGTCCTATCTGGAGCAGAGTACTCCAAGGACGAGCGTGTCACCTGCAAGGGCAAGGACGTGCTCGTCATCGGCGGCGGCGACACCGGTTCCGACTGCATAGGCACCGCCCATCGCCAGGGATGCAAGAGCGTCACACAGATAGAAATCATGCCACGCCCCGTGGAGGGTCCCGACGACCCGAAGAATCCATGGCCGAACTATCCGCGCGTGCTCAAGACCACGTCGAGCCACGAGGAGGGATGTACGCGTCGCTGGAACATCAACACACTGGAGTTCATAGGCAAGAACGGAAAGCTGTGTGGCGTCCGTGTGCAGCCCATCGACTGGCAGCCGAATCCAGAGGGAGGCCGTCCGTTGATGGTTGAGGCTGGCGACCCCGAGGTGATAAAGTGTGAGGCGTGCTTCCTCGCAATGGGATTTCTCAAGCCTCAGCACCCTGACTATCCCGATAACGTATTCGTCTGCGGCGATGCCTTGAACGGAGCCTCGCTCGTGGTAAGGGCTATGGCAAGCGGCCGCGATGCGGCGCACAAGGTGGACAGCTACCTGCAGTCAGTTTGAGAGAACAAGAAATTTTTGTAGCTTTATTTCCCCAAAAGAGAAAGATATATGTGCGGAATTGTAGCAATATTCAACGTAAAAGAACAGACGCCGGAGCTGCGCACCAAGGCTCTCGGCATGAGTAAGAAGATACGCCACCGTGGTCCTGACTGGAGCGGCATACATTGTTCGGGCAGTGCCATACTGGCGCATGAGCGTCTGAGCATCGTCGATCCCGAGAGTGGAGGTCAGCCTCTGTTCTCGCCGGATGGCAAACAGGTGCTGGCCGTCAACGGCGAGATATATAACCATAAGGAGATCAGGGCAAGATATCAGGGGCGTTATGATTTTCAGACAGGTAGCGACTGTGAGGTGATCCTTGCGCTTTACCGCGACAAGGGAATTGACTTTCTTGAAGACCTGAACGGTATTTTCGCCTTTGCCCTTTATGACGAGGAGCAGGATGCCTTCCTCATAGCCCGCGACCATATCGGAGTCATTCCTCTTTATATAGGATATAACGCCGACGGAAAAGTTTTCGTGGCAAGTGAGCTGAAGGCTCTTGAAGGCGAGTGCGACCGCTATGAACCGTTCCTGCCCGGCCACTATTATTGGAGCAAGGACCCCGGAATGAAGCCTTGGTATAAGCGCGACTGGATGGAATACGACAATGTGAAGGACAATCCCGCCAGCAGCGATGCCATACGCGATAGTCTTTGTGCGGCAGTGAAACGCCAGATGATGAGCGACGTGCCGTATGGAGTGCTGCTTTCGGGCGGTCTTGACAGTAGCGTCATCAGTGCCATCACCGAGAGCTACGCCGAACGCCGTATCGAGACAGACAGCCAGAGCAGGGCTTGGTGGCCCCGTCTCCATTCGTTTGCCGTGGGACTCAAGGGAGCGCCCGACTTGGCGAAGGCGCGTCAGGTGGCTGACTATATCGGCACGGTGCATCACGAAATCAACTATACTATTCAGGAGGGATTGGATGCCCTTCGTGACGTTATCTATTTCATCGAGACCTACGATATAACCACCGTGCGTGCCTCCGTGCCAATGTATCTGCTGGCGCGCGTGATAAAGTCGATGGGCATCAAGATGGTGCTGTCGGGTGAGGGAGCCGACGAGATTTTCGGTGGCTACCTCTATTTCCACAAGGCGCCTTCGGCAGAGGAATTCCATAAGGAGACCGTCCGCAAACTTTCCAAACTGCATCAGTATGACTGCCTGCGTGCCAACAAGAGCCTTTCGGCATGGGGCGTGGAAGGACGAGTGCCGTTCCTCGACAAGGAATTCCTTGATGTGGCGATGCGCACCAATCCCAAGGCAAAGATGTGCAGCATTCTTCCAGGTTCCGACCCGAAGGCGTCTATGGAGAAGCGCATCGTGCGTGAGGCATTCGAGGATATGCTGCCCGAAGAGGTGGCATGGCGACAGAAGGAGCAGTTCAGCGACGGTGTGGGATATTCGTGGATAGACACTCTGAAGAAGATCACCTCTGAAGCCGTGACCGACGAGCAGATGGCACATGCTGCCGAACGTTTCCCGATAAACACGCCTCTCTGCAAGGAGGAATATTATTATCGTTCCATCTTCGAGGAGCATTTCCCCAGCGAGAGCGCAGCCCGCAGCGTGCCACATGAGGCAAGTGTAGCTTGTTCCACAGCTGTGGCTTTGGAGTGGGACGAAGCGTGGAAGAACATGAACGACCCAAGCGGACGTGCCGTTTCCGGCGTACACGAAAACGCTTTGGTGCATTAAAAACATAGTTCCTATTTATAAAAGTAGCCGTTTTGCAACGTCAAGAGAACTTACTCTTGCATTGCAAAACGGCTGTTTCTTATGATTGTCTGATGCATAACCCCAAATCAGTCATTCACTCATATATAACGGCAATCACTCCTGCATACGAGAACTATAGGAGACAGTCGCGCAATCATGCCGAATTCAAAATGTTATATTTTTCAGCCGATGATGACGGAGTTCGGGAAATAATGTATATCTTTGCCTGTATGTTTCGCTCATAGAGAGACGACACGATTTTGAAGTAATGTAAACTTAAAACAGAATGAAAACGATAAACACGAGAAAGACTATACGAAAGTATTCCGACAAGCCCGTAAGCGACGAACTCCTCAACAGGCTCCTCGCTGAGGCAATGCGTACCCAGACGATGGGAAACCTGCAGCTCTACAGCGTGGTGGTGACACGTTCGGCAGAGATGAAAGAGAAGCTCGCGCCGGCGCATTTCTGTCAGCCGATGGTTACGCAGGCGCCGGTGGTGCTCACCATCTGTGCTGATTTCAACCGCACCACACGATGGGCAGAAAACCGCAAGGCGACGCCTGGATACGACAATCTGCTCTCGTTTCTGAATGCAGCCACCGACGCATTGCTGTATACCCAGACCTTCTGCAACCTCGCCGACGAGGAAGGACTCGGCTACTGCTTCCTCGGCACCACGGTGTATAACCCCAAGCAGATAATCGACACGCTGAAGTTGCCGCGCCTCGTGATGCCCGTTGCCACGATAACGCTGGGATGGCCCGACGAGAATCCGCCGCTCACCGACAGACTGCCGCTGCAGGGCATCATCCATTCAGAGACCTACACCGACTACACCCCGCAGCTCATCGACGAGTATTATGCCGAGAAGGAGGCGCTGCCGGAAAACGAGGAGTTCGTGCGTGTCAACAACAAGGAGACCCTCGCACAGGTGTTCACCGACCTGCGCTACACCAAGAAAGACAACGAGGCAATGTCGGCAACGATGCTCGATGCCCTGCGCTCACAGGGATTCCTTGACTAAGGAGGAAGATCCTGACAGTAAGAAAACTAAAGAAACACAACAATAATCAAAACCTATGTTACGCCCCTCTGCCATAAGTCATTGGTAGACAAGCAGACCGTGCGCACAGTTTACTATCAAGACCTATGATAACATTTTTCATTAGCTTTGTAGCCCTTGTGCTGGGCTATCTCTTGTATGGAAAGTTCGTAAGCAAAGTGTTCGCTCCTGACGACAGAAAGACTCCCGCCGTGGTGATAAACGACGGCATCGACTATGTGCCGATGCCCAACTGGAAGATTTTCATGATCCAGTTTCTCAACATCGCCGGCACGGGACCGATCTTCGGTGCCATCATGGGAGCCAAGTTCGGTCCGGCGGCATACCTCTGGATTATCCTCGGCTGCATCTTTGCCGGTGCCACCCACGATTTCTTTAGCGGTATGCTCTCCATGCGTAACAACGGAGCCGACCTGCCCGCCCTCATCGGCAAATACCTCGGCAAGACTCCGCGCAACGTGATGCTCGTGTTCTGCGTGGTGCTCCTCATCATGGTGGGCACGGTGTTCGTGTATAGTCCGGCAGAAATCCTCGGCCATCTCAGTGGCGGTTCGCTCCTATGGATAATAGTGATATTCGCATATTACGTGGTAGCAACGATGCTCCCCATCGACAAGATTATCGGCAAGATATACCCCATATTCTCCTTCTCCCTGCTCTTCATGGCAGTAGCCCTCATCGTGATACTCCTCATCAAGATGCCGGTGCTGCCGGAGCTGTGGGACGGCCTCGGCAATATGGCAAAGGAGCAAGACCCGTCGTTCACCGACAATATCTTCCCTTGCCTCTTCATCACCATCGCCTGCGGAGCTATCAGTGGCTTCCATGCCACACAGAGTCCGCTCATGGCGCGCTGCCTGAAGAGCGAGAAGATGGGACGACCCATCTTCTATGGTTCAATGATTACCGAAGGACTCGTGGCTCTCGTGTGGGCTACGGTGGCAATGTGGTTCTTCTACGATTCGCCGACGCCGGGCTATGAACAGCTCGCAGCGGCAAAAGGCTTCCACACGTCAGCGCCGATGGTGGTTACTACCGTATGCCAGGACTGGCTCGGAATGCTCGGTGGCGTGCTTGCCATCCTCGGAGTGGTGGCAGCCCCGATAACGAGCGGCGACACCGCTTTCCGTTCCGCCAGACTCATCGTGGCGTCAGCCTTGAAGCTCAACCAGAAGCCGAAGATGAACCGCCTGTATGTCTGCCTGCCCATCTTCGTTGTATCCATCGCCCTGCTCTCATGGCAGAGTTCCAATCCCGACGGCTTCAACGTGATATGGCAGTATTTCGGATGGTCAAACCAGACACTCTCGGTGTTCACACTGTGGGCAATCACCGTGTATCTCGTGCGTAAGAACAAGCCATACGTCATAACCCTTCTTCCAGCTCTGTTCATGACAGGCGTATGCTCCACATATCTCTTCATATCCAAGCAGGCATTCGGACTGCAGGAAGACCTGGCATATTACCTCGGCATCCTCACCGTCATCATTGCAATGGTGTGGTTTGTGGTATGGATAAGGAAATACGGCGAGAAGGCGAGAGAGATAGGCGAGACCTCCACGGACTGATGACGGCTAATCCTGCAGCATTATGAAAAACCGCCGCAGCGTGTTCCTGCGCATTGCGGTGCCATTCCTCTCAGGAGTAGTCATGGCGTCGCTCGTCCATCTGTCAGTGCAGCCCCTCGGCTGGGGACTTGTGGCGGTGGTCATGGGCTTGGTGTCACTTCTGCTATTCAATAGCGGCAGGTCATCATCCTGCTTTGCATGCCTGTTCGCATTCGTTGGCGGAGCATTTGTGACGACTCTCAACCGGGAGTATACCACAGGTGCTCCGCCTGCTGATTATATGAAATACGACGCCGTGGTGATGAGCACTCCGCAAAGACACGGCAAGGTGGTCGGCTTCGACGCCCTCGTGGTGGATGTGGCAGACCGCCGCGTTTCTCCTTTTATGGCAAAGGTCAGCATTGCCGGTCTCGACACATGCCGCCTCGGCATTGGCAGCGGCATAGAGGCATTGTCGGTTTTCACGGTGCCCGGACAGAGAAAAGATTCTAAGCTTCCCGTACAGAGAAAAGCTGCCACGGCGTCAGAACGGCGATTTGACTATTCCCGTTATCTCCAGACCCAGGGCTTCAGGGCGCAGACCTTCGTTTATGTCTCCGACATGAAGTTGAAGCAGATCTCCGCCACTTCCATTCCCGTTTGGCATCGGTTGCGGCTGCATCTGCTTGCTTTCCGTCAGCGCCTGATCGCGCAGTTCAGAAGAGGCGATGTGTCGGGCGGCAATCTCGCTGTGATTTCAGCCCTCACCCTTGGTGACAAGACGATGATAGACCGCCATGTGCGCACGGTGTATAGTGTGTCGGGAGCGTCGCATGTGCTGGCACTTTCCGGTCTGCATATAGCCATCATATATACTCTGCTGATGCTTCTGCTCGATGGCAGACGACTGTTCCGTCTGCGTATAGCGGCACGGCTTCTCGCCATTGCCACGGTGTGGTGGTATGTCATGATTGTCGGACTGCCCGTCTCTGCGGTCAGGTCGGCGCTGATGCTGTCGGTATGTAGCGTAGTGGCGGTGGCAAACAGGGAGAGTCTCTCTCTCGACCACCTTGCGCTGGCGGCATTCGTAGTGGTGGCGGTGAGTCCGATGAGTGTTTTCGATGTAGGGTTCCAGATGTCGTTCATAGCCGTAGCCTCTATATTGCTCTTCGTTCCGCAGATGGAACGCCTCCTGTTCCGGTCACCTATCTGGCAGCGCCAGCCCATGCGTTGGGTCAGTGGGATGGTTACGGTGTCGCTTGCCGCACAGTTGGGAGTGTCGCCCCTTACGGCATATTATTTCGGCAGGTTCTCCTGCTATTTCCTTCTCACCAATTTCATTGCCATCCCCATGGCGATGCTCCTGCTATATGGTGCCCTGGCGATGTTTCTGCTGTCGTGGCAGCCGGTGGTGAGCGGTCTGCTGGCTTATGGACTCGGTTCGGCAGCCCAGCTTCTCAACGATGCTCTCGCCCTTATCGCCGGTCTGCCGATGGCGAGCATAGAGAATATCGCCATAAGCCCGTGGCAGGTAGTGGCGGCTTATGGCGTCGTCGTGCTGGTATGGCTCGGAATGCGTATGATTGGCGGCTATGGAGTGATGCGGCCCTTCAGAATGGGCAACGAACCATAAGGGATTTGAGGTAAGTCAAACAAATAAAACACTCTTCTGAAAGGGCAAAAACCATGCAATCCCCAATGACTGATTCGGCATATAAAGACAAAAACCAAACAATTCCCAATAACCGATTCTGTATAATTACGTCGACAGAAATATATGCCGGAATTTCCCCCACAGCGTGGGGAACAGAACCCCCTAATGTGGGGTTTCATTCCCCACGTAGTGGGGGAAATTCGAGGTAATGCTTATTGTTGATGTTTGGGGCTAATTTCGATAGCAATAATTCCCGTTTCAGATTATCATAAACCCAAATCGGTCATTAGGGCTGATTATGCGAGAAGACCGCAGAACTTGTCGAGCTTCTCCTTCAGATACCGTTTGAAACCCTCGTCGCCCAACACTTCGATGTCGTCGAACAGTCCGAGCACGAAGCGCCCGATGCCTATGTAGCTGCAGACGTCGAGCGAGAGCAGCCATGTTCCGTTTTCTTCTTGCGTCATGTTGTGTAGGGTGCGGGGAAATTCTTCAGCCATCAGGTCGTGAGACAGTTGTCCGAGACGCATCTCCACCCTTGTTGTCTCTTCAGAACTGAACATGAAGGCATCGGTGAACATCTGCTTGTGTCTGTCTTTGAATGCCCTGTTGTCGGACAGTGCCTCCACATCGTCCATGCGCACTATCTTGAACGTCTTGTTCAGTCCGGAGTCCGGTTCGAAACATCTCACCTCCCTGTTGCTGTCCATGAGCATGAACGGCTCCACGAGTCTGTCCCTCCTCGTCTTGCTGTGAGGCGACGAATATCCGCGTATCACCACCTGGTTCTCGTGTTTTATCGCGTCGTGCAATACGCTGATGATATGGGAGTCCTTGTCGCTGAGAGAGTCCTTTGCCAGTATTCCGAGGTCATAAAACCGCTCCATCTTCTTTTTCAGCGTCTCCACGATGGCATTCTTCTTCTTCACCTTGTTGAGCAGGCGGCTGATGACGATAGCCTCCTCTTCGGTGAAGGAAATCTTCTCTATCAGTCTGCCGAAAAACGGCGACGACCTGTCGATGGAGTAGCAGTTGCCGTATTTCTCTACTTTGAATCCGGCATCGCGGAAGAATTCGATGTAATAATACAGGTTGCGTTTCGATGTCTCCATCTTCCGGCATAGCTGTTCTACGGAGTAGCTTCTGTTTTCAGAAAGCAGCAGAAGCAGTTGGAGTTCCTTTTCGAGTTTGTCGTGTCTCATGGGCAGATGGAGTTTGTGGGTGTTATGCTGATGATTTTATGAATGTTGTCAAACGACCTTGCGAAGTTACTAAGAATAATCGACATTCACGGTGTTTGAGGCAAAATAAAATCGGCACAACGTATCACACGTCATGCCGATTATGATGATGTTTTGACTATTTACTGTCGTCAGTTCAGCCTATGGCTTATTTCGTAGCCTTTACAGACTTGCCGTCCTGCTTGATTACGAATACCGACTTGTCGGCTGGCATTTTGTCAATCTGCTTGCCGTCGATAGTGAAGATAGCCTTGTTGCCATTCACCTCTATCATTGTAGCACCCTTGATGCCGTCGGTGCCTTTGAGAGTCTTCACCTGTACAGGATCAGACTTCAGACTCTCTACTCCGTTGCATATTCCGGAAACGGTCAGAGTGTAGTAAGCGTTGGAATCAAGCGCACCGAATGTCATGTCATTATATTCAGTCTCCTTGCCATTAACCCCAGGGAAGTCTCTCTGCTGCTTGCCGCTCACCTCTACGTCGTCGATGTAGAGAATACCAGATGAACGACGGTTGTACTGCAGTTTCACAGCCGTAGTAGGATCAACCTCGATGTTGTATACCTCGCCGTTGCCCGATGTCAGTGTTATCTCGTCAGCCAGTTTCCACTCTTCACCGTTCTCGATATATACCTCGAGTTTTGAGCCCTTGCCAGGCTGCTGTGCTCTCATCCAGAACTTCACGTTGGTGATGTTTGCACCGCTGTTTGTCATGACGAGATACTGGCTCTTCTGGGTGAATCGCAGTGACGGACTTGCCACACCGTAGAAACCATCATTTGTGCCGAGGAGGTTTGTAGATGAAAGCCATCCCTCCGGCATGCCGGAGATTTCATTGGTGAAGTCGTATGAGGTAGTGATGGTCTCACCGTCGTAGAAGTTTCTCATCAGGTAGAGCTTGTAGCCCTGAGCGTCGGCAAGAGCGTCCCAAGAGGCAGTGAACGACACTGGTGACAGATCGCTTATCTTCACGTTTTTCACCTGAGTCTTATCGAATGGCAGTGAGTTCGTGGCAGTCTTCGTGATGGTAGGCTTCTTCTTGAAAGTGCCGATGCTGCTTGATACGCAGATTGCATACTCAGTGTCATAATCAAGGTTGTCGAACTCGAAGTTTGTTGCCGTGATCTTCAGGTTGTTGTATGCAGGTATGTCGATGAGTATCTCGTTGCCGTCGTTGTCTGTGCTCACCTTCTTGAGGCTTACCACGTATTCCGTAGCCTTGTCGGCAGCCTGCCAAGAACACTCGATGCTCTTGTATGTCACCCTGTCGATGTTCACTTCTGCCACGGCAGCAAGACCCTGGTCAGAACCCTTGATGATGAACTCCACGTTGTTGCCGTTTCTCTTTATCTTGTCGAGATAGATGGCAGAGGTGCCGCTCCAGTCCTTGAAGTCGTGCGAGCTGACGTTGCCCGAACCTGGGAATGGCACTGTCTCCTGCTCGTAGTAGTCGTTAGACTGCACGTTGCCAGCCTCCACGATGTCTATGCGCTGATGGTTAGGTAGGGAGTTCACCTTGTTGTTCACCCATGCGTCATAATTGTAGTCGATATGCCATACGAGCATTCCCTCGCCTTGCAGGAATCTGTCCCAGCTTGTTCTTCTTCTGTTCTCGAGGATGAAATACTCGTTTGGTTTGCCGTCCACGTTCACCTTGTATGCCATGTAGTCATCGGCGAGCGGTTTCAGCACGTTCACGCCCTCTGCCGTGTTGTCGAGCTCTGTCAGCTTCATCCATCCCAGCTCGGCGCATTCGAATGCCGAGTAGAGAGGAGGTGTGTGGCAGCTGTTGTTGTAAGAACCCGATGCCATGGTGTCCCAGTATCCCGGAGTGTATGTGGCGTAGGAGTTGGCGGTGTCGTAGTGGTCCATGAATCCGAGCACGTGTCCGAACTCATGCACGAACGTTCCGATTCCGGTAGGATATTTTCTGTTGCTGCCGTCTATTTCGTTACTGCAGGTGTAGCTTCCGATGCCGGTGCCGTCTTTTGTCTTCATGTATGTTCCCCACTGTCTCAGGTCGAAGGCGTGAGGCCATATCACGTTTGAATAGCCGGAGTCGTTGGAACCGAATCCGGCGTAGTAGAAGTAGATATTGTCTACATATCCGTCGCCGTCGTGGTCATACTGCGCGAAGTTCACTGCTCCCTCTTGGTCGAGCTTCTTCACTACAGTCTGCAGGATTGTTCCGGCATTATTCTGTCCTGACTGCATACCGTCGCCGAAGTCATACTGTGAGTAGTCTATCTTCACCGGTCCGTATACATCGAACGTAGGCTTGAACTGTCCCTGTGAACTTGCTATGAAGAAGTCTCTTGCACTTCCGCTGGCACCGTTTTCGTATGTGAAGCCCTCCTTGTTCAGCATGTCGGTGTAATACTGTTTCGGATCGGACACAGTAGAGAACGAACGGTCGTTGAACTCCACGAGGATAACGATGGAGTGCTGCTCGCCGAAGTGAGGGAAGTCGTTCATGAGCACTTTCTGCGGTTTGCCTCCCACCTTCTTGATGCCCTTGGCGATGGTGGCCGAGTTTTCGCTCAGTGCTATCTTTGCCACCTCAGTCTTGTCGATGGTGTTGAGCAGAGCCATTGCCTTGGGGTCGCGCATGCTTGCGTCGGTAGCTACGATATTGCTGCTCACCAGTTTCTGTCCGGAGATGATGGCATACTCGTAGTTGCTTGTCTGCTTGTTGAAGATCAGTGGGAATCCGTCTTCTGTCGTTGTGTAGTGTCCCCACTCGTCGCCTCTGAGTCTGATGCTTATCTCCGTGCCGTCGGCCTGTTTCACCTTTATCACGCCAGGATAAGCCGGTATTGCCGTAGCCGTCTGCGAGAGGCATGCTGACAGGAGCAGGGCTGCAAATAGTTTTTTGAATTTCATTACTGTGAGTATTAAGTTGTTTCCGTTATTTTGTCGTCTTTACTGTCTTGCCGTTGCTTTTCTTAATCACGATGCCCTCGGTGTTGCGCTCGTTGTTGATGCGTCTGCCGCTGATGTCGAATATCAGTTCTGCGGCGTCGGCAGAAGCGTTTACGCTGTTGATGCCCGACACGTCGTCGGCTGTTGTCACGTAGTGCTTGTCGGAAGTGATTGTCTTCTCGCCGTTCTTCACTCCGTATACAGTGAGACAGTATGTTGTGGCCTTCTCCAGTCCGTCGAACGAGGCTTCAGCCTTTTCGCCAACGCTCTTCTCAGTGTATCTGTCCATCTTTGAACCGCTCTGCTTGTTGCCGCTGATGCTTACGTCGTCAATCACCACATAAGCAGTTCCTGTGCGGTTGAACAATAGTCTCACCTTATCGGCAGCATTGAAGTTGAGCGAGAGGTTCTCCTTAGTCTTCTCCGATGCGTCGATGGTCTTCTCTGTGATCCATTGTCCGTTGCGCAGCGCCTGCACCTCCACTGTAGAGCCCTCAGAAGCAGAGCTTACGTAATACCAGAAATTCAGGTTGTTCACCTTTGCTCCTTCGAGAGACATCGTGAGATAGTTTCCGTTTGCCGTCATCTTCAGAGATGGAGCAGTCTCGCCGAATGTACCCTTGCTGCTGCTGAAGTTCTTGCAGTTTGTTTCCCATCCTGCCGGCATTCCGTCCAATCTGTCGGTGAAGTCGTAGGCAGAAGTCACCTTCTCTCCGTCGTAGGTAACCTTTTCGAGGTTCACCACATAGTCCTGGGCACCGTCGATGGCATCCCATGAGGCGCTGAACGAAGTCATCGTCACGTCCTTCTCCATGATGTTCTTCACCTTCTCGTCAGTGAAGAATTTTTCTGTTGTCTTCACCTCCTTGGTGTCAGCATCTGTGATGTAAGAACCGTTGCAGCTTGCCAGGCTCACCTGATATGTAGTTTCCTTCTCAAGACCCTCTACAGAGACATTCTCTCCGGTCACGGTCTTGTCGGTGTAGTCCTCCAGGTCGGTCAGCGAGTTGTCCTCGTTCACCTTCTTCACGTTGAGCAGATAGTTCTCGGCTTTCTCTACCTTGTTCCACGACAGGTCGAAGCCGTTGTATCTCTCGTTGCTTGCCGTGAGCTCCGGTTTTGTGATTCCCGAGTCAGCTCCTTTGACATAGAACGACACCAGTCCGTTGACATCGCTGATCTTGTCGATGTCGAGCAGATGCACGGCATCCCACGACTTGAACGAGTATTCCGTCACATTGTCAGAACCCGGGAAAGGCACGCCCGTCTGATAGTATCCGGTGCCGGAGTATCTGCCGTTTGCCTCCACGATGTCCACGCGCTGGTGCCTGCCGACGGTGTTCACCTTGTTGTCTCTCCATAGATCCTCGTCGTAGTCGATGTGCCATACGAGCATTCCCGAACCGGGCAGGTATGCGTCCCATCCCTTTTTCTGTCTGTTCTCCAGCAGATAGTATTCGTTCTCGTTGCCAGGCACCTGTATCATGTATGCCTTGTTTGATTCTCCAAGATACGGCAGTTCGTTCAGGTCGCCGCTTCTTCTTGTTATCACCTCAGGCTTCAGCCATCCCAGCTCGTAGCATTCGTATGAAGAATAGAGTGGGGGAGTGTTGCTGTTGTTGTTGTAAGAGCCGGAGCACATGGTGTCCCAGCTGCCGGGGGTGTAAGAAGAGTATACGCCGTTGGTGTCGTAGAGGTCCATGAATCCGAGGCAGTGTCCGAATTCATGCACGAAAGTTCCGATACCAGTGGTGAAGCCGTGGCTCAGTCCGTCTTCCTCGTTGCTGCAGGTGTAGCTGTTGATGTTCACTCCGTCTTTGGTCTTCACCTCCACTCCCCATTCATTCATGGTGAAGGCGTGGGGCCAGATGGTGTTGGCGTCGTTGGAGTCGGCAGAACCCTTTCCGGCGTAGTAGATATAGATGTTGTCGACGTTTCCGTCGCCGTCGTGGTCATACTGCGAGAAGTCCACCTCGTCGTCGATAGCCTCCACTACAGCCTTCACGAATGTTCCCATGTTTATAGGAGTGTTGTATGTTCCGTCGCCGGCGTCATGCTGTCCGTAGTTTATCTTCACCGGACCGTATACATCGAATGTTGGCTTGAACTGTCCGTGAGAGCTTGCTATGAAGAAGTCTCTGGCACTGCCGGTAGCACCGTTGATGGCGGTGAATCCCTCTTTGTTCATCGCTCCGTCGTAGTATTCCTTTGGGTTCTTCATTGTGGAGAACGACTTGTCGTTGAACTCCATCAGGATGACTATAGAGTGCTGCTCTCCGAAATGGGGGAAGTTGTTCATGAGCGCCTTTTTTGGTCTCTGCACCACCTTCTTTACTGCAGTCTGCTGACCTACACGCTTCTGCAGGCTCATTTTCATTGCCAGCTGCTGCGCTGTCTCCTTGTTTATGGATTTGAGTAGTTCCGTGGCCTGTGGCGAACGTCGCTCAGAGTTCGTTGCCACGATGCCGCTGCTCTTCAGCTTTCCGCTGACGATGGTGGCATACTCATAGTTATTGGTTGCTTCATTGTAGATCAAGGGGTATCCGTCCACTGTCGTAGTGTAGTGTCCATGCTCGCTGCCGTGCAGACGGATAGAAATCTCCGTACCGTCGGCCTGCTTTGCCTTAATCACCCCAGGGTAAGCTTTCACGGCGAATCCGTTCTGCGCTGAGCAGAACAACAGTACCGCCAATGCAAGGGTATTGTGTAATTTCATTTTTCAGAAGTAATGATTTAAATAATTATTGCTACAAATAAAGAAACGATACCAGAGCCCGACCTTCTGTGTCCTTCAAACAGGACATGAAAGACTGACGGAGATAAATGCTCCATGCTCTTTTGCATTGAGCAAAGATAGGTTAAATTCTTTGACTTGCAAAAAAATAAATACATATTTAAATTATTATTAACACAAAGCCTGTAAATGTAGTTAAAATCAGTGTGTTAGATTGTTAAGGCAGGTGTTGTCGGGGCGTTATCTTACAAGTTTTTTACATAAAATAAGCTTCGGCTAGGCAAAACATTCAAGCGAGCTTGATGATTTTGCACTCGCCTTGCATTATTTTTGCAGGATAGCGTAAAAGTGAATAACTTTGCAAGCCTATATGGTCAATTGAAAAAACAATGATAAAAAATATCCTTCTCGTGGCATTTGGCGGAGCCGTGGGTTCCGTGTTGCGCTATCTCGTTTCTAAATGGCTTCAAGAAGCATCGTCTGTGGCATTTCCCGTTGGCACGCTGGTCGTCAACGTGGTAGGCTGCCTCCTTATCGGACTCATCTATGGCGCATCTGACCGTTGGGGCATCAGCGGCGACATGCGGCTGCTGCTCACCGTAGGCTTCTGCGGCGGTTTCACCACCTTCAGCACATTCATGAACGAGAGCCTCTCGCTCATGCGTGCCGACAATCTGCTGTCCCTTGCTCTCTATGCCTCGCTCAGCGTAGGACTTGGATTGGTTGCCGTTTGGGCGGGCAGCAGGATATAACAGAACCCCCAAACGCCATGATTGACGTTTGGGGGTAAACTTACTGATGACTATTTGGAATTAAACTTACTGATGCTGATTTGTGGATAAACGTCCTAATAGCCGTTTGGGACTACTTTCTGATGACCGTTTGCTGTCCACTCGCTATGCAGCCAGAATCCCTTGTCCTCCATGCTCCAGCCGTGCCACCTGGCGCCGGAAGAAAATATAGTAGAGCACTCCAGCCACGGTGAGTCCCACGGGGAAGGCTCCCCATATTCCCATTATTCCGTATCCCATGTGTATGCCCAAGAGCCAGCTGCAAGGCAGCGACACTAACACGAAGGCAACGAAGGCGATGTAGACCATCGGCTGCACGTGGCCCGTGCCTCTCAGCGCATTGGCATAGCAGCATTGCATGCCGTCGCCAAACTGATACACTATCATTATCAGCGTGACATGGGCGCAGATTTCGGCTATCGTGGCGTCGTTGGCAAAGATGAATCCCGTTTCGTGGCGCAACAAGAACACCGGTATGCTCACCACGCATCCTATCATGCAGATGATGTGGAATCCGGCAGCCGTGACGCGTCGCAGTTCCGTGATGTCGTTCTGTCCCACGTAGAAGCTCACTCTCACCGACACAGCAGCGGCAATGCCGTAGTATATCATGAAGAACACCTGTGATACCGTGATCATCACCTGATGGGCAGCCAGTGCCGTGGTGCCGAGCCATCCCACCAACACTCCCGTCAGCGAGAACGCTGCCGACTCCATTCCCATTTGCAGCGACACGGGCCAGCTCTGCTTGCTCACCTGACGGAACGCTTCGCCGCTGAGACGCGCCTCTCTGAACGAACGGCTATATACCTTATATCTCTTTGAAATCATGAATATCGCGAATGCCACCACGAACATCATCACTCTGCTGAGCATAGTGCTGAGTCCGGCTCCGAGCAGTCCCAGTTCAGGCAGCGGACCGGGACCGTAGATGAGCAGGTAGTTGCCCACGATGTTGGCAACGTTGCCCGCCAGCAGGATATACATCGACATCTTGGTGTTGCCGATGGCGTCGTAGAACTGTTTGAACGAATTGAACCAGCAGACGAAAGGCACCGAAATCATGTTCACCATCAGATACGGTCTGACGAGCGGCAGCAGTTCCACAGGCTGCCCCAGCTTGTCAACGTTCAGATACACCGCCGTGAGCACACCGAGCAGAATGATGGAAGTGAGAGTGCCGGCAGCCAGTCCGTTTTTCATCACCGAACCAATCTTCTCCCTCTCGCCCCTTCCGAAGAGCTGACCCACCATTGGCGTCAGTCCGTAGCTGAATCCCAGTGCCAGCACGAGGATAATCGCCATTATCGTGTTTACGAAACTCGCAGCCGCCAGTTCCATCACACTATGGTGTCCCACCATCAGCGTGTCGGCAAATCCGAGGATTATGGTGCCCACCTGTCCCACGACGATAGGTATTCCGAGCGACAGCAACATACGGTAGTGGTAAGAATATTTGTTCTTCTGTTGAATGTTGATTTTTCTTTGTCCGGTTGTCATAAGTTTGGATTTAGGCTGCAAAGGTACTCTCTTTTCTCTGCATTCCAATATTATTTGTGCAAATACTTGGTACGGCGTCCGGATTTCAACCCATATCGGGCATTAGGGCTTGCTCGGATTTCTGCTATGCCGTTTCCCCTGCCGGCGGCAGGCTGGGATGATGCCGGCGGCAGCTGATGGGACGGCAGACAGGCCTTTAGTGCGAAAAGCAGGGCAAAATTTGTTACTTTCCACAAAAAACCGTAATTTTGCCTTCGTTTTAAAACAAGATTATATTATACACATGACAAGAAGGCTACCACATGGCACCACTCACTTGAGGGATGCCAACGATGTGGTTTTGTCTTCAGCGCAAACACATGTGGAGAGTTAACTTGAGTATTATTGAATATGTCATCAATAGAAATAAGAAAAGTCAGCACGAAAGCAGACCTGAAGGCGTTCATCGACTTCCATTACGACATGTATGAGGGCAGTCCGTACGACGCCCCCAACCTGTTCAGCGACGAAATGAACACGCTGAGCAAAGACAAGAATGCAGCCTTTGAGTTCTGCGAGGCAGAATATTATATGGCGTTCGACAAGGCGACGGGAAAGATGGTGGGCCGCGTGGCTGCCATCATAAACCACAAGGCAAACAAGAAGTGGGAAAGAAACGACGTGCGCTTCGGATGGATAGACTTCGTCGACGACATCAACGTGTCGGGGGCGCTCCTCTCTGCCGTGGAGCAATACGGCAGGGAGAAGGGTATGACACACGTGGTGGGACCGCTCGGATTCACCGATATGGACCCCGAGGGAATGCTCACCATGGGATTCGACCAGCTCGGCACCATGGCGACGATATACAACTACGACTATTACCCCAAACACATGGAGAGGCTCGGCGGATTCGAGAAAGACAACGACTACGTGGAGTTCAAGCTCTTCGTGCCTAAGACCGTGCCGGAGAAATACGCCAAGGTGGCTTCTCTCATAGAGAAACGCTATAACCTGCACGTGAAGAAACTCACCAAACGGGAAATCTTCGAAGAGGGCTACGGCAGACGAATATTCGAGATCATAAACGAGACCTTCGCCGGACTATATGGGTATTCGGAACTGACCGACAAGCAGATAGAACAATACATAGGTATGTATTTCCCGATGGCAGACCTCGACCTCATCACGCTGATAGAGGACTGGAACGCCGACAAGAAAATCGTGGGAGTGGGCATCACGCTGCCGTCGCTTGCCAAGGCACTGCAGAAATGCCGCAGAGGCAGACTCACACCGTTCGGATGGTGGCACATCCTCAGAGCCCTCAAGTTCGGACACACCAAGATAGTGGACCTGCTGCTCGTGGGCATACTGCCCGAATACCGTGCCAAGGGAGCCAACTCGCTCCTCTTTGCCGATCTCATCCCGAGATACGTGGAGCGCGGATATGAATGGGGAGAGACACATGTGGAGATGGAGGCAAACGACAAAGTGCAGAGCCAGTGGCAGTATCTCGACTGTGAAAACCACAAGAGGCGCCGCTGCTATATCAAGGAGATAAAGTAATGCCTGTAGCCCTGTTCCTTCCTCCAGAGGTAAGGTCAGGGATTGGGAAACCAACCCGTCAACCCGTAAAACATCAACCATGAGCGAAATCAATATAGAAAACCAAGAACAACAAGAACCACAAGAACCACAGGTGCAATACACCGATGAAAGCATCCGACACCTTTCCGACATGGAGCACATACGCACACGTCCCGGAATGTATATCGGAAGACTCGGTGACGGTTCACTGCCAGAAGACGGCATCTACGTGCTGCTCAAAGAGGTGGTGGACAACTCCATCGACGAGTTCCGCATGAACCAAGGCAAACGCATAGAGGTGGACATCGACGAACACCTCCGCGTAAGCGTGCGCGACTACGGACGAGGCATTCCGCAGGGGAAACTCGTAGAGGCGGTGAGCATGCTAAACACGGGAGGAAAATACGACTCAAAGGCGTTCAAGAAAAGCGTGGGACTCAACGGAGTGGGTATAAAGGCTGTAAACGCCCTGAGCCTGAACTTCGAGGTGAAATCGTATCGCGACGGCAAGGTGAGAGCCCTGACATTCGAGAGGGGAGAGCTGAAGACCGACGTCGCAGAGGATACTACCGACGAGAACGGAACATACATCTACTTCGAGCCAGACGCCAAGCTCTTCAAGAACTACTCCTTCCACGACGACATCATAGAGACGATGCTCCGTAACTACACCTACCTGAACACGGGACTCGCCATAATGTATAACGGCAGACGGATACTGAGCCGCAACGGACTCAAAGACCTGCTCAACGACACGATGACCACAGACGGATTGTATCCCATCGTGCATCTCAAGGGCGAAGACATCGAAATCGCCTTCACACACACCGGACAGTATGGAGAGGAATACCACTCATTCGTAAACGGACAGCATACCACACAGGGCGGTACACACCAGAGCGCATTCAAGGAGCATCTGGCAAAGACGATAAAGGAGTTCTTCAACAAGAACTTTGAATATACCGACATCCGCAACGGACTCGTAGGAGCCATCGCCATCAATGTGGAGGAGCCGATGTTTGAGAGCCAGACCAAGATAAAGCTCGGTTCGCAGACCATGAGCCCCGACGGAGTGACCGTGAACAAATATGTGGGCGACTTCATAAAGACAGAAGTGGACAACTTCCTCCACCGCAATGCCGACGTGGCAGAGGTGATGCTCCAGAAGATACAGTCGAGCGAAAAGGAACGCAAGGCGATGGCCGGAGTGACAAAGCTGGCAAGGGAGAGGGCGAAGAAAGCCAACCTGCATAACAGGAAACTCCGCGACTGCCGCATACACTTCAGCGACGTGAAAGACGACCGCAAGGAGGAGAGCGCCATATTCATCACCGAGGGAGACTCGGCAAGCGGAAGCATCACGAAGAGCCGCGACGTGAACACACAGGCGGTGTTCTCGCTCAGAGGAAAACCTCTGAACTCCTTCGGACTGACGAAGAAGGTGGTGTATGAAAACGAGGAGTTCAACCTGCTGCAGGCTGCCCTCGACATAGAGGACGGACTCGACACGCTGAGATACAACAAGGTGATTGTGGCGACGGATGCCGATGTGGACGGAATGCACATCCGACTGCTCATCATCACGTTCTTCCTGCAGTTCTTCCCCGATCTGATAAAGAAGGGACACGTGTTCGTGTTGCAGACACCTCTGTTCCGTGTGAGAAACAAGAAGACGAAGATAAAGTCGAAGGCTGTGAAGGCTACGGCAACGGGAAAGGGAGATTTCGTGACCCGCTACTGCTACACCGAAGAGGAGCGCCTCGACGCAATACAGGAACTGGGACCAGATCCGGAGATAACACGATTCAAAGGACTCGGAGAGATCAGTCCCGACGAGTTCAAGAACTTCATCGGACCCGAGATGCGCCTCGAACAGGTCACGCTGCACAAGACGGACCAGGTGCATAAGCTCCTGCAATATTATATGGGAAAGAACACACCGGAGCGTCAGAACTTCATCATAGACAACCTCGTGATAGAAGAAGACAGACCGGAGGAAGAAGAATAACGGTATGGTAGAGAAACATGACAGACTAAAGCGAAATACAATGAAAAGAAACATTTATTGCTTGATATGCCTCGCCATGGCAATGTTTGCCATCGGGGCTTCGGCACAGTTGCAGGTGAGGATGGACAAAGACAGTCCGATGCGTAAATTGCAGCTCGCCGAGATGCTCGTCACCAATTTCTATGTAGACTCCGTAGACGAGAACAAACTCGTGGAGGACGCCATCAGAGGAATGCTCGACAAGCTCGATCCGCACTCCTCATACACCACACCGAAGGAGACGAAGCAGATGAACGAGTCGCTGCAGGGAAACTTCGACGGCATCGGAGTGCAGTTCAACATGGTGGAAGATACTCTGCTCGTAATCCAGACCATTGCCAAAGGACCGTCGCAGAAGGCAGGCATCGTGGCCGGCGACCGCATCGTGGCGGTAAACGACACGGCGATATCAGGAGTGAAGATGCCGCGCGACCAGATTATGATGAGGCTGCGCGGACCGAAGGGCACTATGGTGAAACTCTCTGTGGTGAGGCGCGAAGTGGCAGACACGCTGACCTTCAACGTGAAGCGTGACAAGATTCCGGTGAAGAGCCTCGACGCATCGTATATCATCCGTCCGGGAGTGGGATACATACGCATCGGCAGTTTCGGAGCCACTACATACGATGAGTTCATGACTGCCGTAAACAAACTGAAGGCTGCGGGAATGAAAGACCTCATTCTCGACTTGCAGGACAATGGCGGCGGATATCTGCAGGCGGCGGTGAAGATAGCCAACGAATTCCTGCCCAAAGACGACATCATAGTATATGCCAACGGACTGAAATCCTCGAGAATGGACTATCGTGCCAACGGGTCAGGCAAGCTGCTCGACGGCAAGGTGGTGGTGCTCGTGAATGAGTTCACGGCATCGGCATCCGAGATCGTGTCGGGAGCCATGCAGGACAACGACCGAGGTATGGTGGTGGGCAGACGCACCTTCGGTAAGGGACTCGTGCAGAGACCCTTCGACATGCCCGACGGTTCGATGATACGCCTCACCATCGCCCATTACTACACTCCTACAGGCCGCTGCATACAGAAGCCATACAAGAAGGGCGACCAGAAAGACTATGCCATGGAACTGGACAAGCGACTGAAGCATGGCGAGCTGATGAATGCCGACAGCATACACTTCGCCGACTCGCTGAAGTTCTACACCCTGCGCAAACACCGTGTGGTATATGGCGGTGGAGGAATCATGCCAGACTATTTTGTGCCTCTCGACACGATGACATACACCAAGTATCACCGTCAGCTCGTGGCAAAGGGAATGGTGACCGACGCCGTGCTCCGCTTCATCGACAACAACAGGAAGTCGCTAAAGCGCAAATACACGGATTTCAGTAAGTTTGAGGCAGAATACCAGGTTCCGGAGTCGCTTATTGCCGACATCAGGGAGAGAGGAGAGAAGAAGGATGTGAAGCCGAAAGACAACGAGGAACTGAAACTCACCTTGCCCCGCCTTGCCACTCAGGTGAAGGCTCTTGTGGCGCGCGACATCTGGGATATGGACGAATATTTCCAGATTGTCAACGAGACGAGCGACATCGTGAAGAAAGGACTGGAAACGATAGAGAAGATGTAGTGACAATTATCACAAACGCAACAATGGCTGTATCATCAAGCCTTGATGATACAGCCATTGCTATATTTGCTCTATGGCGATTTCCGTTTCTGATATCCAAAGACTATGATGGGATAACAACAGATGTCGGTTGGAATACATTCGGAATGCCACCATCGTCAGAGACGAGGATTAGAAGTTGTAGATAACGCCGAACTTCAGATCGTTAGTGTTGAAGTGGAAACCGAAACCTTTCTCTCCGTAAGGATGACCGCCCACACCCTTTAAGTCAGGGTCATCGTTGTCGCGGTAGCCCAGGAAACCGAGAGCAGCGATGAAGTCAACGCTCTTTGTGAGGCTGACCTTCACACCTGGTGTCACACCAATCTGCCATGCATTGTAGCTGTCGCTTTCCTCGCCGTCATACTTAGCCTTGTAAGTGTTGATAGCGAAACCTGCATCCAGAAGGAATGAAACAGGACCTGCCTTGGCTGCTGTGTAGCGTGCGAATGGAGCAGCGCCAACACCATTTACCTTCAGTCCGTCATAATAGTTGTAGTCGTAGTCGAACTCCAAGCCGATTGCCCACTTGTTTGTGATGTTGTAGCCCACCTGAGGAGCAACTGTGAATGATGTATGGTTGTCTTCGTAGTTACGCCAGAAACCAACTTCACCACCTACAAAAACCTGTGCGTTGGCAGCCACTGTCATGACAAGTGCTACCAAAGTCATAAAAATCTTTCTCATGTTTTCTTTCCTTTTTGGTTATAAATATTGTTGTTGTCTTTGTTCCTTGATTTTACACTTCAGCCCGTATTGACTTAGCTCTTCAGCTCGTGTCGATTTAGCTCTTTAATTCGTATTTACTTGACCTCCTGTTGTCTTGCTTTGTCCGTTTTACTAACAGCATCGAATTACTTTAACGAACCATATTCCGCTCCTTTTGCGAACCTCAATTTGTCTCTTTGACGAATTGCAAAGTGTTATTTACTGATGCAAAGAAAAACATTTGTGTTCTAAATACCAACGTTTTATCTATAAAAATGCCATGCATTAGGAATTTTTAAAGACTATTACGGAACAAGTGAACAATCCGCTTGTCTGATTACCTCATTATATATTACTCCTGCCAGTGACTTTTTATTGTAGTCAGTAGGATGTCGCTTGACAAAATGTTTACTGATTGCAGCCGCTCCTATCCTTTTTCTTCTTTCACGAACCATCCGTTGCGTTTTATGTATTCGTAGCCGAAACGGCAGCGCAGACAGTCGCGGCGGTCGCAGTATTCCTTTTTCAGTTGCACGATGGCCTGGCTGTCGGCGGCGGTCTCTATCTCCAGTCCGCATTCCTTCCACATCCTTATGATGCTGTTGTCCTCAGCCTTCAGTTCTTCGAGCAGCCGGAAGGCTCGGTCGGTGAGCGTCTCGTCGCCCTTGTGTCTGCCGTAGGCAAAGAGGATAGGGATGGCGGTGTTGAGGATGAGCACTCTGACAGACTGCTTTGACAGCTGCTTTGCCGACTTCTTGCCTTCCGCCCCGAAGGAGTAGTGGGTCTCCCAATATGGAGTGACGTGGGTGGCAAACAGGTCTGACATCTCGTCGACGCTGCGACATTCTATCAGTTGACTCAGATTTGAGCGCCGGTTGTAATAGAGGTTTGCGAGCTGTGAAATCCTGATGTTAGGGAAGTTCTGCGGACGGAGTCTCAGGAATTTCCATTCCGTCGCCGACATCTGTTCCAGGTGGAATTTGTGGTTCAGATATGAGTATTCCCGTCTCAGCTTGGTCAGATAAATGTCGTTTGCCGCCTCTTTGCGGTGTCGCTGCGGAATAGCCTGTTCGTCGAGCAGTCCAGCCTGTCCCAGGAATATCGCCTCTATCTGGAATATGTCGTCGCGGTGGTGGGCCACACTCTGCAGCGACAGCGTGGCAGCCCATTTCTCAAAAGCCTCGCCGTTCACTCCGAAGCCGAAGTTGCGTGCGAGCGTCATGAAGTATGCGTCTTCCCACGATCCGTTTCTCTCCTTCACTCTCCTGCTTATCGCCTCCGTCTTCTGCTCCAGGCGTTCCGTCTGCAGAGCGCTCATCCAGCTGTGTACAGTCAGTTTCTGCAACTGTCCTATCACTTCGTGGCAAGGCGGGAAGCGGTCCTCTCTCAGCAGTCTGGAGTAGTTTGCCGTCACATATTCCGGCACGTCCATCTGCATCTGTCGCATCGTTTCGCCCCGGCTGCTTCTCACCGGCATGTCGTCTTCGCCCACCACGTGAAGAATCACGTTGTCGTATGCCTCGTCCTTGTCGTGGCCATGCAGAAACCAGTCAGACGCCTTGTCGTGAATCTCCACATTGCCAACCCACAGCATCCCGTCCACCTTTATTTTCGCATTGAAGAAGTCAGGTCCGGCGTTGCGGTTGTGGAGTCCCGGGTCAATCACCTCCACCGTCTCTCCCTTGTTCGTGGTCATCCGGTGTAGCGGATACATCCTGTGGCGCCAAATATAATGAAGAAGAATTTCCATCGTGTTTCTCTGTTTGCTGTCAAGTCATGTCGTCATGACTGGCTTGGGATTTATAATCACCTGCGAAGATAACAAAAATCATTGAAATGTCGTCATCCCATAGCAAAAATCAGTTTTTTTTGTCTCCCGGCGAGATAAATTCCACAAATCATGCGTGTTCTGAAAAATATCCGTATATTTGCAAATACAAATTGCAAATATAACAAGCATGGGCCAGTGGTCATGCCATTCTGGCCCGTTGTCGTTTTAATCAAGAATCAACAGCAATGACTTATTCAATTGAAAAAGTAACGACATTGATAGGGGCGCGTAGATATGGAGACCAAGCCGCCAACATCGGCTTTCTGCTCACCGACAGCCGTTCCCTCTGTTTCCCTGAGGAAACGTTGTTCTTTGCCCTCAAGTCCGGCCGTCGCAATGGCCATGAGTTCATACCCGACCTTTATCGTCGAGGAGTGAGAAACTTTGTTGTGGACGCATTGCCACAAGACTATGCCACCACTTATCCAGGTTCCAATTTCCTCAAGGTAATCAGTCCGCTCGAAGCGCTGCAGCGCCTTGCCGAGCGCCATCGCGACGAGTTCAACATCCCCGTCGTGGGCGTAACGGGCAGCAACGGCAAGACCATTGTCAAGGAGTGGCTCTATCAGTTGCTCTCTCCGTCGCTCAGCGTCACGCGCAGTCCTCGTAGCTACAATTCCCAGATTGGCGTTCCGCTCTCCGTCTGGCTGCTCGGCGAGCAGTCGCAGGTGGGAGTATTCGAGGCAGGCATCAGCCAGCCCGGCGAGATGCAGGCACTGCGCAACATCATACAGCCCACCATCGGCGTGATAACCAATATCGGCAGTGCCCATCAGGAGAATTTTCCTTCTATGGAAGCCAAGGTGGACGAGAAGCTCGACCTCTTCCGCGACGCCAGCGTGATAGTATATCCCGGCGACAGCAAGGAGATAGCCAGCCGAGTGGGCGAAAGGTCGTTCAAGGGCGACCACCTGTGGTGGTCGGTTGCCGACGCCAATGCTCCGCTATATATAAAGAATGTGGAGAAGGGAGAGACCTCCACCACCGTTACCTATATATATAATAAGGTTGGCAGGGAATGTCAGTACACCCTGCCTTTCATCGACGAGGCATCCATCGAGAATTCCATCACCTGCTGCGCCGTATGCCTATCGCTCGGTATTTCTGCCGCCGACATCGCCGGGAGAATGCCGAAGCTGGAGGCTGTCGCCATGCGACTGGAGGTGAAGCAGGGCCAGCATGGCTGCACGCTCATCAACGATTCCTACAATTCCGACATCAACTCTCTCGACATAGCCCTCGACTTCATCAGTCGCCGTCCCGACCATAAGGGCCGTCGCCGCACACTGATTCTCAGCGACATCCTGCAGAGCGGAATGACGCGCGACCAGCTTTATGCAGAGGTGTCAGAACTATGCGTCAAGAGGGGAGTGGAGAAATTCATCGGTGTGGGTCCCGACCTCATGGCAGAGGCAGACAGAATCGGGGTGGGGGAGAAATACTTCTTCCCCGACAGTCAGACCTTCATCAAGAGTCCCGTCTTCAGCACACTCCGCGATGAGGTGATACTCATAAAGGGAGCGCGCGCCTTCGGTTTCGACGGCATCAGCGAACTTCTGGAGCAGAAGGTGCATGAAACCATCCTTGAGGTGAACCTCCAGGCAGTGGTAGACAATCTCAACTACTACCGCTCTTATATGAAGCCCGAGACCAAGCTCGTATGCATGGTTAAGGCAAATGCCTATGGCAGTGGAGCGGTGGAGGTGGCAAAGACATTGCAGGACCACCGTGTGGACTATCTCGCCGTTGCCGTTGCCGACGAGGGAGTGACGCTCCGCAAAAACGGAATCACGAGCAATATCATGATAATGAATCCGGAGATGACGGCATTCAAGACGATGTTCGACTATGACCTCGAACCTGAGGTCTACAGTTTCCGTCTGCTCGACGCCCTTGTCAAGGCTGCCCGGCGCGAGGGAATCACGGGCTACCCCGTACACATAAAGCTCGACACCGGAATGCACCGTCTCGGCTTCAACCCCAAGACCGACATTGACGAACTGATACATCGTCTGCAGTCGCAGAACGCCATCATCCCCCGTTCTGTGTTCTCGCATTTCGTGGGTTCCGACAGTGACGACTTCGACAATTTCTCAAAGATGCAGTTCGACCTCTTCGATGAGGCGAGCAGCAAGCTTCAGGCAGCGTTTCCCCACAAGATCCTGCGCCATATCTGCAACTCTGCCGGCATCGAACACTTCCCAGAACGCCAGCTTGATATGTGTCGTCTCGGTCTCGGACTATATGGCATCGACAGTCGCGACAACCATATACTGAACAATGTGAGCACTCTGAAAACCACCATCCTGCAATTGCGTGATGTGCCGAAGGAGGAGACAGTGGGCTATAGCCGCAAGGGGCACCTGACGCGCGACAGCCGCATCGCAGCCATTCCGATAGGATATGCCGACGGACTGAACCGCCACCTGGGCCGTGGCAACTGCTACTGTCTGGTGAACGGACAGAAGGCTCCTTATGTTGGCAACATCTGCATGGACGTGGCGATGATCGACGTCACTGGCATACCGTGCAAGGAGGGTGACACAGTGGAAATCTTCGGCGACCATCTGCCAGTGACAGTTCTCTCCGATGTACTCGACACCATCCCATACGAGGTGCTCACCAGTGTGTCAGACCGCGTGAAGAGGGTGTACTACCAGGATTGATATCTTAACCCCAACGGTCATTTCGCCTGTATTCTCACAGTCAGGCAATACGGTTGCCATAAAGGATGGCAAGAAATACATGAACAGATAACATAAAGACAAAACTTTGTTGCTTCCGTCAGCATTCCGATTCACAATGCGAATGCTGGCGGATTTTCTTTTTATCAGTGTCAGGCGATTCTCATTTCTTTTTGGAACAGGGAAAGGAGAAACAGATTGATGCGATGATTACGGATTAATACTGTTTGTTTTCTTTTTTATTGATTTTTTTGCGGAAAGAAGAAAAAAAACGCTATCTTTGCAGACTAGAACAAACAATATTAATCTTATATTAAAACAAATGGCTTCAATACAAACTACTAAGATGTCCAACTTCCGTTGGGTGATTTGTGCTTTGCTGTTTTTGGCAACTACTGTCAACTACATGGACCGTCAGGTTCTGTCGCTGACATGGAAAGACTTTATCGCTCCAGAATTCCACTGGACCGACGATGATTACGGAACGATAACCGGTTGGTTCTCAATCTTCTACGCTGTATGCAACCTCTTCGCAGGTAAGTTCGTAGACTGGATGGGAACAAAGAAGGGCTACCTCATCGCCATCTTCGTATGGTCTACAGGTGCCGTTCTCCACGCCCTCTGCGGTGAGGCAGCTATGCTCATCGAGGGATACGACTCTATAGAAGCCCTGCGTCTTGTGCAGGCAGGTTCCGATGCTGCCGTGGCAATCGCCACCGTCAGCGTATGGCTCTTCCTCTCATGCCGCCTCGTGCTGGCAGCCGGTGAGGCAGGCAACTTCCCTGCTGCCGTGAAGGTTACGGCAGAATACTTCCCAAAGAAAGACCGCGCTTTCGCCACTTCAATCTTCAACAGCGGAGCTTCAGTAGGAGCCCTCGCCGCACCTGCCACCATTCCGTTGCTCGCCAACGCCTGGGGCTGGGAGATGGCATTCGTGGTGATCGGTGTGCTCGGTTATATATGGATGGGCCTCTGGATATGGCTCTATGACAAACCACGCAAGAGCAAGTTCACCAACACTGCCGAGCTTTCATACATCGAGCAGGACGATGAAGAGGAGAAAGCTGCCGCCGAGTCAGAAGAGGAACACACTGAGGAGAAGACAATCGGATTCCTCAAGTGCTTCACCTTTCCACAGACATGGTCGTTTATCGTGGGCAAGTTCATGACCGACGGCGTATGGTGGTTCTTCCTCTTCTGGGCTCCGGCATACTTCTCGGATGTTTACGGCTACACCTCAGACAGTCCGATGGCTATTGCCCTCATCTTCACACTCTACGCCATCGTTACGGTGTTGAGCATCGGCGGCGGTTACCTCCCCACATATTTCGTTGACAAGAAGGGAATGAATCCATACATTGGCCGTATGCGTGCCATGTTGATATTCGCATGCTTCCCGTTGCTCGGTCTTATCGCCCAGCCAATGGGAGAAATCAGCGCATGGTGGGTGGCAATCATCATCGGATTTCTCGGCGCAGGCCATCAGGCATGGTCAGCCAACCTCTATTCCACCATCGGCGACATGTTCCCTAAGTCTACAATCGCCACAATCACCGGTATCGGTGCCATGGCAGGAGGTATCGGCTCGTTCCTCATCAACAAGGGTTCAGGTATGCTCTTCACCTATGCCGAGAACGCTGCACAGTTCAACTTCATGGGCTTCGAGGGCAAGAAGGGCGGCTACATGATCGTGTTCTGCATCTGTGCCGTGGCATACCTCATCGGATGGGTTATCATGAAGATCCTCGTGCCGAAATACAAGCCAATCGTAGTGGACTGATGATAAATAGCGGAACCTCCTGACCGCAAGCAGTTCTGGAATATTACAATGAACTGCCTGATGGCCGTTTGGGGATAATCCGCAGTCAGACAACACGTGTCTGGCATACAGATAAACCCAAAACGGTCATTAGGCCGTTCAATTTAGTATTTTAATACTGCTTGCTGTCTTTTGCTTTTTATAAGGCGTCTTTTGTCTGTTTTTAATTCGCAATAGCCTGCTATTACTCATTAAAAGCCAAACAAAATCTATCCTTCAAAAAAACAAAATCCATGCAAGCCCTAACGACCGATTTGGGATAAAAAACAGCTGTAAGTTCTTCGAGTAAAGCGACTCTGGACTTACAACTGTTTTTTTTATGCCGAATGTTCTTGTTCTTTTTCGGAAAGGAGATGTGCGGTGTTGTTTTTCCGGGAAATCTCTTGCATACAACACCAGGACAGACTCAACACCTTCGTGTCAAGGGAGGAGCAAAGGCCGCTACCGCAACCAACCTCAGAAAAGCCAGTTGCTTGCCACGCATGCAATGATGATGATTGCAGCAAGAATAGAAAGTGTGACGAAGAGAACACGGGAAATCATCTTGCGCCTCTTTCTCACTCTTAAAGATTGCTGCTTGAAAGATTCAGTATCGTCCTTATGATGCCTATGGTGGTGATGGTGGACGTGTTCGTGATAGTGATGTCCGATGGTAGCTTTAGTATTTATGTTCATTGACTTAATATTTTTTTTGACCGTCCATTGTCAGCGACAAGGTCACATTGAGGGAAATAATAGTAGTTATAATAGTTCGTGCAGCTTGTGGAACCATCCGTCCCTCCATGCTTGCATTGCGCTTCCGTGTATGGAAACATATTTACACTGTTGCAAAAGTAATGAATAATTCCGATATAAATAGGTGACGTGTTTTCATTAACGTTTTTTATATTTCCGTCATCCATCTCCGCTGCATCTCAATGCCGTTGGGAAACACGGCATGAAAGCCCTCCGGCGGACAATCCTCATGGCAATGATGTGGCATTAACTTTCTCAATCTTTCTTTCCGTATATCCGCAAAAGTCATTAACTTTGCATCCGTTGCGCCGTTTTCTCCATACTGCCGGAACAACCTTCTGGAGTTCGGAGCGGAGCATCAGAGTTTTGATAACAGACTATTCTACCTAATTGCAAAAATGGAAAAAAATAAGACTTATACCTTTGACGAGGCCTTTCGTGCCTCTATGGAATATTTTGGCGGAGACGAACTTGCCGCAAGAGTGTGGGCCAACAAGTATGCGCTGAAAGACAGTTACGGCAATATCTTCGAACAGACGCCGACAGACATGCACTGGCGTATCGCCCGTGAAGTGGCGAGGATAGAAAACCACTATCCCAATCCGCTCACAGAGCAGCAGGTGTTCGAACTGCTCGACCACTTCCGCTATATCGTGCCGGCAGGCAGTCCGATGACCGGCATCGGCAACGACCACCAGGTGGCATCGCTCTCAAACTGCTTCGTGATAGGTCTCGACGGCGACGCCGACTCCTATGGCGCCGTGATGCTCATGGACGAGGAGCAGGTGCAGCTGATGAAACGCCGCGGCGGAGTGGGCCACGACCTTTCGCAGCTCCGTCCGAAGGGCACTCCGGTGAACAACTCTGCACTCACCTCAACAGGTGTCGTGCCATTCATGGAGCGCTTTAGCAATTCCACACGCGAGGTGGCACAAGACGGCCGCCGCGGAGCCCTGATGCTCTCTATCAGCGTGAAGCATCCCGACAGCGAGGCGTTTATCGACGCCAAGATGCAGGAAGGTAAGATTACAGGTGCCAACGTGTCGGTGAAACTCGACGACGAGTTCATGCAGTGCGCTATAGATGGCAAGGAATACACACAGAAATTCCCTATCGACAGCGATGCGCCGATAGTGACTAAGAAGGCAGACGCCAAGAAACTGTGGGAGAAAATAGTACACAACGCATGGAAGAGTGCCGAACCGGGAGTGCTCTTCTGGGACACCATACTCCGTGAGAGCATCCCCGACTGCTATGCCGACCTCGGATTCCGCACGGTGTCTACAAACCCATGCGGAGAGATACCGCTCTGTCCGTATGACTCATGCCGACTGCTCTCGGTGAATCTCTATTCATACGTGGTGAACCCATTCACACCGGAGGCATACTTCGACTTCGACCTCTTCAAAAAACACGTGGCGCTGGCACAGCGCATCATGGACGACATCGTGGACATGGAGATGGAGAAGATAGACAAGATAATAGAAAAGGTGAAGAGCGACCCTCAGGCAGATGTGGTGAAGGAGACAGAGCTGCATCTCTGGCAGAAGATAAAGCGCAAGAGCGCCATGGGACGCCGCACGGGAGTGGGAATCACTGCCGAGGGCGACATGCTGGCTGCCATGAACCTGCGCTACGGCACTCAGGAGGCGACAGACTTCTCAGTGGAGGTACACAAGACGCTTGCCCTCGCCGCCTACCGTTCGTCGGTGGTGATGGCAAAGGAGCGCGGAGCCTTCGAGGTGTACGACTCAGAGAGGGAGAAGAACAATCCGTTCATCAACCGCATCCGTGAGGCAGATCCGGAACTCTATGCCGACATGCTGAAATATGGCCGCCGCAACATCGCATGCCTCACCATCGCCCCGACAGGAACAACCAGTCTGATGACCCAGACCACAAGCGGCATCGAACCGGTGTTCATGCCCGTATACAAGCGCCGCCGCAAGGTGAACCCTACGGACACCGACGTACACGTGGACTTCGTTGACGAGTCAGGCGACTCGTTCGAGGAATTCATCGTCTTCCACCATAAGTTCCTGACATGGATGAAGATTAACGGCTACGACACCGAGAAACGATATACCCAGGAGGAACTCGACCAGCTCGTGGAGAAATCGCCATATTATAAGGCCACGGCAAACGATGTGGACTGGCTCATGAAGGTGCGTATGCAGGGAGCGATACAGAAATGGGTGGACCACAGCATCAGCGTGACCATCAATCTGCCGAACAACGTGGACGAGCAGCTCGTAAACCGTCTCTATGTGGAAGCATGGCGTTCGGGCTGCAAGGGATGCACGGTGTATCGCGACGGATCACGTTCGGGAGTGATGATTGCCGTGGAGAAGAAAGACAAGAAGAAAGCGGAGGAGAAGCATATCTGCGAACCGCCTACCGTGACAGAGGTGCGCCCCAAGGAACTGGAATGCGACGTGGTGCGATTCCAGAACAACAAGGAGAAGTGGGTGGCATTCGTAGGTCTGCTCGACGGATACCCATACGAGATATTCACCGGTCTTCAGGACGACGAGGAGGGAATCTCGCTGCCAAAGAGCGTGAACAAGGGAAAGATCATCAAGAAGATAGACGAAAACGGAAAGAAACGCTACGACTTCCAGTTTGAGAACAAGCGCGGCTACAAGACCACCGTTGAAGGACTGTCAGAGAAGTTCAACCCCGAATACTGGAACTACGCCAAGCTCATCTCCGGCGTGTTGCGCTACCGCATGCCTATTGCCAACGTGATAAAGCTTGTGGGCCAGCTCCAGATGGACAGCCAGAGCATCAACACATGGAAGATAGGAGTGGAGAGAGCCCTCAAGAAATATATAGTAGACGGAACGGAGGCAAAGGGACAGAAATGTCCGGTCTGCGGTCAGGAGACACTCGTATACCAGGAGGGATGCCTCATCTGCAAGAACTGCGGATCATCACGTTGCGGATAATCCATAAAAGCCCCATGATGAGACTCACACAAGGAAAGATATTCATCAAAGACATGCGTTTCTACGCCCGTCATGGCGTGTTGCCGCAAGAGACGCTCACCGGCGGAGACTTTCTCGTCTCCGTCGAGGCGGTCTGCGGGCTGCAGCGTGCCACAGAGACCGACGACGTGGCAGACACGCTGAACTATGCCGACATCCACAGAATGGTGAAAGAAGAGATGGCAGTGCCCTCGAAACTCATCGAACACGTGGCAGGAAGGATAGGCAGACGCATACTCAGCGAGATGCCCCAGATAGAAGAACTGACAGTCAGCGTGACCAAAGAAAACCCTCCGATGGGGGCTGACAGCAGGGGTGCAGGTGTTCAGTTGCACTGGAGAAATGACGAAAAAGACAACTAAATGTTCAATATTCCGCATTTTTGTTATCAAAGACAAAACTTATGACTAAATTTGCAGAAGTGAAGAAATACAGCTGTTATACATTGATACGTGCGCTGCTGGTGGCGGCGTTCATGATTCTTGTGGTGGCAGACGTCGCCGCAAGACAGTTCACGCTCGTCATCGACGCCGGACATGGAGGACATGATGCCGGGGCAAAGGGCAGTTTCTCATACGAGAAGAACATCAACCTGAAGATGGCGCTCGCCTTCGGGCGCTATGTGGAGAATAACTGTCCCGACGTGACAGTGATATACACCAGAAAGACCGACGTCTTCGTGCCGCTCCACAAGCGAGCCGACATCGCCAACAAGAACCGCGCCGACGTGTTCATCTCCATCCATACCAACGCACTGCCCGGAGGCAGGATAGCCCGCGGAATGGAGACCTACACGATGGGAATGCGGCGGTCTAACGAGAAACTCAGTGCGGCGCAGCGCGAGAACGCTGTCATCACCTATGAGAGCGACTACAAGGAACGGTATGAGGGCTACGACCCCAACTCTCCTGAGAGCGCCATCATGTTTGAGTTCATCCACGACAAGAATATGGCGAAAAGCGTGGAACTCGCCAAACACGTGCAGAAAAGCGTGTGCTCCACGGCAAACCGTCCCGACAAAGGAGTGAAGCAGGACGTGTTCCTCGTTTTGAGAGAGACATCCATGCCGGCATGTCTGATAGAGCTGGGCTTCATCACCACTCCCGACGAGGAGCGGCTGCTCAACGATGATGCCAGCATCGACAATATCGCCAGAGGCATATACAGTGCCTTTGCGAAATACAAGAATGACAACTATTCCGGCGTCAACGTGCCATTGGTGGCGCCAAACGAGTCAGACAAGGTGAGCCTGCCGACGCTCATTCCGCAGGACGATACGGACAAACAGAAGAACCGCAATGCCGCAAGAAATTCTGAAACAACGGCAAGCAAACCTCAGTCAGCCCCCAGCCAACCGAGAAGGGCGGCAGCGAAAACCGTCAATGCCCCTGCCGGAACGTCAAAGGCAGACGATGACGACGCTCCCGTTTTCAAAGTGCAGATAATGGCAAACGCCACGAAGGAGGCAAAGAACAGTCCGCGCTTCAAGGGATACGACGGAATAGACATGTATGAGGAAGGCGGAATGTACAAATACACCATCGGCGCCTCTACCAACTACAATGCCATCAACCGTCTGAGAGCTTCGCTCGCCACAGAATTCCCGGGATGCTTCATCGTGGCATTCAGAAACGGCAGCAAGATGAACATCACCGAGGCGATACGCATCTTCAAGCAGCGGCGCTGACATGATAACGCTGCCAGCGGAAGGCGGTTTTGCCGATGGGAGCAGGAGTGGTGCAAGTGATATCATACATATATATAATATATAACAAACAGAAAAGACCCTATATGAAGTATTTTACCAAAGAAGTGAAAATCGCCATTGTGGCAATCGTAGGTCTCGTAGTGCTCTTTCTCGGAATGAACTTCCTGAAGGGACTCGACCTCTTCTCGTCCGAAAGCAAATACTACATATCCTTCAAGGACATCAGCGGACTGAGTTCCTCATGCCCCATCTATGCCGACGGCTATCAGGTGGGTGTGGTGAGAAACATCCAATACGACTATGGCCAGACAAAGGATATCATCGTTGAGGCAAGCATCAACAAAGACATGCGCATACCTAAAGGCAGCAGCGCAGAAATAGTTAGCGACCTCATGGGCAACGTGAAGGTGAACCTGCTCCTTGCCAACAATATGCGTGAGCGCATCAACCCGGGAGAGACCATCGTGGGAGGCATCAACGACGGTGCGATGGGACAGATGAAAGACCTCATACCTATCGTGCAGAAGATGCTGCCGAAGCTCGACTCCATACTCTGCAGCGTGAACACGCTGCTGCAGGATCCTGCCATCGCCAACTCGCTTCATAATGTGGAGACCGTCACCGGCAACCTCACCACATCTACAAGGCAGCTCAACACGCTTCTCGGAACGCTCAACAGACGAGTGCCGGGACTTCTCGCCAAGGCAGACAACGTGATGGACAACACGGAGGTGATAACAGGCAAGCTCGCCAAGGTAGACGTAGACGGCACGATGCAGAAGGTGAACACCACGCTGCAGAACGTGCAGGAGTTCACCCATCAGCTCAACAACAACCAGGGCTCCCTCGGACTCCTAATGCGAGATCCTAACCTCTACTACGACCTGAACGCCACAGTGAAGTCGGCAGATTCCCTGCTCATCGACCTCAAGGCGCATCCGAAACGCTACGTACACTTCTCCATCTTCGGAAAGAAGGATAAATGATAAATAGCGGAAAAGTAGACAGAAAGGATAACCATAATCTCCCCCGCGGGGGATAACGAGAGGAGGCTGGTTTCCGATCCATGATTCATTGTCGCTATGAGATGAAATCATGAGGAAGCCAGCCTCCTTCCTGTTCCAGCAGGTCGCGGCGCGTTTCCTCTCCGTTTTCTAAATTCCACTATAAAAGCACGTTACAAATTTGTTGCAAAATAAAGTCTACACCCATTTGTGTAATCCGATTTTTTTTGCGAAATTTGCACACGCTTTTCGGGATATTACCCTATGGAGATATGGCGAAAAGCTGAAAAACAAGTAATTAAAGACAAGTCTAGCGACAATTCTTTTTTATCAGAAAGTATATATATGGCCGATACTCCCAATGCTCTATGGGACAAGAGTCTCTTGCTCATTAAAGAGAATGTCTCACCGCAGCAGTTCAATACATGGTTCAAGCCAATAGTGTTCGAGGCTTACAAGAAGGAGACGAACACTCTGTTGGTGCAGGTTCCGAGTCCATTCGTTTACGAATACTTGGAAGAGAACTTCATTGATCTGTTGGGAAAGGTGCTTACACGCACTTTCGGCAAAGATGTCAAGCTTTCGTATCGCGTCGTTACCGACAAGACGAACAATCTTGCACAGATACTCACTTCCGACCCTCCAGCCGGAATAAACGACCAGAAGCCGAAGCAGACACGCAACAACCAGTCGCCGACACCGCTCGACGCTGCCAAGCCACAGCAGATAGCATCGCAGCTCAACACCCACCTCACCTTCAGCAACTATATCGAAGGAGCGAGCAACAAGCTGCCGAGATCCGTGGGACAGTCTATTGCCGAGCATCCTAATACCACACAGTTCAACCCGATGTTCATCTACGGACCGTCGGGATGCGGCAAGACACACCTCATCAACGCCATCGGAGTGCGCACCAAGCAGCTCTATCCGCAGAAGAGAGTACTGTATATCAGTGCGAGACTCTTCCAGGTGCAGTACACCAATGCCGTGAGAAACAATACCGTGAACGACTTCATCAACTTCTATCAGACCATCGACATGCTGATAGTGGACGACATACAGGAGTGGGTATCGGCACAGAAGACACAGGAGACATTCTTCCATATCTTCAACCATCTCTTCATGAACGGCAAACGCATCATACTGGCGAGCGACCGTCCGCCGGTAGACCTGCAGGGAATGAGCGACCGACTGCTCACCCGATTCAGCTGCGGACTCATCGCCGAGCTGGAGAAGCCGAACGTGGAACTATGTATGGATATCCTGCAGAACAAGATAAAGCGCGACGGACTGCACATCCCGGAGACCGTGGTGCGCTTCATTGCAGAAACGGCAAACGGCAGCGTCAGAGACCTTGAGGGAGTGATAAACTCGCTGATGGCATACTCCGTAGTGTACAACTGCAATATCGACATGCGGTTGGCAGAGCGGGTGATAAAGCGTGCTGTCAAGATCGACGACAACCCGTTGACCATCGACGATATCCTTGACTCCGTGTGCAACCACTTCTCCGTCACCGTGGCAGCCGTCAACGGCAGAAGCCGCAAGCGTGAATATGTGGAAGCGCGTCAGGTGTCGATGTATCTCGCACAGAAATACACCAAGATGCCGGCATCGAGAATCGGTAAGCTTCTCGGCGGCAGAGACCACTCTACGGTGATTCACAGCTGCACCAAGGTTAACCAGCGCATGACCACCGACAAACTCTTCATGGACGAGATTACGAGCATTGAGAACTCATTCAAGCTGAAGAGGTAAAATAAAACATCATTGTTGCGTACTACCTTTCTCAAGCGAAAAGGTAAATCGTGTGCTGGCAGTCATCCGTCAGGACAAGGCGACAATGCGGGTAAAGGCAATAATCTATAATCCTTTTTCATTTCGTGAAAAGGATGAGGACATAGGCAATCATAAATAAGAAAGTAACTGGGGAAGTGTGTCAAGAGGCGCATTTCTCCTTTTTTTATTTCGTTTTTCTTTGTAACATCCGTTGTCACATTCCCATTGAATGCCATGTGATAATTAGTAAAATTACAAATATGTTACATAAATCCGCTTGTTTTTTACCTTTTTTGTTACATATTTAATAATAAAAGCTTTTGGGATTGGAAATAAATACTTAATTTTGCAGCAGTAAAATGAAAAGTGCGACTAAATGTCGTTTATCCCCATCGACTAAAGCCATCACCTGCGGTGCTGAAAGGCGCCATCGCTAATTAGATTTAAGAATATGTAAGTTGGCAGGCGATTCGCAAAATGAATCCATAGGGTCACTCGCTGAGAGTCTGGCTCCCCCAAAAGTATGCCAATAGGCAATATGTAAGCTTAAAGATGAAAAGCAGCTGGAAAATGGCTGAAGCCACTAAAGAAGTATAAATGTGTCGTAAATTAAAAAAGAAATCAGTTATGAAAACTTCTGACAAGACTTCAATGGCAATCAACGGTTATGCCAATTCCGGTAACATAGTTCGTTATGTGTGGCCATACGCCGCATTGCTGATTATCTGCTTAGTGCTGGTGGTCTTCTTTTGACGTATCCGGCGGCAAGGCTCCATACCACTGCATATTCTCATGGCTGTCTTATCTTTGGATAAGTGGCGGAAAAGCCGTTCGTTCGATCATAGTCTGACTATGGATAAAGAAAAGTCGGACTGATGCATGGAGACGGGACAATTAAAAAAGATTATAGAGAGAACTGTTCACAAATATTGGACAGGAACTATTGAAGATAGAAATTTTGATTGTTGATTATATGAATTTGATGTTTAGTATTTGTACCATTAAGTAAGAAAAAGAGCATTTTTTTGTAGATTAATTTTTTTATATTGTAGATTAGATTCAACAGTCGGGGTTGTCGTGAGACACCTCCGATTTTTGTTTGTCCTGTCCTTCGTCGTTTCGCTTCATTCTCACACCGTGTTTCGTGAGATACTTACGCTATTATTCTTAGTATACATCCTCCTGACTGTCGTCCTCGTTTTCCGTACAAAAAATACCATTTTGGGGCACGCTGCTTGCCCAACATGGGCAAGGTGCTTTCTCAACAGGGGCAAGCTGCTTGCCCCACTTGGGCACGATTCCTGCTATATTTTTCTTACAAATTCCGGAGGATGTGATATGTCCAAATCCCGTCTGATTTCCAGATTGAATATATATTTCTTGCCACTTGGTGACGGTGAAAACTCATTCAAATCGAACCTGATTATTATTTTACCGTCACTTATTCATCCACTTGGTTTTTATTTAGTACTTTTGCACTCGGTTATTTGATCATTACGTTTAGAAAATCAAGGATTGAAATGAACAAGGTCTTGTCATTTGTGAAGAAGTGGACCCTCCTGTGTGCCATGCTGGTTGGCAGCGTGTTGTATCTGTTGTTCAGCGATGTTCCGCTGCTGCAGCCGATGGGCGATGTCATGGGGCCGGCGTTGGTGGAAATGGTGCCATACGTCATTTTTGCCCTATTGTATGTCACATTCTGCAAAATAGACATATCCAACCTGCGACCACGCGCATGGCATTTCTGGTTGCAGTTTATTCGCACAACCATTTCCGCCTTCTTTGTCCTCCTTATGATGTATTTCGCAGAAGGCGATGTGAAACTCGTTCTTGAAGGATGTTTCATCTGCTTCATCTGTCCTACGGCAGCCTCAGCAGCCGTAGTGACAGAGAAATTAGGCGGCAGCATAGCCTCGCTCACGGTATATACGCTGATAGCCAATATCGTCACCAGCATCATCATCCCCCTGTTTTTCCCGATGGTGGAGAAGAGTGCCGACATCACCTTCCTCTTCGCCTTTGGCATGATAATGCGCAGGGTGGTAACGGTGTTGCTCCTGCCCCTCTGTCTTGCCCTGCTCACGAGGCGCTATCTGCCTAAAGTGGCAGGAGCCATAAAGCGGCGCAAGAATTTGGCTTTCTATATGTGGGCGTTCAATCTGAGCATCGTCACAGGTATGACCGTACACAATATCGTCGACGCCGAAGTGGGAGGCATCACCCTGTTGCTCCTTCTCATCCTGCCTCTGTTTGTATGTCTCGTGCAGTTTGCCATCGGCAAGTGGGTGGGCGGCTTCTTCGGCGACAGAGTAAGCGCCGGACAGGCTTTGGGTCAGAAGAACACCATCGTTGGCATCTGGCTCACCGTGACCTTCCTGAATCCCGTGGCTGCCGTAGCGCCCGGAGCCTATGTGTTGTGGCAGAATCTCGTGAATTCATGGCAACTCTGGTGTAAGGAGAAATACGGCTATCTCAAGTGGTGATGCGTCAGTGGAATAACCGTTTTTCGTGGCGTTTGTCATAAGGTTTGGCCTTCATCCATGCAATATTCTTTGGGACGGTAGATTTTATTATCAGACAGGCAGATGAGTCCGTTGGTAATCATGGCCAGAGATTAGTTTTGGCGTGACGCTCTAGTAATGGTGAAAGAATAACTTGGTCAAATTTTGACCTGTATTTTTGTCGGTTTTGGAGTTTGGAAGAGGGAGCATAGCGGGCTATGTGACCGATGACAAATTTCAAAAACGGCAAAAAGACAGAGCATAAGAATAGAAATCCTTATTTCCTCAAAATTGGTCAAGCTATTTTTTTACCATTACCTAAAACTCCTGAAAAATTTGCTCTTGTCAAAAACAAATCGTAACTTTACAACCTCAAACTAAAAATTGAATGATATGAAGAAGGCCATTGTTTCATTCGTTTTGTCTTTGATGTTCCCGTTGGTACTTTTCGCCGACGGCTACACCTCATTGTGGAAACAATACAATGAGGCCGAGACCAAGGATTTGCCAAAGACGCAGATCAAGATTCTGAACAAGATAATCGCCCAGGCAAAAGCCGGCAAGAGCTATGGCAACCTGCTGAAAGCGGAGTTTGATAAAGTAGCGACTGCATCGGGCATTTCAGATGAATTGTTCCAGTCAGAACTGTCCGCCTTGAAGAAGGCTGCGGGCGAAGCCTCAGCAGTAGACCCCGCCTTGGCTGCGGTATACAACTGTGCCCTTGGCTGCAGCTATTCTCTTGTTGCTAAAAGTCACTACAAATCTGACAGCAAGAAACTCAGTCGCGAGTATTTCGACAAGGCACTTGCCGATCCCGAAATGCTTGCATCAAAGAAGGCGCTCGATTATGCACCGTTTGTGAGTGAAGGCGTCGACAGCGAGATATTCGGAAACGACCTGCTCAGTCTGGTAGGTTATTACTCAGAGCGTTACGCCCTTCTCAATGACTATTATAACAAGGCGGGCAACCGCAGGGCTTCGCTCGTCACAGCTCTTTGGATGCTCGAAAAGAGAGTCAAGGCCAATCCCGTGAAAAAGGTCATCAAGGGTAATACCTATCTGGCAAGCCTCGACTCCCTGGTGGCTCTCTATGGCGACCTGAAGGAATGTGGCGAGGTGGCTATCGCAAAATACGATTACATGGCAGACTGTCAGGATGTAACACCGAAACAGGAAGTGGATTATATCATGTTTGCCAAGCAGAAATGGGCAGCTTGGAAAGGTATAAACCGGTTTGAGCGATACTATGCGGAGATGGTGCGGCCGGGATTCGAAATGAATGTAGGAAACACCTATCTGCCGAACCGTGAAGACACCCTGAGCATCGAGGCACGCAATCTGAAACATCTAACAGTCAGCATTTACCGACTGGATACCAAGTCGTATCTCGACGACAGGACAAACAATTTCAACATAGACAAGGCAAAGAAACTCATCATCGAGAAGTCGAAGGTGGTGATTGACCTGCCGGTGGTTTACGAAAACGAATACGACATCAACAAACTCTATGCGAAGCTGCCGAAGATGCAGCCGGGAATGTATTATGTGGTGGTTGAGGCAGACAACAAGAAGCTGAAACCGATAAATGCCGTTTTCACTGTCTCCGATGTATTTGTTGGTAGTCTGCCATTGCCGGGCGACAAGGTGAGATACGCCATCATGAGCGCCACTACCGGACAGCCGCTTGCCGGCGCAAAACTGCAGTTGTGGCGCGACAACAAGGTGATTTCAACGCTGACCGCTGATGAGAAAGGCGAAGTGGTGACGAACAGCCAGGAGCCATACTATGATTGCGTAAGAGCCTATACCGATACCGACAACTATATGATGGGCGAACGCGAGTGGAACAGGTTCAACTATTATGGCGACAAGATCCATCGCAGCGTGGTGTCACTCTTCACCGACCGTTCCATCTATCGTCCGGGACAGACAGTGCATGTGTCTGCCGTGGCATACAAGCAGGAAGGACTGCATTCATCAAAGGTGACGACCGGAGCAGAACTCAAATTCACCCTCAGTGATGCCAACAACAAGGTGCTGGCAGAGAAGAAGGCGACAACCGACGACTATGGCACGGCATCAGTAGACTTCAATCTGCCCGGCGGCAATGTCTTGAGCGGCAGGTTCTCGGTTAGATGCATGGGCAACGGCACGGGATATGCGGCATTCCGGGTGGAAGAATACAAGCGGCCAACCTTTGATGTGAAGTTCGACGAGGTGACCGACGAATACCACGATGGCGACACCCTTGTGGTGGGCGGTACGGCGATGACATTCAGCGGTGTGCCGGTGCCTGGTGCAAAGGTGGCATACGACGTGCAGCGCAGATGCTCCAGCTGGTTCAGGTATTACTATGGGGCGAACAACGATGCCCAGCAGATGCTGACCGACACCGTAATGACCGACTCAAAGGGTAGGTTTGAGGTGCGCATCCCGGTGGTATTGCCAGCCGACTATCAGGCAGACAACGAAGGCTACGATGTGAAGACGCCTGGCAGATTCGTATGGCAGACACGCTATCGCTTCACTGCCACAGCCACAGTGACCGACAACGGAGGCGAGAGCCATTCAGCCGAGACGAGCATCGTGTTGGGATCGAGAGCCACCGAACTGAAATTGGATTTGCCGGAGAAGGTGATTAAAGACAGTGTGGCGACAGTTGTCTTCAACCGCTACAATGCTTCTGCAAAACAGATTGACGGAAAGGTGACATACTGGTTCGACTCACAGACAAAGAAATATACGGCGAAAGCCAATGAAAACATTAAGATAGACTGGCGGAAAACCAGTGGCATACTCTCCGGCAGACACCAGCTGTGGGCAACATGCGGCAACGACACCGTGATGCGTGAGTTCGTGCTCTTCGGCATAGACGACAAGCGTCCGGCAGCCGATACGCCAGACTGGGCATACATATCAAGCAAGGAGTTCCCGAGAGATGGCAAACCGGTTTATGTGCAGGTGGGCACGTCGTGCGACAACACCCTCGTGCGCTATTCCATCATCTCCAACGACAAAGAACTGGAGAGCGGAACCTTCAGTCTGAGCAATGCCGTCAAGACCATCTCGCTTACCTATAAGGAAGAATATGGCGAGGCGGTGCTCCTCAACTATCTGTGGGTGAAGGATGGCAAGGCATACAGCCATAAGTTCACCATCACAAGACCGCTGGAGGACAAGAGGCTCGACCTGAAATGGGTGACCTTCCGCGACAGACTCACACCGGGACAGAAAGAGAAATGGACGCTCAACATCTCGCGTCCGAAAGTGAACGACGTGATAAACAAGCGCAACGCCAGCACTGACGGTCAGAACAACGGTCAGCTTCTGGCTCTGATGTATGACAAGTCGCTCGAACAGATAGTGAAGACCAGCTTCAACTTTAGTCTCAACCTGTCGCAGAACAGTCCCTACACCAGATGGAGAATGTTGCCGGAGATAACAGAAAACGGATTGTCTTCATGGCAGACGATGCCTGTGATGAATGGAAAATCGTTTGATCTCAATACATTGGACAATTCTGTTTCCATACTGAGCTGGATGCTGATGCTTAATGACAGAAGTGATGACAGGGTTTCACTTCCACGCAGAGTCATGGGAAGTGCAAAGAATTCCGTTTCTATCCGAGGCGAAGCAGTAGAAGAAACTGCTACTGTATTGAAGTCAAAAGAAGAAAAGGCGAAAACCTTTGACTTTGCTCCGCTTGGTAACGATGCCTCCGACAGAGGCTCGGCTGGCGTGGAGAATGCCGACGGTGAAGAGAGAGCCTCTGCTGCCGTGCCGCAGATTCGCGAGAACCTCAACGAGACAGCCTTCTTCTATCCTGCCCTCTATGCCGACAAGGACGGCAATGTGGATATAGTGTTCACGTTGCCGGAGAGCGTCACCACATGGAACTTCCGCGGCTTTGCCCACGACAAGGAGATGAACTTCGGAATGATAGAGAGCGAGGCAGTGGCGAGCAAGAAGGTGATGGTGATGCCTAATGTGCCGCGCTTCGTGAGAGAGGGCGACAAGGCTACGATGGCAGCCCGTGTGGCAAATGCCACCGACAAGCCGGTTGCAGCCCTCGTAAGAATGCAGCTCCTCGACCCGGAGACGGAAAGAGTGGTATGCGAGAAGAAGCAGAACGTGACCATCAACGCCAATGCCACTGCAAACGTGGACTTCAGTTTCGAAGCTCAGGGCGACACTCCGCTCCTCGTATGCCGCATCACGGCAGAGGGAAAAGGCTTCAGCGACGGTGAGCAGCATTATCTGCCGGTGTTGCCGAGCAGAGAGAGAGTGATGAATACCGTGCCGTTCACCTTCACCGGCAGCGGCGAGAAGACAGTGGCCATGACTGACCTCTTCCCGAAGGGGGTAGAGGACAAGAAACTCACCGTGGAATATACCGCCAACCCGTCATGGCTCATGATACAGACGCTGCCGTATATCTCGACAGTGGACTACAAGAACGCCATATCCCTTTCAACGGCTTATTATGCCAACGCCCTCGGACGATATATCATGAACCAGTCGCCGGTGATAAAGCAGGTGGTAAACATCTGGAAACAGGAGCCGGCAGGCAGCGACAACAGCCTGATGAGTGCTCTGCAGCGCAACCAGGAACTGAAGACCCTCGTGCTCGACGAGACGCCATGGGTGATGGATGCCGACAACGAGGCTGACCAGAAGAGGATGCTCACCACATTCTTCGACGAGTCGGCGATGGACTACCGGCTGGCTTCGCAGCTCAAAGACCTGAAAGACCTCCAGAATAGCGACGGCTCATGGAGCTGGTGGCGAGGAATGAGAGGTTCGGCAAGCATAACGGCACAGGTGTTGCAGACCCTCGCCCGTCTCAATGTGATGGCAGGCTATCAGAAAGCCACGGCCAAGATGATAGAGAATGGAATGGACTATCTCAGAACAGTCGTGATGAAGGAGTTTGAGGAAATGAAACGTATGGAAAAGAAGGGACAGAAACCGATGATCTGCGACTACCATGCCATACAGTATCTATATATAAACACACTGCTCGGCAAGAATCCTTTCTATGACTCCGATTATGTGGAGCTGAAGAACTATCTCCTCAAATATCTTGAGGCTGATCGCCACCGCGACATCTATTCAAAGGCGCTCATGGCTGTGGTGCTCAATGGAGACGGCAAGGCTAAGAAGGCAAAGGAGTATGTGGAGAGCATACGCCAGTATACGGTGACGAAGCCGGGCATGGGAACATATTTCGACACATGGCATGCCGGATACTCGTGGTTCGACTATCGCATTCCTACCCAGACTGCTGCGATAGAGGCTCTGAAGGCTGTAGACCCTGCCGACACGGAGACCATAAACCAGATGCGCCTATGGCTCCTGCAGAGCAAGCGCACACAGGCTTGGGACACACCGATAAATACTGTAAACGCCGTGTATGCCTTCCTCGACGGCAACTATAAAAAGCTGTCTTCTGACAAGGAGGAATCCATGACGCTTGCCGTAGACGGCAAGAACAAGTCGCTGCCTAAGGCTTCTGCCGGACTGGGATATACCAAGGTGGTATACGACATCGACAAGCAGATCTCTCTCACGCTGACCAAGACCGGTGAGGGAACATCATGGGGAGCTGCCTATGCACAGTTCACGCAGGCGGCTGCCGACATCGCCGACAGCAAGTCGGGCATCAAGGTGGTTCGCCAGGTGATGGTTCCGGAAAACGGCAAGGCTGCCAAGGGTGGCGCTCTCAATGTGGGCGACCGCATCGCTGTGCGCATCACCATCACCGCCGACCGCGACTACGACTTCGTGCAGGTAGTAGACAAGCGTGCGGCATGTATGGAGCCAGTGGCGCAGACCAGCGGATACGGATGGGGATACTACTGCACACCGAAGGACAACGCCACCCATTACTACTTCGACCGTCTCTCGAAAGGCGAGCACGTGGTGGAGACGGAGTACTATATCGACCGTGCAGGAAACTACACCGCCGGAACATGTACCGTGCAGTGTGCCTACTCTCCTGAATTCTCCGGCAGGGCCGGCGGCATGGAGCTGAAGATTGTGAAATGATAGTATCGGCACGATAGAATGTCAGCCGGTATTGTCAGATAGAATGTCAGATACGACACCATATAGAATAACAGACATATAAAAACAGATATTTAATAGATGAATAACAAAACGATGATATTATCCTTGCTGGCTATGGCGTCGGTTGATGCCATGGCGCAGCGCATAACGGCAAAGAATGAGATAGTAGACTGTGGCAGCGTGATGTATGAAACCCCTGTTACGGTGAAGTTTGAACTCACCAACAAGGGTAGCGAACTGAACATCGACCAGGTGAGGGTGAGCTGCGGATGCACCACGGTGGACTATCCGCGTACGGCAATCCTCAAGGGCGACAGCTTCACTGTTACGGCAACCTACGATGCACGCCAACTCGGACACTTCGAGAAGGAAGTGGCGCTCTTCTGCAATTCCTCCAAGCATCCTTTCTATCTCAAGATGAAAGGAGTGGTGGTGGATGAAATATCTGATTTCACTGGTACCTTCGAACACAAGATCGATGGTATGATGGTGGACAAGAACGATGTGGAGTTCGACGACGTGAACCGTGGCGACTATCCCGTGCAGCTCATCCATATCAAGAACAACACGGGCGAGACTATCAGTCCTGTGGTGATGCATCTTCCGGCTTATCTCACGGCAAGTGTGTCGCCGACCAACATCGCTCCGGGCAAGACCGGCGTTGCCACGCTGAAACTCAACTCCAAGAAGCTGCGCGACTTCGGACTGACACAGACCTCCGTGTTCCTCGCCAAGAAACCGGGCGAGAAGGTGAGTATCGACAAGGAAATATCTGTCTCTGCCGTCTTGCTGCCAGATTTCGACAATATGTCGGAGACGCAGCTCGCCAACGCACCGAGCATAAAGCTCTCTGCCACGGAACTCGATTTCGGTGACTTCGGCGAAAAGCCAAGCAAGACCGAAACGGTGATAATAGAGAACACCGGACGTTCGGTGCTCGACATCCGTTCGATGCAGATGTTCACCACCGGCATGAGCGTGAAGCTCAACAAGACGAAGATAAAGCCGGGCGAACAGGCAAAACTGAAGGTGACGCTGAACAAGAAGCAGCTGCGCAACGCCAGAAGCAAACCGCGTGTGCTGATCATCACCAACGACCCGAAACAGCCGAAGGTGGTAGTGAAAATGAAACTGAAAACACGATAATCTTAATCTAAATACACAGTATGGACCATCCAGAGAACAGTAAAGAATACGTGGGGCTGCAGGTGAACCAAGGTGTGGCGCAGCCCTCCATCATAAACCCATATCTGAAGCGCAGCCGCTTCCAGCGCCGCGAACTCTCCGTTGCCGAAATGGTGGAAGGAATCGTGAAGGGCGACGTCACCGTGCTCTCACAGGCAGTGACCCTCGTAGAGAGTGTCAATCCGGACCATCAGCAGAAGGCGCAGGAGGTGATAGACAAATGTCTGCCATATAGCGGCAAATCCATCCGCATCGGTATCAGCGGTGTGCCGGGAGCAGGAAAAAGCACGTCGATAGACGAGTTTGGAGTGCATGTCCTCGACCGCACCGGCGGCAAGCTCGCCGTGCTCGCCATCGACCCCAGTTCGGAGCGCTCCAAGGGAAGTATCCTCGGCGACAAGACCCGTATGGAGAAACTGTCGGTAAGGAAGGAGTCGTTCATCCGTCCCAGTCCTACGGCAGGATCCCTCGGCGGTGTGGCACGCAAGACCCGTGAGTCGATAATCCTATGCGAGGCAGCCGGCTACGACAAGATTTTCGTGGAGACCGTGGGAGTGGGGCAGAGCGAGACAGCCTGTCATTCCATGGTAGACTTCTTCCTCCTCATCCAACTTGCAGGAACCGGCGACGAACTGCAGGGCATCAAGCGAGGCATAATGGAGATTTCCGACGGAATAGTGATAAACAAATGCGACGGCAGCAACGTGGACAAGTGTCACATCGCAGCCACCAACTTCCGCAACGCCCTGCATTTCTTCCCGCCATCAGACAGCGGATGGGTGCCGAAGGTGCTTTGCTACAGTGGTTTCTATGGAACAGGCGTCAAGGAGGTGTGGGATATGATATATGAGTATTTCGACTTCGTGAAAGGTAACGGATACTTTGACTATCGTCGCAACGAGCAGAACAAATACTGGATGTATGAGACGATAAACGAGCAACTGCGCAACAGCTTCTACAACAATCCTGATATTCAGCAGAGACTGCAGGCATACGAGAACAGTGTGCTGCTCGGACAGAAGACCAGCTTCGCAGCTGCCCGCGACCTTCTCGACATTTATTTCAAGAAACTGTGATGGATAGAAACAACGGAAAAGAGGTGACACAGCATACCCATTCCTGTGGCAATGCGTCGCCTGCGGTAGAGATAGACAGCGGGAGTGGTTTCTGCTTCGGTGTCACCACTGCCATTCGCAAGGCGGAAGAGGAACTTGCCAACGGTGGCACGCTCTATTGTCTGGGTGACATCGTGCACAACAGTATGGAGTGTGAGCGGCTGAAGAAACTCGGACTAGTCACTATCAACCATGATGAGATGGAGCGCCTGCGCAATGTCAAGGTGCTGCTCAGAGCCCACGGCGAACCGCCGGAGACCTATGCCATGGCGGAGCGCAACGGCATAGAGATAATCGACGCCACATGTCCTGTGGTGCTACAGCTGCAGCGTCGCATAAAGAGTCAGTATGACGCCCATGGCGAAGCGCAGATAGTGATATTCGGCAAACCCGGACATGCCGAAGTGCTCGGTCTTGTGGGACAGACCCAGGGCAGCGCCCGCGTGATAGCCCATTTCGACGATGTGAAGACGCTCGACTTCTCCCGCGACATATATCTGTATTCGCAGACCACCAAGTCGCTCGACGAGTTCCACCGCATCATCGACTACATACAATGCCACATCTCGCCCGACGCCACGTTCCGCAGCTTCGACACCATCTGCCGACAGGTGGCAAACCGTATGCCTAATGTCAGCAGCTTCGCCTCGCGCCATGATCTTGTGCTCTTTGTGTGTGGCAGAAAGAGCAGCAACGGCAGGGTGCTCTTCAACGAATGTCTGCGCATCAATCCCAATACACACCTCATTGAGGGACCGGGAGAGATATGCGACGAGTGGCTCCATGGTGCCGCCACGATAGGAATCTGCGGAGCCACGAGCACCCCCAAGTGGCTCATGGAGGAGTGTATGCAGAAGATATTGAATGGCGAACAAGGATAACCCCCGATCTGTCTGATTACTGATTTGGAATAAAGAATAATAGAAGACTCTTGCCCAATGAATCAATCTTGTGTCATATTAGTATATATAATAAAAGGTATGAGACTTTTGCTTAGTCCCATACCTTTTGTCTTCTTCTTAGGATATCTTTATCCCAGCTTTTCCATCGTTTCCTCAAACTTCTGTTTCAGCCATTCCTTCTGTTCGGGGATTGTCATGTTGCTGTTGTCGAGCACCAAGGCATCGTCGGCCTGTTTCAGAGGCGAAGTCTCGCGATGTGTGTCGATATAGTCACGCTCCTCCACGTTCTTCAATATCTCGTTGAAGTCGGCAGCCATACCCTTCTGCTTCAGTTCGTCGTAGCGGCGCTGGGCGCGTACCTCGGCAGATGCCGTGACGAAGATTTTCAGTTCGGCGTCGGGGAATACCACAGTGCCGATATCTCTGCCATCCATCACGATGCCCTTCTCCTTGCCCATCTCCTGCTGCTGTCTCACGAGAGCCTGGCGTACGAAAGGCAGGGCGGCAACCGGGCTCACATGGCTCGACACCTCCATCGAGCGTATCTCCTTCTCCACGCATTCTCCGTTGAGATAAGTGTCGGGGCGGCCGGTTCCGGTGTTCAGTCTGAATGATATGTTTATCTCCGGCATCGCCTTCTGCAGGGCTTCGGTGTCTATCGTGTTGTCGGCGGCAAACATGCCGTGGCGCATGGCATAGAGCGTCACCGAGCGATACATAGCTCCTGTGTCCACATATATATATCCCAAATCCTTGGCGAGGTCTTTTGCCATCGTGCTCTTTCCGCAGGATGAGAATCCGTCGATGGCGATAACGATGCGATTGTTCTTTGCTTCCATTTCTTTCTTTATGGTGTTTTGAGTTTTGTCATTACAGAGAATACGACACGTTGACGAGCAGCGAGTTGGCCGACACGTGGTATTTGGCATATCCCACCTGCAGCTTGAACCTCTCCAACTGCATTCCGGCTCCGAACGACAGTCCGGCTCCGTGGCTGCTCTTTGAGGCGTCCTCGCCAGTGCCCTCGGCTATCTTCATGTCGTGTGCACGACGGAAGTTGTATCCTCCGGCCACATAAAACTGGTCGGAGAGTATCAGTTCCACTCCACACACGAGGTGGTTTATGAAGCTGTAGTCCCAGTGGTTGAGGTCAACGAGCGTTGCCGAGATTCTGAACGGCATGTTTGCGAATCTCTTGCTCGCTCCTATCTGCAGGTCGAGCGGCATCTTGCCGTAGTCCTCGTCGTATGCCTTGAACTGTCCGCCGAGGTTCTTAGCCACTGCCGACACTGAGAACTCCGACTCCGGGTCGTAGTAGTTCAGTCCCAGGTCTATGCCAGCCGCCATAGAGCTGTATCCGCCGATATACGATGCCACCCATCTTGCCGTTATACCTCCGGCGAGGTTTTTTGCCAGCATATAGCTGAAGGTTCCTGCAAGTGCAATCTCCTGTGCAGAGAATTCTCCCGTCTGGACGTTGTTCTGGTCAGTTTCCTTCATCTTGCCGTAGTTGATGTATTGTCCCAGAACCGCCCACGATGCCTTGTCGTTTACCACCCTGTTGAATGCCGCGCTTCCCGTTATCGCCCCCTCCATATATGTCATGAAGTTGAGGTTCAGCGTCTTGTCGCTTACCGACGACAGCAGTGCTGGGTTGCTGAACGTGAGCGACGGGTCGTCTTCTATGATGCTCACGTTGTCGCCACCGAGGGCTGCCGCATGAGCGCTCACGGGCAGCCTCAGGAAGTTGTATTCCGTCTGGCTCTCCTGTGCGGTTGCCGTGGCGGTCGCCACGATGCTCAGTATGAGGTATAAAAAGATTTTTCTCATTCTTGTCTTTTATGGGGAGTCTGTCCTTGTTTTGCAGTTATGGACAGTTCCTTGGTGATAAATAGGTTGCCGCTCTTTGTCCGTCGGGTCATCCGTCTGCTTACTGGTGCAAAGTTACAGCATCTCAACGTTAAAAACGAAAAAATCCCTTTTATATTGTTTTGAGTCCATTCATTTTCATCAGGTCGGTAGTCTGATGCTTCAATCCAAGACGACCTGATGACCGATTCGGGTTTAAAGATGTTATCAAGTTTACTCAGATTTCCCTGTTCTCGGCTCACAACAATCTCATTAACCATTGTTTTCCTTACTTTTCTGCTTTATCCTCATTCATAAAAAACTGGCAGAACTCTCTTAATTGCTGCTGCATTTGCTCCTGTGGTATCAAGATACGCTTATACTCAGCAATCATTGTTGGACTCATGCTGCGACTCATGGCATATTCAACAACCACCTTGTCTGCATCGGGGCATAATATTATGCCAATAGATGGGTTCTCGTTTGAACGCTTCACATCGCGGTCAAGAGCCTCCAGGTAAAACTCCAACTGACCAAGGTCGCGTGGGTGGAACTTTGTTTTCTTCAATTCCACAGCAACGAGAGCTTGAAGCCCACGATGGAAGAACAGTAAATCAGCCTTAAACGAAGAAGCACCGACATTTAAGCGATACTCTTGATCCATAAAGATAAAGTCCTTACCCAATTCAAGAATAAACTGCTTCATGTGTTCTATCAAGTCATGCTTCAGCTTCGATTCGCTATGTTTTTTTGGCAAGTTGAGGAAATCCACGAAGTATGTATCTTTGAACATTATCGGAGATTTGGGATAAGTTTCAAGCAGACCTTTCGACAGATTAGTTTTGTTACTCAATAACGCTGAATATGTATGGTTCGATATACAGCGTTGCAGTTCGCGTACAAACAAATGCTCTTTATGGGCATAAAGAATGTAGAATAACCGTTCTTCTACACTTTTACACCTACACAATATCTCAATATGGTTTGTCAAAGTTGTCAGTGCCAAGATGTCGGGCATTTGTCCAATTTGTGACTGCACAGTTATAGCCTCTCCTTGCTTAAATCCTATTTGTGCAGTTTCCGACTGCACAAATTTATCCGTCATATATTTTCTTATAGCTACAGCAAAAACTTCAGATGAATATTCATCATAAAACATCACCATGTTGTAAATGTTTCTCTTGCTGAAGCCTTTGATATCAGGGCGGTTGGAACGAATATATTCAGACAATTGGGCTACGACTTTACTTCCCCATTCCTCGCTTTTCAGTTTCATTGAAACATAACCTCCAACATACCATGCACAAAGCAGAGATTGTTCGTTGACTGCACGTGACGCCTTACTCCTATGCTGAACTATTATATCCACCACTTCTGTAAAATCTCGCTCTTGGGAAGTTCTTGTCAAATCCTTATTTATGCTCATATTCCTTATTATAACCCGTTGGCGGAATTAATTTAGTGCATATTTAATTCTGCCAATGGACTTTTTATTAATATAGTTTACGTATCACAGAATGGTAGGTGCACTAATATTGCCAATGGTTCTGGCAAGCAAACCATTCGCTATTTCATTCCCCCACAAACTCTTTCACCTTTTCTGTGTATTCTTTGTGGTGGTCGCGGTATGCCATGGCGTGTTCAGAATCCTTGGCTATGAAGATGGCTTTGCGGCCGTGGCGCTTAGCCTCGTAGAGCGGACGGAGCATGGAGTAGGGCACGTAGGTGTCGGCATCGCCGTGGATGAAGAGCATCGGTTTGGTGCTGCGCTCCACCTGCTTTATCTGCTGCGCCTCGTCAAACGACCATCCGTATCTCTGTTGGCAAAGCCAGGAAGTTGTATTCATCAGCGGGAACGACGGCAGACCGAACTCCTCTTTCAGCTGTCCTGCAAACTCATCCCATACGCTCGTATAGCCACAGTCTTCAACAAAACACTCCACATAATCCGGAGTCTTCTCACCCGCCACGGCCATCGTGGTGGCTGCACCCATAGAGATGCCGTGGATGACTTGCTTTGTGGATGAATACCTTGACGCTCTGAACACATTATTTGCCACTTCCGCCCATCTTATCACGTCCCATCTGTCCTGCCACCCCATCTGTATATGGTCACCCTCGCTCTGTCCGTGTCCATACAGGTCGGGCAAGAGCACATTATATCCCAAATCGTGGTTGTATAGATAAGCGATGTGTAGCATTCCCTCGGCACGCACCTTATAGCCGTGCACCACAACTGCCGTCTTGTCTGTTGCCTTTGGCGCATAAAGATAAATGGCGTGTGCCTTGTAGCCGGAGGGCATAATGAGGAACGTGTCCTTCACGCAATGGTTCCGGTATATGGAATCCATCCACGCCGTAGTCCACGGACATTCGTTCCGTGTTCTGTTCTTCCAGTGTTCCGCCGTCATGCGTTCCCCTTTCGGATAGCCGAGCGAATAGTCAAGCATATAGCTGCTGGCTCCATACAATGCAAGAACCAACATGACTGCCACCCCCAACGTTATCCATACCTTTATATAGCAGGACTTTCTGTTCTCTCTCTGCCTCATATAATACTCTTACTATTTACATATTTATTATTTCGCTTCAAAATTAAGCAAAATAATGGAAATAACATGTAATAAATAAAGAATAAGCGGAACGTTGGTCTGAATAATAAGACCAACGTCCCGCCACCTTATAGAAATTGAGTATAATACAATTATTCTGTTACAGTGAACCATTCATAGTAATCGCCGAAAGTTATCTTGTTGTTCTCATCCACACTAAATGTAAATGTCTGTCCCAGCACTTAACCCTATACATAATCTTTATCTCAGGAGACTCTATCGTGGTCTGTTTCTCGGCAGGATTGCAACAAATCGTTCAAAACATGCAACAGATGATACGATGAACGATTCGTTTCTGTTTGTGCAACATCCGTTCTTGTTGGATATCAATACATTATATAACTTTGCAGCACTAAAATCAAACAACTAACAAAACCATTAAAACTTATGAGCAATCTATCAAAAGTATTGATTAGCTTCTCACTTCTGACGATGAGCATTACTGCCAACGCACAGAAAATTAAAGTGAGCGGTGTGGTTACAGACGAAGCTGGTGAAACAGTAATCGGAGCAACCATAATGGAAAAAGGAACGAAGTCGGGAACTATAACAGACTTTGACGGTAACTTCATGCTTGATGCTGACCAGGGAGCAACTCTTGTCATATCTTATGTCGGCTACAAGACAGTGGAAGTTAAAGTACAGCCAAACATGAAAATAAAATTGGCTGAACTTGCCAACAACCTGAACGAAGTTGTCGTAACGGGCTATACAACCCAAAAGAAAGCCGACTTGACGGGTTCTGTATCTGTCGTTTCTACAAAGAATCTGAAATCATCTTCTGACACAGACCCGATGCGTGCCTTGCAAGGACGAGTTGCCGGTATGACCGTTACAACCGACGGTTCTCCTATTGGTAGCGGTAAGGTACGTATCCGTGGTATTGGTTCTTTCAACTCTTCACAAGATCCTCTTTATATTATAGATGGTGTACCTACAAACATGGCACTGAACACTCTCAACACTAATGATATCGAGAGTATGCAGGTGTTGAAAGATGCAGCCTCGGCTTCTATCTATGGTTCAAGAGCTTCAAACGGTGTTATCATCATAACGACGAAGAAGGGAAAGAAGGGTAACAAGGTGGCTGTGGACTTCTCAGCAAACCTTACCGCACAATTCTATTCAAGTCAGTCGAAAATGAAACTCCTCAATTCTGGCGAATATGTTACAGCCATGGCACAGGCAGCTCTCAACGACGGTCTCGACCCTGTTGTCTATGCAGCAAACTATGGCATTGATTTGAATGCACAGAACGGTACTCCTATCACAGTTTGGAATCCGGCAACAAACCAATATCAGAACTATACGATAAACGGAAGGTACGACGGATATATAAACTCAAAGAAGACAATGCGATTCTCTGACACCGACTGGCTGGATGCTATCTCACGTACCGGATTCATGCAGAATTACGATTTATCGGTATCGCATGCCAACGACAAGCACAGCGCAATGTTCTCTTTAGGATACAAGAATAATGAGGGCGTATTGAAATATACCGATTTCCAGAATATCTCAGCAAGACTGAATACTTCATGGAATCTGAACAAGATGCTTACTGTTGGCGAGAATCTCACTCTTACTTACACATCGCAAGTAGACTGCCACCCTATGGAGAATGCGTTGAAGATGCCTTCTATCGTTCCTGTATACGAGGAGAACAGTAAGGTTTTCGCAGGTCCTGTTGGCAGCATGTCCGACCGCCAGAACCCTTGCCGCGAGCAATACGACAACCGTAACAATAATCTCGACTACTGGCGCATATTCGGCAATGCATTTGTAGAACTGAAGCCTATCAAAGGATTGACACTCCGCTCAAACTTCGGTTTGGACTTCAAGACATCATTCATCAATGCGATGACAAACACTTTCCATTCTGACATCGTAAGGAATGATATTGCCAAAACAACATTGAGCAACAATAACGAGACCAACTGGACTTGGTCTAACACTGCGCAGTATGTAAATAAAATAGGTAAGCACAATTTTGACATCCTCGTCGGTAGCGAAATGTCTAAACAGTCTGTTATTGATTTCTCTGCCTACTCTGAAGGATATGCCCTGGAAGACAAAAACTATATGTGGCCAAATGCTGCAACTGGAACTATGACCAATAGCGGTGCTAAGTTTGGCTATCGTCTGGCATCATTCTTCGGAAAAGTGAACTACAACTGGGATGATCTTCTCCTTGCATCTTTTACTATCCGCTACGACGGTTCTTCACGCTTCGGCAAGGCTCACCGCTGGGGTACATTCCCTGCTGCATCTCTCGGCTTCCGCTTCTCTAATCTGTTGAAAAAGGAATGGCTTGACGATGCAAAGCTGCGTCTGTCATGGGGACAGACAGGTAATCAGGCAATTGACAACAACGCACAGTTTGGACTTTATGTCGCTGACTACGGATTGGACCGCGTTACATCTACAGCCTACGACCTGTTCTTGCAAGGTTCCGGCACTTTCCCTTCAGGTTACCGCGCCACACAACTTGCAAACCCTAATTTGAAGTGGGAATCGGCAACACAATACAATGTCGGTGTTGACTTCACGATGTTCAACAACAGTTTCTACGGAACTGTCGATGCTTATATCAAGAATGTGAAGGACATGCTGATTAATCCTGCATACCTCGGTGCAACGGGCGAGGGTGGCAACACTTGGAAAAACGGCCCGTCGCTCCGCAACTGTGGTATGGAGTTCAGCTTGGGCTATCGCACAACACTTGCTAACGGACTCGGAATCGACGTCAACGGCAATTTGGATTTCTTCCGCAACAAAGTAACTTATCTGCCTTCATCTACAACGGGTGCTTATACTCATACTACAAAAGAAAATCTCGTACAGAGCGGCAAGTCATACGGTTCTATCGTTGGATATGTAGCTGACGGAATATTCCAGACTCAAGAGGAAGTAGACAAGTCGGGACAGCCAAACGCACGTGTCGGTGGACTGAAATACAAGGATTTGGATCACAGTGGCAGCATTAATGCCGACGACCAGACTTGGATTTACGATCCAGTGCCAGCATTCTCTTACGGACTGAACATTGCTCTCAACTACAAGGGATTTGATTTCAGCATGTTCTGGCAGGGTGTTTACGATCAGGACGTCTACAACAACCAGAAGTTCCAGACCGATTTCTGGGCTGTTAACGACCCTGGCTCAAACAAGGGAACACGTCTGCTGAACGCATGGAACACAAACAATACAAGTTCGTCGATTCCTCGCTTGAGCACAATGAATACTGCAGATGAGGGCAGGGCTTCTTCATACTTCGTGGAGAATGGTTCTTACCTGAAGCTCCGCACTCTGCAGATTGGATACAATATACCTAAGAGTGTTTTGTCAAAAGTCAAGATGTCAAGTGCACGCATTTATGTTTCCGGACAGAATCTGCTTACTATAAAGAGCAAGAGCCTGACATGCTCCGACCCTGAGAATCCTGACTGGAATTATCCTTTGGCAACATCATTGTCGTTTGGACTTCAAGTTGGTTTCTAATACAAATTGCAGAATTATCATTAAGACATAAAAGGTATAACGATTAAACGAATTTTCATTATGAAAAAGATATATACAATAGTGCTTGCAGTAGCACTTGCAGGAACATTCGCAAGTTGTGATGACTTTCTGGACTATAATCCGACAGCTGTGATAGACGAAGACAAGGCCTTCAATGAGCCGGAAAAGATGGTGAACAGCGCATACGCCATGCTTGGTGACTGCTGGTACAGCTATCCGTTCAATCTCTGGCCTTATGGCGACCTGGCATCAGACGACTGTCTGAAAGGTGGCTGGGGAACTGGTGACACTGGTTACCACGATGTGGAAATATGGAAGACTCTGACTTCTACAAAAGGGGAACTCGATGAACTTTGGTATCGCCTTTACTGTGCCGTATCTCGTTGCAACCGTGCGTTGGTCTCTCTTGAACAGAACGGCGAAAAGACCCTTGGAGCTGAAACAACGAAACAGCGCGAAGCTGAGGTTAGATTCCTCCGTGCACATTTCTATTTCAAGCTGATTACCATGTTCCGCCAGATTCCATGGATTGACGAAAAGGTATATGCCGACAATGCTACGGAGAAGACTTCTAACACACAATTCACATACGAGGAACTGTTCCAGAAGATTATCGACGATTTCCAGTTTGCCCATGATGTTCTACCAGCTAAGCAGGCTGATGGCGGACGTGCCAACAAGATTGCTGCTGCCGGATATTTGGCAAAATGTTATCTCACATTGGCTTGGGGCGACGGATATGAGGCAACCGATGGCGTTGACCATATCAACAAGCAATACATGCAGAAGGTTGTTGACTATACTGATGAGGTAAAGAATTCCAATTATGGATATCTGGAAGACTACGGCGACATTTTCTTGCCTGAATACAAGAACAGTAAAGAGTCTGTATTCGCCGTGCAAACCTCTGATTATAGCGGAGACCATACAAAATATGGTCGTGCCAACTGGTCGAACATGTTGAACGGCTGTTGGGGTATCTGGTCTTGCGGATGGGATGTTCACAAACCATCACAGGACTTGGTGAATGCCTTCAAGACACGCAACGGACTGCCAGAGTTTGATGACTACAACAATAGTATCGACTACCCGGTAAACGGCAAGGTCACTGCCCAGAAATGGGATCCGCGTTTGTTCCACACCATCGGTATGCCTACCTTCCCATATAAATACGAAAAGGAATACACTCTGACGACAGACAATGCCCGCACTCCTAACGTCTACGGTTATTACACTTCAATGAAAGAAGTGCCACAACGCTCTAAAGGTGAAACATATAACGGCTCATGGCAGGCTTTCGCAATGAACGACTACGTATTGAGATACACCGATGTAATGCTTATGAGAGCCGAAGCTCTTATAGAACTTGACCGTCTTGGAGAAGCACGCATCATAATTAACGATATCAGACAGAGAGCAAAGAATTCTATAGACAAACACATTGAATATGCCAAAGACCAGTGTGACATTGCTCTCTATCCAGAGTCTTATTTCCAGGATAAGGAAACTGCACGGAAATGCCTGCGCTGGGAGCGTCGTCTTGAGTTGGCAATGGAAAACGGAAGATTCTTCGACTTGCGCCGTTGGGGAATAGCTTCAACTACGCTGAATAATTACTTCAAGACAGAGCAGAAGGATGTTTACACATTTACCGACAAGGATGGTAATACAGTAAATCAGACTTACGCCGAATATCTGAGGGATGCCCACTTCACAGCCGGCAAGAATGAATTCTATCCAGTGCCATACAACCAGTTATATTATATACCAGGCTTGTATAAGCAGAACAAAGGATACGACGATGCAAAATAAGAATATTGGTTTTCTTATAATATAAGTATAGGTTAGTCAAAAGAAATTAATAGGTAAACTTTAGTCAGAAAAGGTGATTGGATTGATTCAGGATAACATTTAAATTTAAGAATACAGAGATATGAAAAGAAATATATTATCAGTTCTGATTGCTCTGGCATCAATAGGCACAGCATGTGCACAGGAAACACAGTTTCTGAGCAGCAACCATTGTCTGTACCGTATACAGCAGAAGGACAAATGCCTGTTGCTGCCAGTACAGGAGAGTGCAGAAATGAGCAACATAAAGGTTATCGCCGGCAACAAACAGATGAAGTCGCTCAATGTACGACTGGCAATGAACAAGGTGGATTATTATGTTCCGCTTTATCTGGATGAATTCAATGAGGAAAAGACGTTAGCTCTTGATATTCACGTGAACGGCAACTACCGCAATGATGGTGGTATTTCCACTTTCACTTGCTGGAAGAATATCAAGAATGCAGAGAGCTTTGACACGAAAAACCGCGAACAATATCGTCCGCTCTACCATCACACCCCAGCTTACGGGTGGATGAACGACCCGAACGGAATGTTCTTCAAGGACGGTGTATGGCATCTCTACTTCCAGCATAACCCTTATGGTTCGCAGTGGGAGAACATGACATGGGGCCACTCCACATCAACCGACCTCATACATTGGACGTTCCAAGGCGACCCGGTACAGCCCGATGCTTGGGGCTCAATATTCAGCGGCTCGTCAGTGGTAGACAAGAACAACACTGCCGGATTTGGAGAAAACGCCATCGTGGCTCTCTACACATCAGCCGGTGAGAATCAGACGCAGAGCATGGCTTACAGCACCGACAACGGAAAGACTTTCACAAAATATGATGGCAATCCGATAATAACGAGCAACGTGCCCGACTTCCGCGATCCTCACATGTTCTGGAACGAGGATATCAAGAAATGGAACATGATTCTCGCTGCCGGTCAGCAGATGAACATCTACTCGTCTGACAATCTGAAAGACTGGAAGTTTGAAAGCTCGTTCGGAGCCGAATACGGCAGTCATGGCGGTGTATGGGAATGCCCGGATTTGATGAAGATGAAAGTACGTGGCACAGACAAAGAGAAATGGATGCTTGTGTGCAACATAAATCCTGGAGGTCCTTCCGGAGGTTCGGCAACACAATATTTTGTTGGTGACTTCGACGGACATAAATTTACTTGCGAATCGAAACCGGAAGTGACAAAATGGATGGACTATGGTAAAGACCACTATGCCACCGTTACTTTCGACAATGCTCCCAACGGCAGACACGTGGCTTTGGCATGGATGAGCAACTGGCAGTATGCCAATCAGGTGCCTACGTTGCAGTATCGTTCTGCCAACTCCATTCCTCGCGACTTGGGACTCTTCGAATATAAAGGCAACACTTATTGCAGCGTTACTCCATCAGAAGAGATTACTGCTGCACGAAGTAAAAAACCATCAAAGTCTTTGAGCGAAGCTTGCGAAATGGTGGTCAATCTGAAGGGTGATGCCACGATTACGCTGAGCAACAGCAAGGGCGAGAAGGTGGTCATGACATATAAGGCAAAGGACGAAACATTCTCGATGGACCGCACACTAAGCGGAAAGACCGATTTCAGCAGCGACTTTGCTGCCATAACTACAGCCCCTGTATATGGCAAGATGAACAAGCTGCGCATATTCATCGACAAGAGCAGTATTGAGGTGTTCGACAACGACGGAAAGATGGCTATGACAAACCTTGTGTTCCCAACAAAACCTTACGACAAGGTAACGATAAAGGGCAAGACAAAGAAATATGCAGTATATAAACTGAAATAATGAACTTATATAAAACAGAATAAAATGAGTAAATCTGCTAAACTTACCCTCATCCCGGTGATGCTCTGTTTCTTCGCCATGGGATTCGTAGATATGGTAGGCATCGCCTCCAACTACGTGAAAGAAGACCTCAACCTGAATGACACTACGGCAAACATGTTCCCGTCGCTCGTCTTCTTCTGGTTCCTCCTGTTCAGTGTGCCCACGGGCATGCTTATGAGCAAGATCGGCAAGAAGAACACCGTGTTGCTCTCGCTCGCCGTGACCACAGTGTCGCTCCTTCTGCCGCTCTTCGGCGAGAACTTCACACTGATGCTCGTGTCGTTCTCCCTGCTCGGCATAGGCAACACTCTGATGCAGACGTCGCTCAACCCACTGGTGTCTGTCGTTATAAAGGGCAACCTCGCCTCAACGCTCACCTTCGGACAGTTCGTTAAGGCGATAGCCTCATTCCTTGCTCCATACATAGCCATGTGGGGAGCCATTGCTACAATACCGAGCTTCGGCTTCGGATGGAGGATACTCTTCCCCATATATATGATAATAGGTATGGTGGCTGCCGCTGCCCTTTGCGTCACATCCATTCCGGAAGAGCACAACGAGGGTAAGGCTACCGGCATAATGGACAGTGTGCGGTTGCTCGGCAGACCTATCGTGCTGCTTTCCTTCATCGGCATCATGTGTCATGTGGGCATCGACGTAGGTACCAACACCACAGCTCCGAAGATTCTCATCGAGCGTCTCGGATGGTCTCTCAACGAGGCTGCCTTCGCCACATCCCTCTATTTCATCTTCAGAACCCTGGGATGTCTGACGGGTTCATTCTTCCTCCGTGTGATGAAGGCGCGCACATTCTTCATCATCAGCGTGGTGATGATGGCGCTGAGTATGGCTGGAATGTTCGTAGGAACAAGCAAAGTCATTCTTTATGCAGCAATAGCTCTTGTGGGATACGGCAACTCCAACATCTTCTCCATCGTCTTCTCGCAGGCTCTCATCTCGGTGCCTGAGCATAAGAACGAGGTGAGCGGACTGATGGTTATGGGTCTCTTCGGAGGTACGGTGTTCCCTCTCCTGATGGGATTCGCCAGCGACGCCATCGGACAGGTTGGTGCTGTGGCTGTAATGGCAGCCGGAGTGGTTTATCTGTTCACATATATAAATAAGGTGAAACAATAACTTGTACGAGAAACCGTTATAATAATAGGGAATTCAGATACACGATATAAATAAACTCAGATATACGACTATGAAAGATAAATATGTAGTAGGACTTGGCGAGGCTCTTTGGGACGTCTTGCCTGATGGAAAGAAACTTGGTGGCGCACCGGCAAACTTCGCTTATCATGCCGGACAGTTTGGCCTCAACTCCATTGCTGTGAGTGCCCTCGGCGAGGACAAACTTGCAGAAGAGACTATAGAGCAGTTGGAAGGAAAAGGACTCAACTATGTAATGCCACGCGTGCCTTATCCAACAGGTACCGTACAGGTGGAGCTTGATGATGAAGGTATTCCGACATACGACATCAAGGAGAATGTGGCTTGGGACAACATTCCTTTCACCGACGAGGTGAAGGCTGTGGCTGAAAACACGCTTGCCGTATGCTGGGGCTCGCTGGCACAGCGCAATGTGGTGAGCCGCGAGACCATCTACAAGTTCCTCGACAATACACCGAAAGACTGCCTTAAGATTTTTGACATCAACCTGCGACAGAACTTCTATACCAAGGATGTGATCTGCGAATCTATGAAACGCTGCAACATACTGAAGATTAACGATGAGGAACTGATACAGATAGGCAGGATGTTCGGCTATCCGGGTCTGGACATAGAGAACAAATGCTGGCTCATACTCGGCAAGTACAACCTCGACATGCTGGTGCTCACGTGTGGCGTGAACGGCAGCTATGTGTTCACTCCGGGCTGTGTGTCATATCAGGAAACGCCCCGGGTGGAAGTGGCAGACACTGTAGGTGCCGGCGACTCGTTCACCGGTTCGTTCTGTGCAGCAATCCTCAGCGGAAAGACTGTAAGGGAAGCACATAAGCTCGCCGTTGAAGTGAGCGCCTATGTGTGCACCCAGAACGGTGCGATGCCCGACATAAAGGAACATTTCGAAATCTAAGCAATAAAGCAAAAGCCATATACTCTAAATGGCAGGCTTTATGCAGCAAAAAAGGGTCCATACGAAGTCAAGAACAGTTGATTTTGTATGGACCCTTTGGTTTTTATCTTACTATCGGTTGCAGGAAAGTTGTGACATCAGCGTTTATCAACAAACTGAGAGAATCTCTCCAGCCCTTCTTTTACGAGCTGTCGCGGACAGGCGAGGTTCCAACGCATGAAGCCTTCGCCTTCCTTACCGTACATGCTGCCGGCATTGAGCCATAGTTTAGCTTCCTTTATGAGTTCCTCTTCGAGTTCTTCCGACGGGATGCCGAGGCTCCGGCAGTCCATCCATGCGAGATAGGTGCCTTCGAGCGGTGCCACAGGCAACTGGGGCAGATGCTCCTCACAGTAGTCCTTGAAGAAGAGATAGTTGCCGTGGATATACTGGAGCAGCTGATTGAGCCATTCCTCTCCCTCGTTGTATGCGGCGATGGTGGCAATCACGCCAAACGGATTCACGTCACATACCTCGTTGATGTTTATCGCCTTGTCGATGCGCTGTCGCCACTTGTCGTTCTCCACGATGATGTTGGCAATCTGCAGTCCGGCGATGTTGAACGCCTTGCTCGGCGCAACGCAGGTGACGGAATGCTTCTGGAACTCTTCCGACACGGAGGCAAACGGTGTGTAGGTGAATCCTGGGTGTACCAGTTCGCAGTGGATTTCGTCGGCCACCACTACAACATTGTTCTTGATGCAGATGTCGCCTATGCGTCGCAGCTCCTCCCTTGTCCACACTCGTCCCGAGGGGTTGTGCGGATTGCAGAGCAGCATAAGGGTGGTCTTCGGGTCGGCGGCACGACGCTCCAGGTCTTCATAGTCGATGGAGAAAGTGTTGTTCTCATACCTCAATGCACAGCTGTCCAGTTCGCATCCGTTATTCCTGATAGAGGAGAAGAAGCAGTTGTATACCGGAGTTAGGGTCAGCACTTTATCACCCACATTGGTCAACGCCTTTATCACGGCAGACAATGCCGGAACTACTCCCGACGTATATATGAACCATTCGCGCCTCGGCTTCCAATGGTGGCGCCGGCTGAACCATGAGATTACCGCATCGTAGTATTCCTCCGGCACACGGGTGTAGCCGAATATACCGTGCTCCACACGTTTCTCCAGGGCGTTGATGATGCAGGGGGCGGTAGGGAAATCCATGTCGGCAACCCACATCGGCAGCACCTCCTTGTCGTCGGTGCTGTCCCATTTATATGAGTTTGTGCCGCGTCGCGGCGTTACCTTGTCGAAATCATATTTCATATTCGTCATTTTCTTTCCTCAATCACGCAGTCGGCAGGCTGCTTGATGTTCTCGTCGATGGTAATGGAACCGATTTTGTCGGCAACGATGCGTCCCGACATAGGGTTCTTGATGTTCGCGATGCTGCCCTTGATGTCGGCATTCAGTGTGGAGTATTCAAATGCGCGGTCGCAGTCTTCGCCGAAGGTGCAGTTCTCGAGAATGAGGTCGTGGGCATAGCAGAGGGGCTGCTCGCCGGTGATGTGGCAGTTCACGAGCCGCAGGTTCCTTGAGTGCCATCCCAGGTATTCGCCGTTCAGCTCGGAGTCGTACACGGTAACGTTATCCACCTCCCAGAAAGCATCCTTCGTTGTAATCTTCGCATTATGCACCTCGATGTTTCTTGCATACTGGAACACGTATTTGCTGTCGCTCTCCAATCCATCAACATAAACGTCATGGCTGAACATGAATGGATAGGTGCCGCCGTGCATCTTCAGGTTCTCTATGCGTATGTTGTCGCAACGCCAGAACACCTCGTCGGCATCGTTCATCGTTACGTTCTTCAGTTCGAGATGGCTCATCTCGCGAAACATCTTAGGCGCATCGATAACCGTGTCGCGCATCTTCAGATGATCGCAATACCACAGGGCTGAACGTCCGCCGACAGCGAAGTAGCAGTTTTCTATTTCAAACCCATGGACATGCCAGAAAGGATAGTTACCCTCGAAACGGCAGTTGGTCGCCTTTATGTTGCTGCATTCCTTTATTGCCGACTCGCCCTCAGTGATGAGCACGTTGTCGATATGCAGGTCGTGAGAAGCGAACAGTGGGCGTTCGCCTCCGAATTGTTTGTCTTTTATGATTTGCATGATGTCGTATGTTGTTTTTATTTGTTTGATTCCGTTTTGTTGTATCTTTGTAGTTGTCCGCTGCAAAGTTATACATTATTTCCATAAGTGCAATTACCATTATTGCTGAAAATAGTATATATTCATCGAAACAATTGCTGATAGTTATATTCCTTTACTGACGTTTCCTTCTATAGAAACTTTGGGCACAGTTTTGGGCACTGTGCTTGCCCACTTGGGGCACGGTGCTTGCCCCACTTGGGTACGGTGCTTGCCCCACTTGGGCACGGTGCTTGCCCGTTTCTTGATGTTTTGATATGCTTTCCAAGGATTGTGATTCGGCAATTTCAAGAACACGCAAGAGCATACAAGCGATATACCAAGATAAAACTGGCTGCGCAAAGAAACTGTTCTCTATTCATAATTCTGAACCATGGAAAGGAATAATAATTATGGCTCAGCACATAGACTTCAGCCCCCACCTAGCCTCAAACCCATCCTAACCTTCCCCAAGAGAAGGAACTAGTTACTCTGCTTACCGACTTTAGCCCCACCTAACCTCCCCCGAAGGGGAGGGACAGATACCATTGGCTGTTGAATATTGTCTGATTATCATTTGTAGTTGTCTGATTATCAATCGTTTATCAATAGCGATAGTAACTTTTGTTGAAAATATTCTGCTATGTATATAAAAAACAAAAGGAGAGTGTGTAGACACACACCCTCCTCCTATGCTTAGCGCTAAGAGCAGTGCTGATTTGCAGGTGGTGTAACATCATTACCGCGGTGGTGTAACGTCATTACCGCGGTGCTGTAACATCGTTACCGCGCAACGGTAACAACGTTACCACGCCACGGGAACAGCATTGTTGCGGTTCTTTCGCAAGAAAAACGCTCAACTTCTTTTCTTTATTCTTTATGTTTTTCCGTTTTTTGCTTAACTTTGCGTATCTTAACATAAGCGGATGCGCATCCGCAGAGAAAGATACGATTAATATATACCAGAAGAGTTATGTTATATTTGTTACAGTTTGCATGTCTGATATTCATGTTTATCTGCGCATTCTTCATTGCCGTCACGCGTCTTCACGTGAGATGGATAAACCGGCGGTATGAGTGGTCGCGCTGGATGATATTCGCAGCCCTGCTTTTTATGGCGGTACACTTCTTCCTGCAGATGTACTTCGGCTTCCGCGCCACGGACGAAGATGTGGGAGCCGTCATCAATGTGCTGGTCTACCTGCCTTGCTTCACGCTTTTCTCGATGGCTATCTACAACATTGAGGCTACCCACACCAAGCGCCGTAAGATGAACCTTATCTGCGCCGCCGTATACGCCGCCATGCTTGCCGCCTTCGCTGTGGGCTACAGCTTTAGCGGCTCCCTGAACATTGGCGCATGGCTTTACGTGATGCTTGCTCTCTTTTTTGGCAATATTGTCTACTGCATATACATGATAATAATAGAGATGAACAAGCGGAAGAAACTCCTTGAGACGATGACAGCCACGGATATGCTGCCTTTTATAAGATATGCCCACGCGAGCATCGCGATGCTTTCCCTCATAGCCATATCCATGCCGTTCGCCATCCTCTCCACCAAGTCGTTGTACATAATAGGTCCGGTCGGTCTCCTCGTACTGCTTTTCTTCATCGTGAACTTTGTGGCGTTCGGCAACTGTTACGTACCTACCGAGGAGCTGCTGGATAGGGAAAGAGGCAACGGTGAAACCGACGACGACGAACAGACGACGGCAGAGAACTGCGCCTCGCAGTCGGCGGCTGACTGTGAGCAGTCCGCGCAGCGCCTCTCAGCCGAACGCAGCGCCTTCATCCAGGCGGCGCTCGACAAGTGGTGTGCAGACATGGGCTATAAGGACAGTTCGGTCAATATGCTTACATTGTCACATTCGCTGGACATCAACAAAAACGAACTGAGCCAATTCTTCAGCCAATGCCAGAACACGACGTTCCGTATATGGCTCAGCGAGATACGTTTCAATGCTGCCAAAAAGATGATGAAGGAGTTTCCCGACTACAACAACGACATCATTTCTGCCGAATGCGGTTTCTCTTCAAGGTCATATCTTTATAGGATTTTTAAGGAAAAGGAGGGATGCACTCCTGTTGAATGGAGAGCCAAAAACTCATAAAAAACTACTGAGAAACCCTCTGTAAGGTGTCTACTTCGCAGGAAGTGGACACCTTTTTTATATGAATTGGACATTTACGCACACGAATCAGACACTTAATTTTAATGAAAAACATTAAATTTGCCCTATGAAAGAAACGTACCTATAACTCTATTGCATAAAGATAAGATCAAATCAAATCATATACAATAATCAAAACATCTGAAAATGAAAAAAAGAAGACAACAGCAACATCCTCCATATTTGGACGGGCGGGTTGCAAGCAATTCTGTTTCTACGCGGCGTTCCATGCGAACGTCCGCGGGAAGGTTCATGCAGTTCTTCCTTTGTGTCATGATGCTGATGGCGTTCTCAGTGCAGAATGCGTCGGCGTATGACGATTGGCAGGACAGCTGGATAAGTCAATGGTACGATGCGGAAAATGCCACTATCGTACTCGACATCCGCGTTTACCAATCGTGGGGTGGAGCAGGATCCGGCCATTGCGGATTCTGTCGTGATGACGGTTGGCTTGATGTCAGTGTGGCTGGATACGACATCCATCTCAAAGGTCCGAAAGACCAGTGGACAAGCTATGACCCTAACTCAGATCAGGTCACGGGAATCGACAAGAAATACGTACAATGGCTTGGTTTCAGAAAAACAGATGGCGACAAGGGATCTTATTTCATTAAGATCACCATTCCGCTGATACAGGACCGAATCGGAAAAGACGTATTTGTAAAATACAAGGGAGTATGGTGGCGCGAATTGAAAACGGCGACGGATCAGGACGTTGATTTCACTGCAACCGTAGACACCCATTTCGGCTGTACGCCGACTATAATCACAAATGCCTATTATGGCGTAAATGGGAATAAGCCTGGCTATGTCATCGCATGGAAAAAAGACGGAACGGCAAAGCAGAACTCCATTGACAAAAAGGGACATTTCAGACTCTGCTATTCAAACGGTGACCCCGTGCCAAACATCTCCACTATCGATGCGAGTCTTTATAGCAGTGGAGAGTTCTTTATCCCAGTGGAGAGTCTGAATCTTGACAATCCGTCTGAATACAAGATTATACAGCACTACGAGCCGACTTATAACAATAAGGTAATTTACGAGACATCAAGCTCTGCCAATAACACCCGTCCTGCCTATCCGCAGGTGAAGGAAATCAGCGCCAACTATGATCAGGTGACGCTCAAGGCGAAGGTGAACTGGAATCTCAGTGCGGCTCCGACGCAGAACTGCATTGAGGACAATATGGTGCTCACAATCAAGAGTACGAATAGGACGACAAATGCTGTGGAGACAACCACACAGAATATCAAGTATATGGCTGGTAAGACAGCATACAGCTATGAGTTTGACGTACCTTTAGGCGAGAGCCTGAATTATGAATTCAGCATTAAGCGTTCGCATACCGGCAACTCTGATGTATGGAACAACGCTTTCAGCAAGCAGACCTCTCTCTCGGCTTCTGCAAAGCACAGCAATGTTACGGCAGGTTCTGTACATGCTAAGCTTAGTGAAGACGACCAGACTGCCACTATCACTTGGCAGACTGAGGGCGACATCTGGAGTTCGGGCACCAAAGCGGTGCTTACACGTGTGAACGTTACGACCAATACTACTGACAACATTGAGCTGTCGAAGGAAGAATTCCTCAGCGGCAAGTATGTTGACGACATGATAATGGTGTGCAACGAATATCGTTACCGCCTTACTGTGAAGCCTGCCGAGGCTTACGGCACTCTGCCTACGGTGGCTGCTCCGGAGTCAATCATGCCCACAAGCATAGGCAATCTTGTTGCGTTCACAGCCGGCAAGGGATATTATTCTGATCGCGTGGAACTGGCATGGAGCAGCAAGGGCAACTTTGAGCGCTTCGTAATCAACCGCAAGGAGCATGGCGCTCCTGATACAGACTATAAGCAGATAGCCGTTACTGAGGGCAACGAGGCTCAGAACGACTATTACTATAACGACGTGAACGCCATTCCCGGCATTGTCTACGACTATCGTATCAAGGGACAGGTGATGTGCTCTGGCAATCTGCTTGAGAGCGACGAGGAACTTACTGACGTTGGTTTCCGCACACCTACGGGCGACATCTACGGCCGCGTAACATTCGAAAACGGACAGGCAGTGGCTGGAGCAAAGGTTACAGCTGAGCCTACCGAAGGCTCTGGCGTTCCCGGCAAGTCGTACGTTTTCAGCGGTGCGTCAAAGCTTACCGTCGACAACGAGTCGCTCTTGAAGGACGCTACGGAGGCTGCAACACTCCAGGCATGGGTACGAGCAGACAAGGAAGGTACTATCATCGAGAAGCCGGGCATGTACAAGCTGGCATACAACAACCAGTATATTGAGTTCACGGTAGGCTCTCAGACACTGAAGACTTCGAAGAAACTCAAGGACTACGCTTCTTCGGCACAGTTCGTGCATCTCTCAGCCGTGGCAAGTGCTACACACCTTATTGTATATATAAACGGTAAGGCAGTGGCAGAAGCCAAGCGTACGGCTCAGATTACGGGCAACGACAATAAGGTGGTGATTGGTGAAGGCTTCACCGGAGCCATCGACGAAGTTCGTATCTGGAACAAGGCGCTCAATGCTGACACCCTCGCCAACGACTACGACCGCTATATCGTAGGTAATGAGGACGGCCTGCAGGCTTACTACACCTTCGACTATTCGGTAGACAACGCCTTCTACGACATATCGTACAAGGGCACCAAGTACAACATGAACCATGGTGTGGCTACGGATGTTACTATCAGTTCGAAAGACATTCCTACTTCTGCACAGCTCGGCTACAGCAGCTACACAGCTGTAGACGGTTCATACCAGATTCGTTCGCTGCCCTACACCGGCAACGGAACCACTTATATGATTGTGCCTACTCTTGGCATACATCAGTTTGCGTCGGCTAAGGAGCTGCGCCTCATCAACTCGCAGTCACAGAGCCACACCGTGAACTTCACGGATAAGTCGTCGTTCAACATTTCGGGTAAGGTGATGTATAAGGGTGGCAACGTGCCCGTTGAGGGCGTGTCGTTCGCCGTGGATGGCGTCACCGTAATGGACGGCAAGAGCAACATTGTGAAGACCGACTCGCACGGACAGTTCACTATCAGCGTGCCCGTAGGACAGCACGAGGTGAAGGCTGTGCTTGCCAACCATACGTTCGAGAACGGCGGCAAGCTGACCAACCCCGACGGCACCGACCGCAACTATCAACCTGAGTTCGGGATAAGAAAGTCTTTATAAAAGTTGGTAATCTCAATAATTTTTAGTACCTTTATGGTTGTAAATCAATTAGTTATAAAGTAAAAGGATACTATAGTTATGGAGATTACCAAGGACAAAATTACTGAAATTTTCTGTATTATCGATGATTTTTGCCAAGAATATGATAAAGAGATTGCCCGCATGTCCATTTGTGAGCCTGACGGGCGTAAGCACCGCAATCGGAAATGTACTATGAGCCGGTCGGAAATCATGACAATACTCATCTGCTTTCATTTCAATACTTTCCGCAACTTCAAGCATTATTACCTCTTTTATGTCAAGGTGCACCTGCACGACTTGTTCCCAAAGCAGCTCTCATATAACCGCTTTGTTGAACTCGAGTCCAGAGTCGCGGTTGAGATGATGCTGTTCCTCCAACTGTTTTGCTTTGGTAGATGCACGGGTATAAGTTTCATTGACAGTACATGCATTCCTGTATGCCACAACAAGCGTATAACAAGGAATAAGGTGTTCCGTGGTTATGCAGAAAGAGGCAAAAGCACCATGGGATGGTATTTCGGTTTCAAGTTACACCTGATATGCAATGAGAGAGGTGAACTGCTTAACTTTATGCTTACGAAAGCGAATGTTGACGATAGAAATACAGATGTTTTTAACAGATTGAGTGATAATGTGTTCGGAAAATTATTCGCAGACAAAGGATATATTTCGCATGGCTTGTTTGAGAGATTGTTTAACGACGGTATAGAAATTGTCACTGGCTTGAAATGCAATATGAAAAACAAGCTTATGCCATTGTATGACAAGATTCTGTTGCGTAAAAGATCTGTCATAGAAACCATCAATGACGAACTTAAGAATGTTGCACAACTTGTACATTCAAGACATCGTAGCGTGTTCAATTTCGTAATGAATGTCCTTTCTGTTTTGGCTGCGTATAGCTTCTTTGAAAAGAAGCCATCCATCAACATTGACTATTGCATAGAGAATGTTGACGGACAGCTTGCTGTTATAAAGTAAACTTCATTTGGACTTTACAATCCTTGCATTTTGCCATCCATATTGTTTGGAGGGCAAATGTAATATGCACCTATCGGAAATCTGGCATAGCAAGAAAAACGACTGTCGCTTATCCCGAACTCAGGTTATCAGGACGACGACGGCGGCTTCGAAATCTTTGACGTTACAACCGTACGCTACATCGGACGCGTAGCTGGTGGTACGAAGCAGGAGGCGCTCCCCGTGGGTCACTCGCTCTCGAAGAACAACCTCGCTGACGACGTACGCATCGAACTCACCTATCCGAACGATAATTACAAGATGACAACTGAAGCTCGCGAGACTACACTCAATCACGTCAAGGGCGCATACGTAAGCAAGCAGCACCAGAACCGCGTAGCTTACAATGGCAACAAGATTACTATCTATCCTGACGCAGAAACGGGTGAGTTCTATGCCGACCTCATTCCTGAGAAGTATAAGATTAATGTAGTAGTGCCTGGTCATGACAAAATCCCGGGCAGTGGCGACGACCTCAACTTGAGCAACGAGTTTGCAAAGCAGAGCGAGGTGAATGCTTATCTCGACTCTATCTCTACGCAGGGCAAGTATGTCAATTGCAGCGACACTGTATATTACAACAAGAAGCAGCAGTTCATCAAGCGCTACACTCCGTCAATCATCGTGAAGGAGAAGGTGAAGGGTAAGCTTCAGGACTTCTTCGGAAAGGAAGAACTCAGCATCGCTACCCTCGATCAAACAAAGACTATAAGGGTAAAGACCTACAATCCTGATAATGCTGCACAGCCTTACACACTCGGCGTGCCGGTGTATGAGCAGGGACAATACGTCACTTATCACATCACCACAGCGGAGGTGTACGAATATAAGGATAAGGACGGCAGACGTAAGGATGGCGTTAAGGAGGACATCGTGCCAACGCCTGAGGCTAAACTGTCATTCAGTAGAGGCGACATTGCGTACGGAACGCAAGAAGACATCACTACTGACGAGAACGGTGAGGCTGAATGGACTTTCCAGGTTAACAACCCGGAAATGACTTCGGCTCTGCGCTCAGCAGCTATGGATATGACCTACAGCGAAAACAGCGAAAGCACATCTTCTACAACAATCAACTGGAAGGGTGGCTTTGACGGCAAGGGAAATACTAAGGCTATCGTAATTGGTGCAAAGACTCTGGGATCGGACTTCGTTACGAACGGACCCGACAAGGTGCTCTTCGTGCTGCGCGACCCACCGGGAAGCAACTCTTATGCTTATCTTGAGAAGGGTGTGACAGTTACTTCTACAAGTACATATGAGGGAAATGTCACTAACGAGGGAGTATTGAACAACGAGGCAAAGGTTGGTGCCAAGGTCATCACCTTCACCGGTCTTGGTGCCGGAGTGGTGAACGAGAACGACGTGAAGAACGAATTCTCATTCGGTGCTTCTCACAGTGAGACAATCGGTGGTACAGACTCTGACACTAAGACGATGACCACTACCACACGCTTCGAGACAAGTAGCGACCCGCAGTATGTAGGAAGCGACGGCGACCTCTTCGTTGGCTATTCTACCAATATCGGTGTAGGCAAGACCGAAAACATCGCCGTTACTACACGTGAGATGTATCAGGCCAATCCTTCAGAATACGAACTGTTCAGCAATGTTACTCCCGAAAACAGTGAATATCTGCTTGTGAAGACTACTGGTCTGGGACTTTCGCAGAAGTATGGCACTATGTTCACCTATCCGCAGGTGCACATCGAGCAGGTGCTGTTGCCTAAACTTGAGGATGTACGCAACAAGTTGCTGCATCAGCCAGCTGAAGGTATCGACTTCCAGGCAATGGCTGACAACACCAAACTCCCAGTATACGTTTCGAAGTTGGCAGCTGACGATCCTAACTTCGGCAAGAGCAACAACGACAAGGTGTTTAAGGGTGCCAATGCCACTGACCCGATTGACGGACCAAGTTACAAGATCTACACTCCGGCAGGACAGCCGTTGAAGGAGGATACTATCATGTTCCTCAATCAGTCGATTGACAACTGGAAGATGCAGCTTCGCAATAACGAGGAACAGAAGGTGAAGGCAGAACTCATGCAGAACCATTCGTTCCAGGGCGGTGCTTCTTACGAATACTCTGAGGAGTATGAGGTTGGACGCTCGGAGACTCAACGCTTCTCTATCTTGATTGGCGCTCAGTTCACCAACAACTTCGGATGGACACTCAATGGCACTGGTATGGTGCTCACTGTAGACGAGAGCCTTACCACCGAACACGGCGGCGAGTTCTCAACTGAGGAAACTGCACGCCACTGCAAGGGCTACGTGCTCGCAGAGGAAGGCTCTGACTACATCTCTGTAGACGTATGCCGCGAGGCAGGATACAAGAACGGCGACCAGTACATCAAGTACAAGGACATGAAGGATGAAAAGGAACAGACCTTCTCTACATTCATCTTCAAGACCCGTGGCGGTGCTACGTCTTGTCCGTTCGAGGGCGAATACAAGACCAAGTATTACGAACCGGGACAGCACGTCATCAATGAGGCTACCGTTCAGATGGAAGTTCCGGAGATAACCGTTGAAAAGGACTTCATCGATAATGTTCCTTCTGGCAAGTCGGCTTACTTCACGCTCTATCTGCGCAACAACTCTGAGTCGCAGGACGACAACTGGTATAACCTCGTTATTGACGATGCCAGCAATCCTAACGGAGCACAGCTGCTCATCGATGGCGCACCGATCGGCAACGGCAGAGCATTGCTCGTACCGGCAGGCGGAACACTCACCAAGACACTCGAGGTGCGCAAGGGTTCGGTGATGAACTACGACAATCTCCGACTGATGCTTCAGTCGCAGTGTCAGTGTGACCCCACCGACTTCCAGGATGAAATATATGACGACGTGACGTTCAGCGTACACTTCACTCCCTCGGCTACTGACGTGAACCTGAAGAAGCCTACCGACAACTGGACATACAACACCAAGTTGGCAACAGCGGAGGTGAACGGCGTGCAGAAGCATTACATGGACGTAGTGATTGACGGATTCGATGTGAACTATGACAACTTCCATCGCATCATGCTTCAGTTCAAGCCGTCGTCGGGCAGCGACAACGACTGGACAACGCTCATGAGCTACTACAACGACCAGACTCTCTTCGACCAGGCAGTGAAGAATGGTATGAATGCAGAGATGATCAAGGCTGCTGATGCCGGTACTATCAAGTATCGCTGGTTTATGGACGACCAGCAGGATCAGCGTTACGACCTGCGCACTGTAGGTACGAGCATGATCAACAATGAAGAGGTATACAACTATTCTGCCGTACACAGCGGCATCAAGGATATGTATAACCCGCGCCTATTCGGTAGCGCTCAGCCAGCTAATGGTGTACTGACGGTCAACGACGAGGTGAAGCTCACATTCAACGAGCCTATAGCCGACGGACTCCTCACCGACAACAACTTCTCGGTGACAGGTATACGCAACGGCGCACAGACCGACCATAGCGTAAGCGTACGTCTTGACGGAAAGAACGACGAACTCGTGTCTGAGTTCCAGCGCAACTGGAGTGGCAAGAACCTCACCATCGAGATGTGGACTCTTGCAGACAAGCCTCAGGACGCTGTGCTCTTCAGCCAGGGCAACGCCAACAGTGCGATAGAGCTTGCAACGACGAGCGACAACCGCTTGAAGGTGAAGGTGGCTGATAAGACCATCGTCAGCGACAAGGCGTTCGACTACGAGCAGGGCACATGGGCACACGTGGCTCTTGTATATAATAATGAAGGAAACGTGTCGGCTTACTATAACTACGAACAGCTTATCAGCGCAGCTGAGGTGGGCGAGTACAATGGCGAGGGCGCTTACGTGTTCGGAGCCAGCGTAGACGGAAGCGGACACTTCGCAGGCAAGATGCACGGCGCCCGTATTTGGGACAAGGTAGTCACACCAGCACGTCTGCAGACCAACTCGCTGACAATGCTCTCAGGAGCCGAAAGCAATCTCATTGCTTACTATCCTATGTCAGAAGCTAAGGGCAGCGTTCTTGCCGACAAGGCACACGGTGCTAACCTTGAGATGCGAGGCGGCGAATGGGCTAACCCCGAGGGACGCGCAGCAGCGTTCAACGGTAAGGACCAGTATCTGAAGCTCTCTTCGGGCAGTTCATGTGTCGTAGACAACAGCATGGACTACACCATCGAGACATGGTTCAAGGCCGACGAGGCTCAGCAGACGGCTACCATCATCTCTAACGGACGCGGCGACGGCGAGGACATGGGCGGTTCGCTCAATCTCTTCGCTCTCAATCTGGAGGAAGGCCGTCTGGTGTTCCACAACAACGGTGTGCGTGTGGCGTGCGACGGTAGCTACGCCGACAACGACTGGCACCACGTAGCTGTAGCTGTCAACCGTACAAGCGGACGCGGACAGATATACGTGGACGGCAAGCTGAACACTTACTTCGAGGCAGCCGACCTTGGTGGCATAGCTGCGGCTTACATACATCTCGGCGCTCGTGTGTGGACTCCTGCCGACAACCTGCAGCAGGAGAAGGCAGACAACTTCTTCAAGGGCGAGATTGACGAGGTGCGTGTATGGAATCTCTACAAGAGCGAAACGCTCGTGGAGAACGGCAACAGCAACCGTCTTGACGGCACTGAGAAGGGACTCTTGGCTTACTATCCGTTTGAGACATACATCGAATGGCAGGGCGTGAAGGAACTGCAGTTCTCTCTGAAAGACCAGAAGCAGCAGGCTGACCCGACGCAGCAGGTGCCTGACGCAGTTGCGGTAGGCGGCGATGTCGAGACCAAGACCTCTGCACCCGTCAAGGCAAAGGGACCGGAGAGCAAGCTGCTCTACGACTTCGTAGTGAACAACGACGCGCTCATCATCAATCTGAAGGAGCCTTACGAGCGCATAGAGAAGACTATCGTGAAGTTCACGGTGGACGGCGTGCGCGACAAGAACGGCAACGAGATTCTCTCGCCGATAACATGGAGCGCATTCATCGACCGCAACCAGCTGAAGTGGAGCGACCGGGCTCTCACCGTAGTGAAGAAGCTCAACGAGGAGAAGACCATCAAGGTGAAGGCACTCAACAACGGCGGTTCAATCGAACACTTCACCGTAGAGAACCTTCCTTCATGGCTTGAGGCAGAACCGGCAAGCGGCACCATCGACCCGACAGCGTCGGAGGACATCGTGCTGACTATCGACCCGAGTCTGAACATCGGCACATACGACGAGACGCTCTATCTGCGTGGCGACAACAACGTGGTGGAGGCTCTGCAGCTCACGGTGAAGGTAGAGGGCGAGAAGCCCGACTGGACGGTGAACGCCGCCGACTTCAAGTATAATATGTCTGTCTTCGGCAAGCTGTATATCAATAAGGTATACTCTTCTGACGACGAGGACATGCTTGCTGCGTTCAGCGGCGTAAAGTGCGTAGGCGTATGCAACAACCGCTACTACAAGCAGAACGACATGTACTACGCCATGCTCACGGTCTACTCTAACGACGTAAGCAGCGACGACCTCGAGTTCCGCATCTGGGACGCAAGCACCGGACAGACCTACATAGCCGAGAGCGAGAAGCCGATAAGCTTCGAGAATAACGCCGTAGTGGGCAGTCCGTCGCAGCCAGTGCTCTTCACGGCGAAGGACTATCGTGTGCAGAACATCACGCTGAACGAGGGATGGACGTGGATATCGACGAACATCGCATCCGACAAACTCTCCGATCTTAACAAGCTGCTTGCCGACGGCAAGTGGACATCAGACGACCAGGTGAAGAACGAGCAGTACGGCTTCGCATCGTGGACAAAGCGCAACGGATGGATGGGACAGCTCACCGCCATCGACAACGACCAGATGTATCTCGTACACAGTTCGCAGCCGCAGAGCCTGCATATCTCAGGACCGGCGGTTGACCCCACCTCGCACAAGCTCACCATACGCGGAGCAAAGGCAGACGGCACAGCGCGCTGGAACTACATCTCGTATCTGCCTTCAGACAACTTCACGCTGAAGGAGGCTCTCGCCGGCTACGACGCCAAGGAAGGCGACATCGTGAAGTCGCAGACGCAGATGGCTATGTACAGCGGCAATCTGGGATGGATAGGCAGTCTGACGTACATGGAGAACGGCAAGGGATACATGCTCCTGCGCCAGTCGCAGGACGACGCTCAGCTGCAGTATCCGTCGAAGACTTCTGTAGGACGCAAGACTAAGGCTGCGATGGCAGCTGCCAAGAACGCTGACGGCACAAACGCTTACTTCCCCTACTCAGCCAACATGACGGCAGTGGTAGAGGTGGAAGGCGTAGAGCTGCAGCAGGGCGACCGCCTTGTGAGCTACGTAGCAGGCGAGCCGCGCGGCTATGCCGAGGCTATAGCTCTGCCCGACGGCAGAACCGTCTTTATGCTCACCATCGGTGGCGACAAGCCCGAGGCTGTTGACTTCACTGTAGAGCGCGACGGCGACGTCGTAGCCAAGGCACCGAGCGCTGTAAGCTATGCTGCCAACAGCAATGTGGGCACCCTCAGCGAGCCGATGCGCATCAGCTTCCTCGGCACCGAGGGCGGACTCTACATCTATCCGTCGCCGTTCTACTCGCAGCTGAAGATACGTGCCACTGTCGGCCGCGACGCCTATACAGATGTATACGTCAGCGACATGAGCGGCAAGCGTATCGTGGCATGGAACGACTGCAACGCTGGCGGCAATGTAGACATCACATGGAACGCCGGCAACACGGTTCCGGCTGGTGTGTATATCGTCAGCATCGCCGTAGACGGCAACGTTTATTCGATGAAGGCTATCAAGAAGTAATATTTTAAAAAGAAAGACTATATGAAATATATAAAGTATTCGTTTCTCGCCGCATTGGGCTTACTCTTCGCACAATGCACCGAAGAGGGCGACAAGACTTATCCGCAACAACCCGCTCCCCAGTGGAGCGTGGTTGAGGAGGACTTCGTAAGCGAGACTCCAACATGGCAGGTGGCGTCTGCCACTCCTGCTTCCGCCCCGATGTGGCGAGCCGACTTCAGCGGCAACGATCAGGCGCCGTTGTGGAGCGACCCCGACAAGAGTGTCTATCCGATGAGCATGACTGCCGTAGTGCGTCTCTCGCCGGTGCTCGAAACGCTTGCCACCGACGGCGACAAGATGGCTGCCTTCATTGGCGGCGAGTGTCGCGGTGTGGCTAAGACGGTGATGAACGACGGCGTGCGCCTCTTCTTCATCCACGTGAAGGCGCCGTCGAGCGAGAACGGCAATGTGGAGTTCCGCTATTACAGTGCTGCCGCCAAGCGCACGTATGTCTCCGTAGCGTCAGACGTCAGATATGAGGTCGACAAGATTTACGGCACAGCCGACGCGCCCGCCTATCCCGACTTCGAGCAGTCGGGACCCTTCCCCGTACCTACCAAGGTATGGGTGAAGGTGGACAAGGCGAAGCTGCCCTTCAACGTAGCTGCAGGCGACGAGCTGCAGGCGTTTGTGGGCGACGAGTGTCGCGGCATAAAGCACGTGGAGAGCGAGGCTGATATGCTCTACTGGTACGACATCCTCGGACGTGCCGAGGGCGAGCAGGTGATATTCCGCTATTACAGCGCGGAGAAGAAGCAGGTGTTCGTTTCCGAGCAGTCCTTCGTTATCGGCAAGCGCGGTTCGGTGGTTGGTTCTGAGGAACAGCCGCAGACTCTCAGCTTCGTGCCGCAAGGCAGCATGATCGCTTATCTCACCCTTGACGCCGTTACAGGCAGCTATGCCGACAAGAGCGGCGACAAGCTGGCGGCGTTCATTGGCAATGTGTGCGCCGGCGTGGGCGAACTTGTGGGCGAGCAGGACGGCAGACCGGTATACAAGATGGTTGTCAACGGCGTCAGCTCACAGGCGGCGTCTGTAGACATACGCTATTACAGCCATCGCAACAGCTACGTGTTCACGGCTCCTGCATGCCTCGCCTTCGCCGACGGCAAGGTGGAGGCTTCGCCCGAGCAGCCGCTCACCCTGCCTCTCGTTCTCGCCGGCAAGCATCCGCTCAAGATGACAGCTTGTGTGGCATTGCCTCAGAACATCGTGCGCCAGGCAACGGCAGACGACCTGATGGCTGCATTCGTGGGCGCAGAATGTCGCGGCATGGCAAAGGCAGAACAGGCGGAGAACGGCGAGTATGTCTTCCGCATGGAGATAAACGGCAGCATGGGAGCGGAGGAACCCGTTACGCTGAAGTATTATGCCGCACGCAACAAGTGTCTCTATCAGGCTGTCTCGGCTTTCACGTTTGCCGGCGGCGCAAGCTACGGCACAGCTGGCGAGCCCAGCAGACCTGCTTTCCTCATTGTTGAATAAGCTTAAAACCTATCTGTATATATGAATAAGAAAACTATAATAAGCATGGTGCTGGGGTGCATGTCGCTGCTCCCGGCATCTGCGCAGAACGGATGGTTCGTTGAGGCGGGCGGAGGCGTGCAGACTATCTTCTCGAGCGATGCCGGCAAGCTGCACTTCGGCAAGCGTCTCACTCCTTCATACCACGTCGGCGTCGGCAAGTGGATCACTCCGGCTTACGCCTTGCGCCTGCAGATTGGCGGCTATGCGCTCAACGGCATGTCCACATCCGAAGGACTCTATCTGCGCGACACGCAGACCGACGGCTCTATATACGGCCCTCACGACCCCGTTATCGACAATGTGACGGTCCGCCCCGACGGCACCTATCGCCATTATCTGCGTTACGTCAACGCTCATGCCGACTTCATGGTGAGCCTCTCGCGTCTGCTCTTCCGCAGCGAGGGCCGCTTCGATGTGCTTCCGGCTGTAGGATTGGGCTACGCCCGCACCTTCGCCTATCGCGGCACGGCGGACGCCAACTCGCTCACAGCCAACTTCTCTATAGCCGCCAAGTACAGCGTGCTGAAGTGCATGGATGTAAACCTTGAGATAGCTTCGGCTCTCATGCCCGACCATTTCGACGGTCGCATCACTGGTCGCAAGTACGAGCCGACGCTCGGTGCAACGCTCGGACTGACCTATCGCTTCAACGCCTCAAAGCCTTGCGCCAAGAAGCAGCGCTGCCATAAGCTCCGTCGTGAAGCCGTGGTCGACACGGTGTACGTGAAGGAGCGGATAGTGGAGCGTCCCGTCTTTAAGGACCGCATAGTGGAGAAGTCGGTTGCGAAGAAACAGGAAGCGTTCCGTCTCGCCTCGGTCAGCTTCGCTTGCGCTTCCGCCAAGCCAGAGAAGAAGCAGGACATAGTGTTTGAGAACATCGTCGAATATCTCAAGCAGAACCCTTCTGCCCGCATCCGTCTCGACGGCTATGCCGACAAAGCCACAGGCAAGGCGCGCACCAACTTGATGCTTTCCATACGCCGCACCGACAGCGTGCGTAATATCCTCATAGAGCGTTACGGCATCGCTCCGTCGCGCATCGAGGCGCAAGGCATCGGCAGCAATGCGCAGCCATACGAAGATAACGATCTTAATCGCGTAGTGATTGTAACAGCACTGCCCGAGTGATGCGTGTTTAGTAAAAAGAAAAAGGGGATATTTCTTCAGAAAAAGGAAGAACTTCTTTAAGAGAAAGGGGAGATTTCTTCAGCCCCAAGCACATTACCGCAGCGTGGTACTTCTGTTTCCGCAATGCGGTAATCTTATTTCCGCTACGCGGTAATGATATTTTCGCTACGCGGTAATCTTGTTTCCAGTCTGCGTTAATCGCATTGACAGGCTGGCAGATAGCTTGTTAAGGCTGGGGGATAGGCTGGTAGATAACCCGATTATCGAGTTATCTGCCAGCCTTTATTTTGCTTATATACAACGAGTTATGTCGAAACTGGAAGATATGGCAGATTTTTTCACGTACATACAACTATTTTGAAACAACAATCCATTGCCCATTTTTATCACTTCCGTTACGTGTAATGTAACCTTCCTTTCTTAACGAAGTAAGTTCTCTTTTTAACGTTGCAAGCGAAATACCCAGTTTGTTTGCCAAATCTTCTCTTATTATTGATGGACTTTGCTTCATAATAACCTGAGTTCGGGATAAGCGACAGTCGTTTTTCTTGCTATGCCAGATTTCCGATAGGTGCATATTACATTTGCCCTCCAAACAATATGGATGGCAAAATGCAAGGATTGTAAAGTCCAAATGAAGTTTACTTTATAACAGCAAGCTGTCCGTCAACATTCTCTATGCAATAGTCAATGTTGATGGATGGCTTCTTTTCAAAGAAGCTATACGCAGCCAAAACAGAAAGGACATTCATTACGAAATTGAACACGCTACGATGTCTTGAATGTACAAGTTGTGCAACATTCTTAAGTTCGTCATTGATGGTTTCTATGACAGATCTTTTACGCAACAGAATCTTGTCATACAATGGCATAAGCTTGTTTTTCATATTGCATTTCAAGCCAGTGACAATTTCTATACCGTCGTTAAACAATCTCTCAAACAAGCCATGCGAAATATATCCTTTGTCTGCGAATAATTTTCCGAACACATTATCACTCAATCTGTTAAAAACATCTGTATTTCTATCGTCAACATTCGCTTTCGTAAGCATAAAGTTAAGCAGTTCACCTCTCTCATTGCATATCAGGTGTAACTTGAAACCGAAATACCATCCCATGGTGCTTTTGCCTCTTTCTGCATAACCACGGAACACCTTATTCCTTGTTATACGCTTGTTGTGGCATACAGGAATGCATGTACTGTCAATGAAACTTATACCCGTGCATCTACCAAAGCAAAACAGTTGGAGGAACAGCATCATCTCAACCGCGACTCTGGACTCGAGTTCAACAAAGCGGTTATATGAGAGCTGCTTTGGGAACAAGTCGTGCAGGTGCACCTTGACATAAAAGAGGTAATAATGCTTGAAGTTGCGGAAAGTATTGAAATGAAAGCAGATGAGTATTGTCATGATTTCCGACCGGCTCATAGTACATTTCCGATTGCGGTGCTTACGCCCGTCAGGCTCACAAATGGACATGCGGGCAATCTCTTTATCATATTCTTGGCAAAAATCATCGATAATACAGAAAATTTCAGTAATTTTGTCCTTGGTAATCTCCATAACTATAGTATCCTTTTACTTTATAACTAATTGATTTACAACCATAAAGGTACTAAAAATTATTGAGATTACCAACTTTTATAAAGACTTTCTTATCCCGAACTCAGGTTAATAGATAGTATAGTTTGTTGCCGTTCATTTACAGGCTCATTTGTAGGCTCGTTTTGAATATGGAGAGTCAATTTTACCTGCATAAGTTCGGGTTGCTCCTGAAACTCAAGCTTTATCCGATGCTTTTCATTCTCTTATATAGTTTTTTACAATTTATCTATTATCACACATTCTTCCAACTTATCGAAAGTCGTATCAACAAACGTGTGGACTATCATCTTTGTTGTGTCTATTGGTTGGAATTCTGCATATTGCTTGCGAACATACCGAAGTTCAAAAGCCAGGCGGAGAGCCTTGCTGTCGGCATCATCTTCATCCGTTTGTTTTGCCTCTTTGCCCGTGATAGTCCGCACCTTGACAATCTCATACACATCACGTATTCCTTTTCCTTTGATGTATGGCATGAAGAAGTGAAGATCTTGCAAGGCGATGGTTGTTGGAAACTGTTTTCCTGAATAATACAAGGTTGCAGTTCCGTCCATAAATGCTTGAAACAGCCTGTTGTCTTCTTTCACCAATCCAATAAGTACACGATTGCCCACCTCTACATACGCACCCTTTTGTGGTATGACATGAGCAATGGTCTCGTATGATTTGGTATGTATAAGTTCAACAAACGTATTTGCAAATGCATTTATATCAGTCACTTACGTGTTAAACGGTAGAAAAGTGACGGCGAAGCTTCTGAAGAGATTAGAAAAGATGAAGATTTAACTTTTTAACATTTTATAACAGGACGCGAATTCAACCGGCAACTGCAATCATATCTTCTATTGTATAAAGTCCCATTCGTCTTACCATCTACATCTGACAACGAAAAAGGATGGCAAGGCGATTAACCCTGTCATTCTTCTGGAGTTTGTAAAGTCATTTAAGGAAATCCCAGCATACTAAATCAAAAATAACCTAAATACTTCCTACATAGTAAGACGTTTTCATCATCTTCACCAAGACTCTTTAGAATATCGTATGCTTTCTGAAATGAATCATGAGATTCGGCTTTTCGCCCCAACTTATACAATGCACAACCTATATTAATACAACATAACCCTATTCTCTTATGAGTGGGATGATATTGTTTTTGCCAACATGATAAAACCTTTTGCAAACAGTCGAGAGCTTTTTGATTGTCATTCATCGATAGGTATGTAACAGCAAGATTATTCAAACATTCTGCTGTTGTATAGCTATTTTCGCCAAAGTTGGCCTCGCAAATGACAAGCGCTTTCTGGTAGTAGTCTATAGCATTGAGATAATCCTGCATTGAATCATATGTGGCTCCTAGATTATTATATGTACTGATTAGGCTTATAGCATTCTCACCTTGAATGGCGATTTGTATTTCTACTGCTTTAAAAAGCATTTCAAGCGCTTTTGAGTAATCTCCACTGCGACTGTATGTGTTACCGATATTCCTATAGCCGCCTGCAACATCTAGATGCAATTCGCCATACATTTTCTTCCTGATTGTTAGAGCTTTCGTGTGAAATTCAATGGCTGACTTGTAATCTTGTATGGAACTATACAATATGCCAAGGTTACCATAGCAATCAGCGGTTCTGTTTGATACTTCACCTCGATGTGTAATGTATAACTTTAACGACTTTCTCAGCAGTTTTTCTGCCGAATCATTCTTACTGCTGTCCATGAATAATGATCCTATAGCAAAACAAGAATCTGCATATGGAAGTGAGTTCTCGCCAAAGAGACTTTTACGAAGTTCTGCAGCTTTTCGATATAACTCAAATGCCTTTTTCTTGTCGCCAATCTTACGATATGCATAGCCCATATTATTATATGACAGAGCAGCTGATTCTGTTTGCGTGAGCCCCAATTCTTTTTTAATGTCAAAGGACTTTTCAAGGTACCCTAATGCTTCTTTATAACGCTTCAAATCGTAAAGAATGCCGCCTAGAGAATTGTAGACATCAGCCATCTCCTTTGTTTTTGTTCCATAGACAGTTGATATTTTTTCTAGAACTGTGGTTGTACATTCCAGTGCAATCAATGGGGAGTTTAGATCCCTTGAAATGAAAATGAGAAGTTCGTTTAATAGTGTTGCTAAAAACCGTTTAGGAACAACTTTGGTGGACTCGCTTATGTATATGATAGGCGTGAACTTTTCCTTGTCTGCTATAAGCAACCCTACCCAGTAGTTAGTCAGAGCTGTCTTGTCACTGTTATACAGTTCGTAGAAGACGTTCAGATAGCATATTGCCTTGTATAATTCCTGCCATTTCTCAAGTTTGTATAATTGATGGGCTGCTTCAGAATATATTCTGCTAGATTTTGCATTATAACAATAATCGACGATTTGCCGTCTAAGACGACTTTCATTGTCTTTTTTTAAATATCTGAACGTAACAGCGTTGTTGATATACTGGTGTGAATATGAAATGACTCCATTGCGTGAAACAAAATTCCGAAGGAACGAACAATAGAAACGTGACCAAAGCAATGGCGTTACCTTTACTTCTTCGTTGCTAACGCCATAGTTTAATATACCAAGTATTTCTGTCTCAGTAAGTCCGTTTTTGCTAAGGGCTATGATACTAAGTAAATCTGTAACAAACTCCTTACCAAAGTCTTCTTCATATGACATTAAGAATGATTGGTAGAAATCCTCTACAGAATCATGAGACAGGTAGAAATCTATTTTCTCGTCCAACTTTTCGTGAATGCCGAATGTTACCAGTTCGTCCAAGAGGGTACGTAAGACTAACGTGTTAGCACATTGCGTGTCATTTACAATACGAGAAACCCTTTCTGGGGTAAGGGACTTAGCATATACATCGTGAAGGTAAGATACGACAAGTTTCTCCCTTTGGCCAATGCTAAGTGCTTGTAATGTGTGAATCTGGTAGTTACGGTTCTTAAAGACAGTGTATGTCAAGTCTTCTTCTAATGTTGAGAAGAGTAACTTGATATTATTTGATGGGGTTGGGAGCCAGTTTAGAAGTTTTGCATTATCGGCATCTATGATTTGGTTGATACCATCTAATACAATCAGAAGAGGTTTACTTGAATCATCACCAATCCTTTCGAATAGCGCCTTTAATTCTTGAATATCATTTTTGTTTTCACTTGCATGCCAGTTATAACAGATCCTAATACCTTCGCATAAATATTTTGCAATGTTTTCGCAGGAACTTTTGCTGCCTCCATTGCCAACAAAGTGGTAAACGATGTTGTATTCATGTTTTTCGTTTGCCAAAGTCTTCTTAAGCCAGTTTGCTATGAGTGCGGATTTGCCTAATCCGCTTGCGCCGGAAACAACCATTTGCGAGGCATTCCAATCGTCAGACCATTCGTCTAGTATCTGGAAGTTCATTTCATCGCAGATGTAGTTCTGGCATAACTGATTTAGGAAGGAACGCTGACCAATTTGCTCTTTTTCAAACTCGCTAAGATTACCTTTAGGAAATAATTGGTCTAGCAATCTGATGAAAGCCTCTTCTACTTGCCGTGATAAGTCCTCAATTGAACTATATGTAGCCGACGGGTATCTGCTCTCCTTTACGGCTTGCTTGAGTTGTTCGAGCTTCTGTAGAGAATCTTGAGGCTCTTTCTCTAATCCTTGAGTCTGATTGTCTTCGAAGTCTTTAATGTAGAAGCATGCGTGCATGTCCTCTTCACGCTCTAGAACTCCGAATTGCATTTCCATTTCAGTAACGAGGTTATTGGCAAGATAACCGTTGACTGAAGGGAAATGATCGGTCACATTATCGTCAAGGTCTTTCTTCTTAGGCACCCATCCATAGCGATTACCTATGATACCAATAAAGAATGGGATTGAGTTTTCAATCTCACGCAAACAGATATCTACAACTTTTCCGGATTTTGAATCTTCATCGGTGATGCCCCAACGTAGGTCGACCTCTGTCAGGGTAACGTCACGCTTTGCGGCAAGGTCGCGCAGCTTAGGAAACGTGAACCTCATCAATTGGTTGCGTTCGTCTTGCATATCGCGGAATGTGGACGATATGAATATGCGTATCTGACGGTTGTCTATGAGATCTGTCTTCATAGAAGTCATGGCTTTACTTGAACATGTTCTTGATTTCTTCTTCGCTGGAATTATCGCGGCTCAGGAGTAAGATTGTTGTTGTTGACTTGCTGCCGCTTTGTGCTTTGTTTGCTGCAGCAGACGGCAATTCCACAGGTTCTACGTGCCAGCCTTTCTTACTAAGGTAGTTTAGAGCCATCTCCATTGTCTTAAATTTCAATGGTAGTCCATTCTTATCTTTGATGTTGCGTGATTCGCCTTCGATAATGATAATGGTTTGTTGCGTAATTGCACTATATATCATTTCGCAGTATGCACGGTATCGCGTCTCAGCATTTGCTGCTATAGTTACGAGCAATAACATTAGAGTAAAAAATGCTATTTAAAAGTTGTTCATATCCTTAATCTGTTTTATTCATTTTGTATATTGCGAACAAAGTCGTCGTAAGTGTCATACCTTCTCTTTTTTCCCAGTGCCTGGGCAGATGCATTTGAGTCTGCTGCCATGATTATACCTGCCAATGGGTTGTCAATGGCAATTTTGACATAGTGGAACGTGGCTTCATTCTCATTCAGATTGCATGCATCTGTGAATCTTCCCATGTGCCATCGGATTGCTTCTCTTTCGCACTCGTTAAGTTTCAATCCGAGAGATGTCAGAATGTCAATCGACTTCTTCCCATGGTATTTGATATTGACTTTATGGTTAAAATACGGATTATGGCCCAATTCACACGGATATGCATCTATCTTACAGATGTCATGAAGAAAGACTGTAATCTTTATGCTTTCTTGGATGATTTTCTCGTCATTATTTTCTAACTTGAGCCATAACTCGTCCGCTTCCCAAAAGACCTCCAGAGAGTGTTTTGCAAGCCCGCCATAGAAGTTGTTATGAAACTTACATGAAGCAGCAGCGGAATAGAATCCGTTCTCGTCCATGTAGGCAAGAACGTTTTCTATTCCTTCTCTTTGCGTACCTCTGAGGATGCGTATTATAACATCCCGACATTTGTTGACATCTTCTAAACTGTACATAATCCAATGTTTTATGGATATATCTCGATATGGCTACTACCTGAGTTGCCATTCTTGATGATACGAATCTGAGTCGTGATGCGTTCCGACATTGTATCAGTGTGGCTGATAACACCGACCTTCTTACCCTGCGATGTCTGTAGCATTGCAAGTGAGTCTATGACAGTGGCAAGTGTGTCGGGGTCGAGTGTGCCGAAACCCTCGTCGATGAAAAGGTTTTCGAAAGAAATGTTGCGAGAAGATAGTGCAGAGAGTCCCAAAGCTAACCCGAGAGATACGATGAAAGTCTCACCTCCAGAGAGGGACGTTGTGTCGCGGATATCATCGGCACGGTCATGGTCGATGACACGTATACCCAGAGATTTCTTCACTTGCAGGAGTTCGTAGCGACTATTGAATTTCCGTATCTCCACATTGGCATGAGCTATAAGGAAATGAAGTGTGTAGCACTGGGCAACCTTACGGAGAGTCTTGCCATCGGAACCAATCGAGTCGGATATCTCTTTCCATTCTTTCATGAACGTTTCTACTTCCTGCTTCTTCTCAAACATGGTGCCCATCTGTTGTTTAGCTTCTTCATGACGTTGCATACAGGCTTTCGCCTCGACAAGTTCAGTATTTGAGCGACTCTCCAATTCCGTCTTGCGAGTAACCAGTTCTTCCTTTGTTGATAATGGCTTATTCTGCTGATGATCGGTGTGAGCTTTCTTCTCATTTTGGAGCGTTGTTTCGGCTGTGGTCAGTGCATCGGCCCACTTCTTCTGACAAGTGCGAATGTATTCCCAATTATCTTTGGCCTTGGCGAGTAAAGCGATGTCTTCAACGGAAAGTTTCTGCTGATGGCTTTCGTCGGCATTGTAAGATGTCAGCCATTCAGTTAGTGCATTAACAGACGTGTCACGTTTACTTATGTTATCAGCCTTTGTATTGTTTATGCTTTCAATCTTGCCGTTGAGTTCTTTCATATCGGCATTTATATTGCTAATGGCTTTTGTCTTGTCTGTAACCACTTGGTCAGCTTTATTCTTTGCAGTTGTAAGTGATTGTTCAAGGGCATCAGGGTCGTTGTCGCCAATCTCTTTCTTGATAGCTTGTTTCTTGGCTTCAAGTTCCACGTTAGCTTTGCTCAGCGCGTTTGTTGCATCTGACAGATTCTTCTCTTTCTCAGACTGTTGTTCCTTGAGGTTCGTAGTCTTTCCCTTCTCTATGTGTAGAGCGGTGGAGCAGTTGGTCTGTTTCTTTTCTGCATCTTTAATCTGCTGCTCGCTTTCAGCCTTGAATTTTCTTACATCATTTTCAGCCTTTTCTTTCTCTTTGCGCAGACGGTTCACTTCCATGTCAACCTTATTGTATTCCTTCAAGGCGTTGCCAGCATTGGTGGCGTTCTGCTCTATAGAGGGTTTCAGTTTTTCGAGATTATCAGACTCTAACGGCCAATCCGTATGTTGAGCATAAATGGCTGTCCACTCATCTTCTAAATTGCGTAGTGCCTCCTTAGTGTTTGCAATAGTCGTCTTGTTGGCCTTCAGTACGCCGGCGTTCTGACTTTTCTCGTTCGACAAACACAGTTTCCCATCATTCTGCTTTTTTAGTATATTTTCCTTCGATGAGATAAGTTCTTTCAATTCATTAGCAACAGGCTCAAATACCTCGCCCGACTCATACGGATGCTGTTTGGATCCGCATAGAGGACACGCTTCACCATCATGCAGAGTAGCCCGATGTTCACGCCAGTTCTCACAGATCATCAACGTGTATGTATTCCGCAGAGTTTCAAGTTCTTTCGACAAGGGCTCAGTATTGAACTTTTTAAGGTCATCTTCGATTCCCTTATTGCGCTCTTCAAGTTCTTTGTTCTTCTTTTCAAGATTGCAGATGATCTCAGTATCGGTTTCAATTACTTTACGGATACGAATTGCCTCGTTCAGGTCCGTCTTCTTCTTCTCAGCAACGTCTTTTTCCTTCTGGAGAGTGTCGGAATCTTTCCCTTCAATCTTCTTTTGTTCGATTTCAAATGCTTTTTTCCACTTCTCTGCCGCTTCGTTGAGTTCGTCGGCCTTCTTCTGTAAATCTAACTTTAATTTCTCCAAAGCACCTTTAGCGTCTTGCAGCATGGCTTCACCTTTCCTAATGGCCGTGGCATTATCATTAACAGCTTGTTTTGCTTTGCTGAAAGCACCCTCGGCGTTAATTTTGGCTGTTTGTTTTTCTTCGACGGTCTTGTTTGCAGATTCTAACTCACCCTTTATGGTACGAGCCTTGTTGATGTGAGGTTTTTGCTGTTCAAGAATCTGGTTTGCCTTATTGGCCTCCTCCTTGAGCTTTACGAGGTTGCTATTTTCCTTCTCTATCTCTTCTTTTTTCTGTGTAACCTTCTTGTTAAGAGATACCAGCTCAGCCTCATTACCTTCAATCTCCTTCTGTTTTTTCTCTGCGTTATCGTACAGTTTCACAGCTTCGATGGTTAAGTCATGCAGAGTAAGTCTTTCGGTATCCGCCTTTATTTCATTGAGCTTGTTGCGTGCATCAGATAGTTTCCCCTCATATAGAGGAATGTTCTTTTCAAAGTTCTTTTCTATGACATACCATCCCAAAGACTCCGCAATTTTTCCAAGTTCTGTTTTCACGTTCCTGTCCTCTTCGTCAAGTATGGCTATGCGTGTGGTCAATGCATCAAGTTCATTTTGATCCTTGATGATATCCTTATCAACGGCAGCGAAGTTTGCGTTGATCTCATCAAAAGCACGTGTAGCCTCATCTTTTTCCTTACTGATACGAGTGGCTATTTTGGTGTAGATTTCTTCATTGCCAATAAGTTTTTCAAGAAGTTGATATCGGTCATCCTCACTAGCAGTCAGGAAATTTGCAAACGAGCCCTGAGCTATCAGTACGGTGCGAAGGAATTGGTCGTAGCCGAGACCAATGATGGTGGGAAGCTCGTTCCAGTCTGCTTCCTCTTCTACGGTTTGTCCTTTTTTAGAGGTTAGCTTGTATAGTGAAAGAATGGCGTCGTCATAGTTCTTTGTTTTGAACTTTACATACCATTCAGCTCTATATACATTGCCGTTGTTTGCCAGAAATGTCAACTTGCTATAACCTTCTTTCTTTCCCCGAGTAAGGATATTGCGGCAATCTTTTGGAGACAGTCTGTTCTTCTCGCCTTCATCTGGGGTGCCAAGAATCTCCATCTTGTCTTTGTCTTTCTTCTTTCGAGGATATCGGGGTGCTCTGTTATAGAGAGCCAGACAGATAGCGTCCAGCAGTGTGGATTTGCCCGAACCTGTAGGACCAACGATGCTGAAGATGGTACTTTCGCCCAGTACACCTTCTTCAAAGTTTATCACTTCACCTCCTGCACGGTCGAGAGAGGCGAGGTTGAGTATTTCAAGCTTTATGAACTTCATTGTGCGTTGTCGTTTTCGGCGGTTAAAGAATTCAGTAGGTCAGTCAACATCTTTTCTTGATGATCTGTCATTTCCTTGCCATTTTTTACGACAAATGTCTCTTTCAGAGTGTCGAGAGGGTCGCGATTCAGTATGTCGTCAATGCTTTGAAGGTGTTGTGAACCAGAAATAGTGGTTATGTCTAATTCTGGTATTATTTTCTGTATCTTACAAAGCACGGCATTCTTTGTGCCAATAAGTGCCTCCAGCTCCTTGATTGCATCATTGTTTACCTTTTCGAGTGTCACCTTTAACACCAGATAGACAAAGTTGTCATCCAACTTGTCTTCGGTTTTGTTCTGGAGTTCTGCATTGATACGTTTCTCCAGTTTCTTAGATGTAAGTTCCTCTTCGGCTTCTGGTAGAAACATGAGCTTATGTTGTGGCTCATACTCCAGAAACTCAATCTGCGGTTTCGTCCCGTTCTCTATTGTAACCATGTCCACCCCATGATGGTAATCCTTTTCAGCAAATGACATGGGGAGCACGCTACCCGAGTAGTGGGCCCAATCGGTATTCCAGATGTGCTGACGCTTATGGATATGTCCACAAGCGAAATAGTCGGGATGTTCGTCCCATCCTTGCATGTTCACCTCCTCCTGTCCTCCGATGACAATCTTCTCGCTGGCATCACTTTTGGCAATGTCGGCACCCTTTGCGTACATGTGAGCTATCATGATGAGAGGTGAGTCTCTATACTTTTCCCTCGCCTTGGCAGTCAGTTCACGAAGTATAGTATTAACACCTTCCGAATAGTTGGCGTTTTGCACGACATCACTTCGAAGATAAGGTACAGTGAGAACTATTGCCTGTGAGCCGTCACCACCATTGATGGGAATCATGAGGTCATCGTAATTAATCACCCAGTTTCCACCATCTTCGTTTGCGACCCACGAACGATGTATGTTACCACGGATTTCAACCTTGTGTCGTGTCAGCAGGGCACGAGGTGCCTCAAGACGACTGGCGGAGTCGTGATTACCTGCTATGATAACCACATTCATGTCGGGACATGTCTCTGTCGCGTCAGCGAGAAACTCATAGTATGCAGACTGAGCAGCAGCCGAGGGGTTGCCGTTGTCGAAGATGTCGCCAGCTATAAGCAATGCATCTGGGTGCTGTTCTTTTATCCTTGCAAGAAGCCATGACAGAAAATGCCTGTGCTCGGGTAGGCGATCATTGCCATGAAACAAGTTTCCTAAGTGCCAGTCACTGGTGCAAATGATTTTCATGTCTTATTGGATTTTGGATTCAACGTAGGGGAAAATAACCATAAAAATAGACGAGGGCAACTATTAAGTCTGGCACTCTGTTGACTCTGCCTATCAGTGAACCGGAACGGTTATAGACGTTGTTGCCACTGATGTAACCAATGTAACTGCCCGATCGGTCATAGAACTTTTCATCCTTTGTATAACCGATGTAAGAGCCCGATCGGTCATAGAACTTTCCGTCACGTTCGTAGCCGATATAGCTTCCAGAGCGATTATAAAAACGCCCCGAATCGACCTTGCCTTCATAGGAACCAGAGCGGTCATATATCTTACCGCTATCGTAGCGTCCTATGAGAGAGCCCGAGCGGTCATACATCTGCTGGCAATATCCATGAATGGACATTGTCAGCAATATGAGTGAAAGTATGTACTTTAAGTTTTTCATTGAACGTTATTTCAATTCATGTATCGTACTGTAAACAGGATAGTATATAAGAGCATGAGCCACATCAATGCCTTTATGACGTAATGCTTCTGCGTATGCTGATAACTGTGCATAATGAGTAGTCGTGTGCTCATTGAGTGCTACACCGCCAAAAGTCTTGTAGTCAATCAGAACGCAATGATGGCCTTTATCGTCTGTATAGAACCACAGCAGGTCCATTTCTCCCCGAAGATGCTGGCCAGTAGGAAGAGTCATCTCAAACGGATATTCGTTGCAGGTACTGTCTCCCTCGGTTTGAGGAAAGTGCTGCTGCAACTGGTTGTATAGCCAGTAGGCAGAACGAAGAATAGCATCCACATGCCCAGCAAGTATATCTGACAGCCCATAACCGCCGATGATGCTCAATGCTTTTTTACGATTGTCTTCGTCATGTCCTTGTCGATAGATGGCAAAGATGTCATGGATACACGTTCCGATGGTGGCGTAGTTGTCCTTATTCCAGCCTTTTGTTTCGATAACGGTACCTTTTTCTTTCCATGACTCGTGACTGAAATATCCGCTGAATTCCTTTATCTTGCTTGGAGAAAGGAATTTTCTTTCTCTTTCGTTATGAGCAATAGGTTTCTCGATGATAGTGTATGTTTGCACCATGCTATCTTCTTTAGAATCTTCTGGCTTGCTTATGCTTATCGGAGTAACTGCATAGTCAGAATTTCCCCAAACATTGTCAGAAGAGGGTGATTCGACACCGGCATTAGTAAGCCAATCGAAATTTCCCTTGTATCCGAAGGTGTACAGGTAATCCTTGGCACGCGTCATTCCAACATATAGCAGTCGGCGTTCTTCCGATTTAGTTCGTTCCTTGAGTTTCTTGTAGAATTCCAGCTCGTTAATGTTGTCCTGTAAGGTTGCCGTAGGATTATTATTGAATGAACTAAGAGTGAAGGGGAAAAAGTGCAGATAATACTCCTTGGCAAATGGGTCTTCCTCTGTTGCATTGTCATTCATAACTACCTCACGTACTTTCATGAATGATTTCTTTGTGAAGTCTGCATCTGTCAGAACGTTCTCGCCAAGACCATGCATGACAACGACCGGCCACTCTAATCCCTTTGAACCATGATAGGTGAATACCTTAACGGTGTCTGACTTGTTGTCTTTCTCTTTGTCAGGCTCAATGCTGTTAAGATAATAGATAAAGCCGCTGATGGACGTTCCTAGTCCCATCTGAAGACACATCTCGTCATAGTCATCAGCAAGGTGTTGCAATGTAGAGAGGTTCTGACGGCGTACCAGCTCGTCTCCCCATCGTGCAGTAAGAGACGGAATGTTACTCTCATAGATTATGGCTTTTACCATCTCAGGTATGGAGAGATGCTGAATACGCTCTCCTTGCTTTAGCAAGTCCTTAACGGAATCCAAGTCCTCTTGCCAGTTGTCATTGGCAGTATCGAATTCTCCTTCAGAATCAATATGTTCCAAGACATAGTCTATACGATTACGAAGGATTTCTTCTGTAGTGTTGCCCCATAGCAGACGCATAAGATTTGCAAAGACATGTTTGTTCTTCGGGTCTTGCATAAACTGAAGAAGGGTAACGACAAGCTGAACCTCAATGCGTTGCATGATAGCATCCTCAGCTTCAGAGACGGGAATGCCATATTTGCGGAGAGCCTTGACCACTTCCTTACATGCTGAATTCTTACGACACAATATGGCAACGTCATGCGGTGAGATTGCTGTTGCGGGTTCGTCACGCTTTCCGCTGTGAACTTGCATTTTGCTATCAAGTAATTCCTTTACTTTGAAGGCTAGTGCGTCAGCCGCATCTTGCTGGTTCTTGATGCTATCACCACATTCCCAATGAACGATAGCATTGGAGCTGAGGTCATCTTTCTTGAAGTGGGCATCGAGCTTTATGCACAGTTTATTAATACCATCATTCTTGAAAGGCTCATAGAATACAGCATTTACTAGGTCGACAAGTCTCTTTCTAGAACGCCAACTCTCCACAAGACGTCCTGTTGCAAGATTGCGCGGACCTTCCTCTTCATGGATTTCTGCATCATCATAGAATGTGAAGTGGTCTGCTACAGAATTTACAAGGTCGGTATCGGCTCCACGGAATCCATAGATTGCTTGCTTAGGGTCGCCTACCCAGTACGAATGTCCGTCGGTCTCAGCAATAATCTCAGACAGTTTGTTGAAAATCTTGAGTTGAATTGGGTTGGAATCCTGAAACTCATCAACCATTACCAGACGATAGTGAGAACGCACATAGTCCTGTACTTCTTCATAATCAGTCAAGAGACGTAAGAAGATTTGCTCCATGTCATTGTAAGAAATGATATGGTTATTTCGTTTGTAGGCTATGAAATCGTCGTGCCAAACTTTAGCTAGACGGAACACAGATTTTACGAATGGTTCGAGAATGGCGAGTGCATCGACAGATGTATCGGCAACGGATAGCTGGTCTTTTAGATTTGTAAAGTTAGTACAAGCTTGTTCTGCAGCTTTTTCGCAGCAAGGAGTTTTCATCAATGTTTTTACACGAGTGAGCCAGTCTTGGTCTCTTTTTTCATGAAGAAGTTTGGCAACTGCGTCATAATGTTCATGCGCTTTGGTTCCTGAGCGTCCGTCATCAAACTTTGTCGCACAGAAATTACCATATTCTTTTAAGGCAGAAGCGATGAAATTATAGTCGACAGGGGTTCCCGTATAAACAGCTCTCAGTGTTTCAATACTCTTCTGTGTACTTATATCAACAACGTCAACACCATAGTACTCCATCTTTTCAACCACGGAGTTGAGATGCTGCTGCCAAAAGAGATGGTCGGGATGATTGGAAGAGTCAAGAATGTCGAAGAAATCACGGAACTTGCGAAAGTTGTCCAAATCAGACTTATGTTCAGGCATACTGGCAATACGAGCTAGTGACTGGCTCATATAAAAATCCTCGTCACGCTCTGAAATTGTTTGAATGTCAGCACCATATTCCAATAAGAACCAGAACTTCTTGATGAATCCAAGAGCTACAGAGTGAACTGTCCCTATAGCAGCACAGTCCATCTGTGAAGCAACTTCCATATTGTCAGTAGACAGAATCTGCTGACGTGCCTTCTCCTTGAACTCTGCTGCTGCCAATTCCGTAAAGGTCGTAAGAATAACCTCTGAAGGCTTTACCTCTTTTTTTGAAAGTTTCTCTGCCAATATCTTTGTCAGAGTGTATGTCTTGCCGGAGCCTGCGCCAGCATTGATGTATGTTACGTTTCTCATTTCAGTCGTCCTTTAAGTATTGCGTGTGAAGTTGCTATCTCGCATGGCTCTTTCTTCTCATCTTCGAAAGATAACTTTTTAGAGGGGTTGAATACATGCTCAGATTCTTTAGTAACAGATATGAGCTGTTTGGATTTTCCCCGCCCCGTTGTCTTCTCCGTCACAGACAATGGGCAGAGTCCCAGTTCTTCCTCTTTTGCATGATAGCAATTGTCAATGTCCTTTATGTCCACTGTTTCAGCCTCTTCGATATGACCACGTCGTATCTCATCCATACGGAATGCATAAGAGTTTTTTATCTGTTGGATAAGAGGTACTATTATATTGGCAGGATCTACATGCTTAATGAGTTTGCTACCACTAATCTCATCATAATCGCTTGTAATGAGTTGCTTGCGTGGCATCATGTAGTAACCTACAGCTGCAACATCCTTACCAGTATACATCTGTTTTACCGCTTCACGATACAGTTCAAGCTGAATTGCGGTATTCTCTTCAAGTTTTTTGCCATAGTACTGGCTGTACGACCACTTGAAGTCGAAGATTACATAACGACCACTAGCGTCGTTGAGGAGGAAGTCAATACGTGCACCGAAGTCCCCGATGGTTTTTAATTCCAGTTTTTTCTGGCTGTATTCGTCTGGTATAGACACCTCACATCCTACAGGGGTAAGATTCAAGTGCTCCATAATGTCTATAAGACTGAGCATGCTATCCTTGAGGTGGATGCGGAACTCACCGAGTGAAGATGTATTCTCTAGCAGACGCAGGATGAGGCCTGTAGCATCGATGGAGTTCTCCAGTCGCTGGTCAAACTCGTCTTCAGTTAGTTGGCGCATCAACTGAAGGTCAGACTTACCATCATCAATGATATGTTCGAAGAAGTTGTGAGCGACAAGACCGAGCGTGATGTGAGTGTTTTTCAACTGTTCCTCATTTGGCTCATTGAGCTTTGCTACGTACTGCACAACATAGTTGAACGGCAATTGTATGAGGGTATCAAGAGAGGAATTGCTTTCTTTTCGCCCTTTATAGTCTATCGCACCCAACTCCAGTGCTGCAACCGGTGCGAACCTATCCACATCTGCAGTCTTTTCCGTTGTTTTTACCATTGGGAACAAAGAATTCCTGTCACAAGTCGGCAGTTTTCCGGCTGTATGGCGGACTTCCGCAATCATGCTGTGTTCTCCGAGTCGTGTAGTTCCATTGTAAGCAGAGTGCACAAGGATTACAGTATCTGCTTGTGAGAGAATGCGGAGATGCTCCTTGCGTGCGGTTGAGAGATGATTGGCGAAACCCGGCAACTTGACGCCATGACCGCAGAGATACTCCTTCTCGTACTTTGTCAGGAAATCGTATGAGTCATTCTCGCCATCTTCATCCTGACAGTCAAGCCAAAGGATTGTCTTTGCAGGTGTAGCTACCTGTCTTATATCATTCACTACGCAAAACGCTCCGTTTTCTGTCTGGTTTAATGCGTAGTTCATAGGTCGATAAATCTGAAGTACGAGTTTCTCAATGTCACTATACTGAACTATTTCTCCAGAGAGACTTTGCAAAGAAGTCTTGAAGGACGAAATGAAGGTCTGCAATTCATGCAACTGTGCCTTTTTCTCCTCGGCAAGATCAACATCGGCATAATGTCCGATTGCCCACTTGTTAAGAGAGTCAAGATAGCCCATCAGTTCATCCTTGCTGATGCCATCAGCATAGTCATTACGGATTGGGGAAAGGAATGCCATCTTTTTCGCTCTGGCTTGCGGAGTGGCTTTTCCTTCCTTGTTGACAAATTCGAACTCATGAATGGTCTGCTCCCATTCATCACGTACTTCTCCATCCTCTCTCTTTGTTTTATTACCGAAGCCTCCATGCTGAAGGAGCATCTTTGAGAGCTTGTATCTCAGAGCACCAGGTATAGGGCTCATGGGTAACTGGAGATAGGAGATGAGGTTCTGTATGTTCAGAGGACGAGAGAAGATGCTCATCCCCAATTTGAAGAATTGCAGCAACTGCGGATTCGTCTGTGTGAGCGATGAGTGTACAAGCGGTTTGTCCCATGTGTAGAGGATATGATTGAGGAGCACATTGTCGCGGTTGATGACCACACTATCCTCAGGCATAGACTCTATCTGAGCGAACCATTCGTATGCATCGTTGATGTCCGGAAAATCCACGACCTTCACCTTTGAAGTGTCGAGTTTTGCTTGTTCCTCGTTTTCAAGAACCTTCTTTGTTACCTTGACTCCATTCTTACTAATAGAGTCAAGTGTGTCTTGGACAATGAATGGTATCTCACTCCAAGGGCAATCTACCACAAATTCATCCACACGGTCGCTGAGCATATCTGCAGATTTGTAAGCATCCCGAACTTTTACCCAAGCGTCCGCTATGCCACTTGAATGGAAGCTTTCCTCGATGGTTGCCAAAATAGTCAACTTCTTTGCTTTCTGGTCGTCACATGCGCCGTCCCAACCTGCCATTATCAGATTATCACGCCAACCAAGTAGCTTGCCTGCGACACCAATCTTATCAACATTGAAAGCGTTTTCAAACATGGTGCCGCTGATGCATGGTGTCATGGCGTTAAGATATTCTGCTTCACGCTCAACGTCAGACTTGACTTCTGTATGCAAGCCAGCTCTTAATTCCAACTGCTTTAACAGTCCCGTAGGACCTACATAGGTTATACCCATAAGATCCGTATGGCTATTGACGAAAATCTCTCCGTCGTAGTGTGTGCTGAAATGTATTGTCATCGTGGATTGTATTTTAGAATTGAACCTTTTCTCCAAGTATATAGATGCATTTGCTATTAAGCAAGTCAGCATCGATGGCAGGGGACGTGCCTTCCTTGAGACATCGGCGGCAGATAGTGAGAATCTTGCCCATACCGTTGGCTCCGTGGTAGATGCCGTTGTCATCAGGCCAAGCAGCCCAGACTTTGTCTCTCTTGATTACTTCAATAATGATGCGGTCATCTGGCATGGAGAGCAGATGTTTGCGGTATGCCTCGTTTCCGAGGCACTTCTGCCAGACGCACCAGAGCATCCACTGGTCACGGAAGGTCTCGTAATCGGCACGGCGACGTTTCTTGTATTTCGAGCGCTTGTATGATGCAGCTGCGTATCCGCTCTTTGCAGTAAGTACATCTTCTTGTATAGCCTTTGCATCTTCACCTTCCCAACTCCACTCTCCACAGAGATACAGGTACTCGACAGCTTTCCAGCTGTGGCCAAGACAGGTGAAAGGATATCCCATGGCTTGGTTGCCAAGATGGAGTTCTATGCCGTCGCAGGTGTCATGGGGATGTGAATATGTAAGTACCTTCAGAGCCGTTGAATCGATAGCGGATTCCTTGGTGATGTCTTCAACGGTAATTGAGTTGTTATACTGAGCTTCACGGTTGATTCCATCAGTATCCAAAGTGGCTTGACTTAGAAATTGAGTAAAGCTTAATGCGTTATCTGGGAGAGTGTACTCCAACTTGCCGTTGTCGCGGAGTTCCATGAGGAGACGACCAAGAAGATTAGGGCCGACGTAGATGTCATTCTGGAGTTTGACGCCCCAGGTGTCGGGATTCTTCTTGGTAAAGGTGCTCTGGTCTTCAACGATGTACTTGCCCTTACTGTCTTCAAGCGCCTTACGGAACTCCTCATTCTGCTGGTATTTGAGAGTAAGGCAGAACTTCATGGCATCAACGAGCATCTGTCCCCAGTCTTCACGCTGGAAGCCCTCGTTAAAGAGTCGCTTGGCGGTCATCTTAGGGTTGCCCTTCTTGCCGTATACTTGACGCACTGCCTCGGAATCAATGAACTTCATGGTCTGATAGAGACGCTCAGAGGTTTCGAAGGTAACACCTTCTACAGTGATTGGCGTGTGGAAAAAGTTGGAAAAGATACCCCAAGGTTCAGTAATCTTGTGGATTCGTACGCACTCTGATGCAGGATACGTCTCAATGGAATAGTACTGCGGATAGTACTTCTCAATGAATTGGCAGATACTAGATTTACTCATGTGTCGAACTGTTTTAGTGGGTGCAAAGGTACGTAATTGCCAAGATAAAAGCAATTTGCATATACGTATATCGACACTTATTCAAGTTTAACGAGCGTTTCCGACCCAGGAACAAGATGCTTCTTTGCATCAAGCTCGATTTTCTCAATCTTTAGAATCTTGACCTTTTTCTCATTGACTATTGCCAAGTCTATATTTTCAAAAGGTGGCTTCCAAATAAAAGGCTGTGCCATCATATCAACCCCGATACTGTCAAGGAGGTTCGCCAAAGCAATTTCACCAATATAAGGAGCACTGCCGAACATCTTCTTAATCGATTCCTGTACACCAACCAGTCTATTGGCTACATACTTTCTGAAGTATTTTCCTTCAGCTATAGCCTCCACTGGGATGTCTTCTCCCAGTTTTTCCTTAACCCGACTTACGATAGACTCGGACACTGGACATGATGGACTTTGCCAAAGACAATTGTACTCGGTTTTATCGGGTCCTTCTACTGTGTAGACGTAGTAATCTTTATTTTCTGGTCTTTTCTTGTTAAAGGCATAATGAGCAGCCCTTTCGTAGCGGGAAGTGAGGTAAACTCCATAGCCGAACTTCACCTTACCATCACCCTCAAGAGCGTGACTGAGGTCGAAGGATTTGAATAGGACGGAAGAACCGTGATAGTATATTGCCATAAATCAGTTTGATGGGAAAATGGGATTTTTATTCTGCAAATTTACTGTTTTCTTTTCACAATCCATCATTTAAGGAGGGTGTGTCATAATTGACTATGGTCATTTATGGTTCACCCTCCTTTTGTATATCGTTTAGCGAGAGCAAAACCAAAGTTTTTTATTTATTTTTGTTATATGGTGCCCCATTGTCTTAAAATTGCCATCCAGACACTCTACGAAACAGAAAATATGGCAAACACAGGCCCATTATACCGCCTTTTTCAACTTTCTACACATTTTCTTCAGATTGAAGGCAATGGCAAAGAAGGCAAAGTCCATTTCGACCTTGTCTTTTCCAAAATGTCTGAATCGTTTGTAGCCGTAGTCAGCCTTCATCTGCCCAAAGACCGCCTCTGGTTCGATGCACCTACGACCTCGATGCTTTATTCCATCCTCAGATGTCAGCCTTTCTGATGCTTTGCGCTTGTATTCCTTCAAGCGGTGATTGACTTCTATGACTCTGTTGCCTTTAGCCTTGAAACAAGATCCTCTAAGCGGGCATCCTTCGCAGTTTTGGGCTCTGTACCTTACGCTTTCCGTCTGGTATCCATTTGCTGTCTTGTCGAGCTTGGTGCCAATGCGTTCCATGTGCTGCCCCATCGGGCATACATAATAGTCTTGTTCGGCATTGTAGAAGAAGCTGTCCTGATGAAATGGACTTGGAGCATAGTGCATACGCTGCTCCTTGTGGAACATGTTGTATTTGACGTAGGTCTCGATACCGTTCTCCTCCATAAAGCGGTAGTTTTCCTCAGAACCGTAGCCAGAGTCAGCAACCTCAGTACTTGCCAGATGTCCATAGCGTGCAGCAAAGGAGTACATGAATGGAATGTATGTCAGAGTGTCTGTGGGATTGGGGAACAAGGCGTAGTTGAGAATGAACTGATTCTCGGTGCCTATCTGCAGATTGTATCCAGGTTTGGTCTGTCCATTGTTCATCGCATCCTCCTTCATGCGCATGAAGGTGGCATCGGGGTCCGTCTTGCTGAAGGAGTTTCTCTTGCCGAGCGTTTCCTTCTTCTGTTCATAATCTGCAAGAGAGACCGCCTTTTTCTCTATCTCCTTTATCTGCTTCTTTTTCTCACGCAGTGCTTTCTTCGCCTCTTTTGCCTGTGGCGCCTCTTTCGATAACTCCTCTTTCAGACGTGATGTTATCTCGCAGATAATGGCTGGGGTTATCTCGATTGACTCGGTCTTGATTGCATTGTCCTGGGCTATAGCGTCGTCTACCTGAGACAGGAGCACGGCAAGCTGACGCTTGAGCTTGTCTATATTGCGTTCCACGTTCTTGCGCCAGACAAAGGTGTACTTGTTGGCCTTGGACTCTATCTTCGTGCCGTCGACATACTCCACATCAAGTGTGATAAAACCTTTCTCTGCCAACAGAAGAACCAACTGTGTGAACACGTTTGAAATCTCGTCTTTCACACGGTTGCGGAAGCGGTTGATGGTGATGAAGTCAGGCTTGTTGTAGCCTGCAAGCCAAATAAAGTGGATATCGCGTTTTAGCAATTCCTCTATGCGGCGACAAGAATAAATATTGTTCATGTAGGCGTAGATGATCACCTTGAGCATCATACGGGGATAGAATGCATTACGCCCTTTTACATGATAAAGTTTCAATATGTTGCTGATATCAATCTTGTCAAGCACCTTGTCGATAATGCGTACTGGAGCGTCATCGGCGATATCTTCGTCGATTCTTGAAGGAAAAAGCAGGATTTCCTTGCTTAGATTGGGAATAAATTGTACCTTTGACATATTAGAAATTTCTTTCCATAAAGGTACAAAAAAAATATGGAATAGCAAAGCCCGAGCTTGTGAAAGTTCGGGCTTTGTGATATTTTAAAAGAGGGTGTGAATTTTGACACACCCCCTTCTTTATCAAAATTTGGCTCATTTTTCTATTTTTTGTAACTTCGAAAGACGATTTTTTCGGTTTTTTATCGGTCAATACAAGGCACATAGTCTAACTTTATTTTACCCTTGTAGCTTTCTGCTGATATGATGATTTCTTTTTCCATTCTGTTCTTCGTTATTTGCCTGACTCAATTGTTGTCTTGATGTTCTTTATTTGCCTACTTACAGGGTCTGCTATACTTTTTAGTGTCGACCAGTGGACATGGACTGGATTTGCATCCCTACTTCCATAATGCTGATGCTTGCCACTCGCAGGACAGTAGGCGCTCAGTTCCCAATACCCACCAGCACTAACATGACCGGCAAACTGGTAGATGAAGGCTGTTTCTCCAGATTCAGGACAAACAAACTTGAACTCATCGAATTCCCAACAGCGTACGAGTTCTGCTACGGTCACATCCTTGTTATAAACACAAGCACCAAGACCACCAGCACTGAAATGTGTTATCTTCTGAGCGAACTCAGTTGGGTTGGCAAGTATCTCAAGTCTATGATTAAACACGTTTTCGATAGTCATCTCTTTCTTTGATTCAGCATTGTCTTGCCAAGAACCAAAGATGAACTCGCGGATAATGTTGCTATCATAACTGGTAATACCTACCATATCTGCTATGGAATTGTTGTAGTATGTATCGTACAACTCACGGATTTTCTTACACTTTTTTGAAATCTCCTGCACCTTGTCATTGAAGGTACGACCGTCTATTTCATTCTTAAGCTGGAGGCGCAACACATGTTTCTCGTTTTGCAGCAGTTGCAGTTGTTCGCTCGCTTTGTCACCACGTTTCTTGCATTCTTCCTTAAAAGCGGTGAGACGGTCAATGTTCGCCTTAATGAAGACCTCTTTGTACTGCACCTTCAAATCTTCCACATGTTTCTTCTGGAATTTCTCCTCACGGTCTAACTCCAGAATGTGTTCTTCTGTTGCCTTAATGTCTTCCGCAATACGCTTTGCTTCAGCAATGTAGTCTTTCTGTTCTTCCATTGATAACAAATGAATAAGATTGATTTTCAAAGTGCAAATTAATATAATTATAGGGAGAAAGGCGATTGTGACATACGTATAACAATGACTCTTGTCAGATTATGAGCTTATTTACAGGGTAATCTACATCATCTGCTCTCTTTTCGGAATTGAATGTGGTGCAATAGAGTTCACGGATGGCAGCGTTGATTCTCATGACGACACGATTGGATGGAAGTAGCGGGCAACATATTACACGTTTTTTCTTGTATGAATACTGCACTACGGAGAATGGCTCGCCGGAATTATCGTCATTGAGGAGTTGTCCCATGGAATAATTGTCACCCGTCAGAAAGTACTGCTGTCCATCATCGACAAGTGTGTTACGCAGTTCCGGTATCATATCGTTGATACGGTTAATGGTGTTGATGATTGCGGGTGCGCATCTGTCTACATCATTGAAATACACTCTACAAACGGTACTTGCACCGCTGATTTTGAACCGCATCAGAAAGTATCCATTCATGGATGGCACAGCCTGTCTGTTGATGAAGAAACTGATATGTCTTTGATGAAGATGCGATTCTACTTCTACCTCGAAATCCTGATGAAATTCAACCGACTTGATGATGGCTTCAAACTTCAGTTGCTTGATACGGATAAGATGACGCATCTTTTCCTCTTTGCGCTTTGCTTCCTCTCTTTGGCGGTCACGCTCATCGCGTATCTGTTTGCATTCGTCAACAAAGTCACTGAACTCGGTGTACCACAGTTCCATTGGAGGGTCGATATGCAGCGTCCGGCATTCGTCAAGTATCTCTACCTCAGTCGTCTTGTTCTCCCAGAAAGGATTGTCGTTTTCCAGAACCATCTTGCAAGCCTTGAGGTTGTAATACTTGATGCGGAACTTCTCAATCATCTTCTCATCGTCTTTCGCCCATACCGACATCCAGTCTGAGCGGAACTGAAGCATAGCGGACTTCACACGTTCGCCAATCTTTGCCTGTTCCTTCTTGAGTTTGTCATCAGCCACCCATATGTGTTTCCACTTCGGGATGTCACGCTCCAGAGCAAGAATAAACTCAGATAACTGATGAAGGTCGCAAGAGGATATTTTGTTGAATGTCATCTGATATTCACTGTTGTAGGCTATGTTCATCTCCGAAAGATTATCAGGCAGTATTACCGACACGTTATAATATATTAGGCACACACACGAAACCTCTTCCATGATCTTTATCGGTTGCGTAACCTTGCAACGAAGGACAGCGAGCAGTTCCTTGGCAGTATGTGAGTGTTCTTTCGTTTTGTCGGTAACAATGTCATTGAACAGACGCTGGACATTATCAGAAAATTCCTTAATCATATAGTGATTATTTGTAGGTTTTCAACGGCTTTTATGTTTTCTTTACGAGCAGTAAATCTTATTTGTGATTAGCGATGGAAACAATTGACTCAGTACTCGGTATCAAGAACAGGAGTATTCCCTATGGATAACTGAGTTCATGTGTGTTTCGTCAGCTTATATTTTCGATTACACAAACTCTTCCACTTTGTTTCATCCATTGCTCATGCTCCTTAAGTTCCTGCTCGGAGCGAAGCACCCAGCATAGAGGGGTGTGCATGGTTGCAGGGATTGTGGGCTGCGGTGCATAACCATCGGTGTAGATAAGTGCTCCGTCGTACTCTGAATGCTGCGCAACAAAATCGATAAACGGTTGGAACCAAGTACCACCACGGCCTGTCACCTTGATATTCTCAGAAGCTTTGACAAGAGTCTGCACCTCGCCAAGTTCTGTATCAAACTGCACCACATCAATCTGCTGTATGCCATATTGGAAGAATCGGTTGATGGTGGAGTAAAAATTCTGAAGGTCTGCCTTCGAGATACTCCCGCTGCAGTCAACACCGATAATCATGCTTGTGGTGAAGTCATAGCGGCTTCCCATAGCATCGAAACCAGAACGGCGGTTGGGACGCATACGGGTAAGCTTGCGCTTTTGCGAAAGTATGCTTGCACGGAAACCTGCCAGAATCTTGCGATAGTCAACACGAGCCTTGGTGCTTGCAACAATCTCTTCGACAAGTCCACCAGGCAAAGAGCCCCAGGACTTGACATCGCGGATGACTTCGTTGACTTGTGCTGCCATCAACTCATCTTGTTGCCAGTTCTTGGCCATGTCAGTATATTCTTTACCAAACCCTCCATCATTGCATTCGCCTTGTGGTTGAGAGTTTTCTTCGGAGTCATCCTCTTTTTGTCCTTGCCCGCCTAATTTCTGAAGAATCTTCTGTATGCAGCGGGCATAGAACTCATAGTGTCCGTTTGAGGGCAATTTGAAGTCTGACGGTTTATCTATTTCTATCTTCTGAAGGCGGTAGGAATCACCAATGACACAATTGCTTCCTAATGCTCTCGCTGTGATGCAACAGCCATCAGGCTGACGGTCATAAGGGTGTTTAAGCAAAATACGGATGACTTCAATGCGCAGACGTTCCTCAAGTTCCTTGTCTGTAATGTCTGCACACAAGTCGGGATTCACCTCAATGACACCTTTACCCACACGCACATGGCATTCCATTCCACTGTTTTCTGCAACACGATGGGTGCAGAAAACAGAGAAAAGTGCCTCTTCGCTGAGAAACCAGCGTTCAGTTATCTTGGATATTCGTTCTACCATTCGATGGATTGTTTGAAATGGGTTTAATGAAAAGGAGGGAATCAGAGTTTTTCGACAAACTCATTGAGCATATCATAAACCTCGGTGGCATTGACAACCATAAAGACTATTGCCTGCTCATAGGTGCCTTTCTCAAAGATGCTCGTGAAGTTGGCAAGTGCCTCCTTCTTCTTGTTCACACGGAGGAAGTCGATATACTGACCTAGGTTCTTGGCTGCAAGCGTCTTCTCACGCTCGTCAAGTTTAGCATTCTGAAGGAAACGGAATACAGACTCGTTGAGGATGGCAAACTCATGTAACTGATATTTCTCCACAGTCTTCATGGTTTTGTCGTACTTCAGCAGCAAGTCCTTACCAGTAATGACATTACGTTGCTGAGCACTACGGATGAAGGCTGCGGCGGCTCCCGCGCCTACAATGCCTGCTATAACGCGCTTGTGAATATCTTTGATTGTATCTACCTTCTTCATGAGGTCAGATACCTTCTTCCACGCCCGACGGTCAGCACTCTTGTCAAGTCCCTGATAGTCTCGTTTCTTGTCACCGCTGTCACCATCGAGCCACGTTGGATTGTCCTGAATGAAGTTGATGACACGATCGTCAAGACCTGCACCCACAGCCCAGTTTAGCCATTCCTCTACAGTTGGACGAAACTCATAGATATTGAAACGGCTCACGAGCGCAGGGTCAAGGTCGGTAAGCTGGTACTCATCGCCATCGTTGACTGCGGCAATGACACGGCTTCCCTCTGGAAGAACTTTGCCTGCCAGTTTACGGTTCAGCGTCAAGTCCATCACCGTCTGAAGAATTTCAGGACGGGCACGGTTCAGCTCATCAAGAAAGAGAACGATTGGCTTGCCGTCAATAGGAAACCAATACGGAGGAGTGAAGTCGGTCTGCGCTGTCACATTTCCATTTGCGTCTTTCGCTTCTACCTTGGAGGGAAGGCCGATGATGTCGCCCGGGTCACTCATCTGACCTAGGAAGAGTGCAACCACCTTCATTCCCTGACTCTGAAAATAGCTGGTGAGGATTTCAGACTTGCCAATGCCATGCTTGCCTACGAGCATGATGTTCTGCGTCGAAGGGGTGAGATCCAATGTCTCCTTGAGCTCGTTTGTGCTAATTGTTACTGCCATAATATGTTGTTTTTATTCGTTTTATATTCTTGTTACCCGTTGGCGGAATTAATTTAAGTTGATAAATATGAGTAAAAAGTTGTACATATCGCTGATTTTTAGTAACTTAGTAGTGACCAAAACATTAAGTTCGAACCATCGTATGTACAACCTTTATACAAAATTCGTCAAAATACTTGAGATATGCAAGCAATTCTCTGAAAATCTCGTCAATGAATCGGGTAATGTTCCACGTCGTGGTCCTGTTCCCAAGTTTTCGGATTTGGAAGTGGTGGCGCTATCCCTGACGGCAGAGACCGAGAGCATTGATAGTGAGAAGTGGTTGTTCGACTATAAATTGCAAGAGTACAAGGACAGCATTCCCAATCTCATATCAAGGAGACAGTTCAATGACCGCAGGAAGAAAACGTCAGGCCTGTGTGAGGAACTGCGCAAGAGGATTGCCATGGAAATGGATGGCGGAGAGGAACAGTTCTTTGTTGACTCCAAGCCGATAGAGGTTTGTAGGGTTGCAAGAGGAAAACGTTGCAAGATGGGGCGTACCGGCAATTTCTCGCAAGCTCCCGACTTCGGCTTCTGTGCTTCGCAGAATACGTATTATTTTGGTTATAAGTTACACGCTCTCTGTGGGTTAAGTGGAGTTATCCATTCCTATGATCTGTCAAAGGCAAGTGTAGCTGATCTCCATTATATGAAGGATGTAAAACATACTTATCACGACTGTAGCATCTATGGTGACAAAGGGTATATTGGAGCTGACGTACAGCTTGACTTGTTCGAAACCGCACACATAAGACTGGAGTGTCCGTATCGGCTCAACCAAAAGGACTGGAAACCAACATTCATTCCGTTTGCAAAGGCAAGAAAGAGGATTGAGACAATATTCTCTCAACTTACAGACCAGTTCCTGGTCATCAGGAACTACGCGAAAATAACGAATGGTTTGTTTGCCAGAATCATTGGCAAAATTAGTGCACTTACCATTCTGCAATACGTAAACTTCATTAACGACAAGCCCATTGGCAGAATTAAGTATGCACTAAATTAATTCCGCCAACAGGTTCTTGTTAGTTGTTTGGATTTGGGCGAACAGAAATTTGTAAGGATATTTTTTCTGTGTGCTTCGATAAGAATCTTCAGACTTTCTATTTGAGGCGGTAGTTTCTCCTTGTAGGAGCCCCACCATGCATCAAGAAATACTCCGAGACGGCCTTTAGGTAGAGTCACCCTTATTCGTGCCCTGCGTTTCTGCTCAATGATTTCATACTTGATGTCGGTATAGTCCTCCATTGCATCCGTGAATATGGCTCTAATAGCGAGGAGTGCCATACGGTTGCCTTTGGCTTTCTTGCATGCTTTGTTCAGGACGTCATTCCAACCTTCCATATACCTGTCTATATTTAGTTTCTGGCGTATCATCCACAATGCTATGTCTTCTGCATTGTATGACTTGAGATACACGGTAGTCAAGTTCTTCTCGTTAATGGTGACTTGCAAGGAAGAGCGATTGCTCTCTGCAAAGAGTGTACAGTTGGGCGATAGCTTGACAATAAGTCTCTGGGTTAAGAATTTTGTCCCACTTGCCATCTTGAGTTTGAAGTCATCCTTGTCTATGACTTTGTTACCGATAAGGTTCATGTGAATGTCTGATGGTGAAGGTCCTTTCTTAACAAAGGAGCGCTCTGTCCCAAGATCGTTCATCATATTCATCATGAGGAAAAGATCAAGAGCGTCATCATTGTTCTTGCCATCTTCCAGAACTCTGCGAATGTTGTTGTTAATCTGTTTGTTTGAGTACCTCATAAACTATATCGTGAATTGTCTTGTTTTCATTAAGTGGTGGGTTGGATAATATATACTGTCTTTTACTTTCATCCATGTTTATTAGCTATTATTTGTTGAGAATCCCACTATGGGCCTACGGTTTGACTCAAGTTTTTCCTGCTTGGTGAACTTGCGTATGGTGTCAATGTCGCTTTCCTTACCTGTAAGGATGTATTCCATTGTAGCCTTACGGGCTATGTTTTCAATCTCGCCACCTGTTACATCAAACTCATGTGCCAGCGACATCGCTTCCTTCACATCAAGGTTTTCCAACATAGATTGCCAGATATGAGCCTTAACTTCCGTGCCAGGTTTCTCAAACTTCACCTTGAAGATGAAACGACGCTCAAAAGCTTTGTCGAGGTTAGTGATGAGGTTCGTAGTCACAATCATGATGCCTTGTATTGTCTCCATCTCTTCAAGCAGAATGTTCTGAAGAGCATTCATCATTTGTTCTGTGCCATGTTCCACATTCTCTATGCGCTTTCCAAGTATGGCATCGCCCTCGTTAAGCAGAAGGATTGGTGTTACTTCGCTGTTTTTGCAGCATTGACGGTAATCTGAGAATATCTTCTTCAGCTTAGCCTCACTCTCACCAACATGCTTGTCCTTGAAGTCAGTCACCTGAACCTGTATGATGTCACGTCTGGTCTGACGCGCTAATTCATAAACGGTGGCTGTCTTGCCTGTGCCAGGCTGACCGTGAAGGAGCACACACACACCAGTTCTCATGCCTTTGCTCTTAAGGCGTTCTTGTATGATTGGCAACTGTTCCTGTGAAAGTATGCCGCGAAGACGTTCAACCTGTTCTCCTTCTTCCTTATTATAAAAGAGAGCCTTGGCGGTGATATCTTTATAAGACTTGACTCCATCCATCTGCGGTACATGTTTATCGGAATGGTCGAGAGGACTGAAATCTGCAAGTATCTCATTCTTGAGATGTGACGTGGCAACATACTGATTAGTTTCTGCCATACCATTCACACACTTGTGCTCGATAAGGTTTTCTCGGAACAGAAGATGGGTCCCCTGACTTACCCTAAAAAAACTTGACACTTTTGGATGCCTAAAACAAAAGTGTATGAGAACAAAAGTAAAACGTGAAAGAGATCGTGTCCTAAATGAAGCGACAGGTCAGTATGAATGGGTATGGGTAGAATCCACTCGCTACATTCATGATGAAGAAGATCGAGTACTTGCTGCACTTGATTTCCTTAAAGGCGAGAATACGCCTGAGGAATTAGTTGAGAAACATCATATTTCCAACATTCAGGTGCTGTTTTCTTGGGTAGGTCGTTATCTTTCTGAAAATCGTTTAGTATCTTTGCAGGAGAACAACGATGACACTATGGCAAACAAAAGTAAAGACGAGCAGATCAGAGAATTGAAAGCAGAGCTCAAGAAAGCAAGAAAAGAGGCAGAACTAGAGAAACTACGTGCCCATGCCTACGACACAATGATTAACCTTGCAGAAGAACGATTCAATATTCCAATAAGAAAAAAATCTGGCACCAAACAGTAAGTCTGCTCCGCGAAGAGTCTTCACCAGCATCGATGAATACCCTTTGCAGGCTGTTTGGTTATAGCAGACAGTCGTTCTACAACCGTGAAGATCCAGACAATGACTTTGTCGATAATGCCTTAGAAACCATGATAGTGGAGAAGGCCAGAGAATACCGTAAGGCTAACCCTGGACTTGGTTGTGCCAAACTATACCTCATCGTCAAACGCTTGTTTGAATCCACTGATCGTATGCCTGGACGAGATGCGTTCATAGAATTGCTCCGTGCCAATGGATTGATGGTGCAGTTGAAAAGACGTCGTCACTACAAGACAACTGACTCCAGTCATCATTACCACAAGTATGACAACTTGATAAAGGATGTGGTTCCCATGCGACCTAACGAAATATGGGTCAGTGACATAACGTACATAGAAACAACTGAGGGTGTGTGTTACTTGTCGCTTATCACGGATGCCTATTCTCATAAGATTGTGGGATGGGCAGTAGGACCGACCTTGGAAACCATATACCCATTGGAGGCACTGCGTATGGCACTGGCAACAATTGACGATGAAACAGCATCCCGTCTCATCCATCATTCTGATAGAGGAAGCCAGTACTGTAGTGCTGCATACGTTAAGGAGCTAAAGGCACAAATATAATGATAAGCATGACCCAAAGCGGTGATCCTCTCGAAAATGCCATTGCAGAACGCGCCAATGGCATCATCAAAACAGAATGGCTCTACAAGATGAGCATACCGTCAATAGAGAATTGTAAGGAAGAACTGACTCGTATCATACGTTTCTATAATACAGAACGTCCGCATATGAGCATTGGATACAAGACTCCCGAAACGGTACATACAGAAGTTGGAGAACAAAAAAGGTGTTGGTGCAATCCATGGAACAGACCTGCTGCCACAGGCAGCTGATAGGTTTTTCTTAGCCATACAGCATCTCCTAAAATAATGGGCGCTGCCCCGAAAGACAACGCCCATACCACTATTTCAGTGTGATGCAGAAACCTATTGCTGGCGAGTTGCTCCTCAGCAGAGCTCGCTTCCTCTTCGGCTTCTGACAGCAAAATTACGAAATATTTTTATTTCTTGCACTAATCAAAGGAATAATCATTAACTTTGCAATTGGAATGCGAGAAGGTAGTAAAGCAAATCAGTTTACTGATGAAATCTTGTAAAACAAATCAGTTCAACTAACAGAACTTGTAAAGTAAAACAGAGAACTGAATAAAAGTAGTAAACCTAATTAGTTAATCGCATCCAATTCTGTCAACTAATTTTAGGAATAGTCAATCAAAACACAAAAACGTGTATTTTTTCGCATTTTTGACCATTTTAAATATGTAATTTTGTTAAATACGCTTGAATTTTGAGATTTTTTCTCATATTTTACAACCTGTATCGAAAAATAATTGTATCTTTGCACAAAAATATTGAGATATGCTAGTTAATTTCACAGTTAAGAATTATCGCTCTTTCAAAAGGGAACGTACCTTTAGTATGGAGGCGAGTTCAATAAAAGAGCACAAAGAGTCTGTAATCAGCGAAGGTAAGTATAGTTTACTTCCGCTGGCAATTTTTTATGGTGCGAATTCTGGTGGCAAGAGTAATTTCATTCAGGCCATATCTACTATGCGAAGCATGGTCAGACGTTCTGTGCGTTTGAATGAGGGTGATGCGCTACCTTACGATCCTTTTGCATTGGATGAAAACTCTGACTCACAACCTACTTTGTTTGAGATACAGTTTATAAAAGGTGGGGTGCTTTATCGCTACGGTTACGAATACGACAAAACTGACATCATATCTGAGTGGTTGTATGAGAAACGGTTTGGCGAGAAAGAATACGAACTATTCATGCGCTCACGAGACATCATTGAAGTGTCAGCGAAAAGATTCCCAGAAGGTCAGGGAAAGGAGGATTTAACCAACTCGAATCGTCTCTTCCTGTCACTTGTTGCCCAACTGAAGGGTGAGAAGTCCAACTCGATAATGGGGTGGTTCGGTGAATGCAATGTGCTATCTGGAATAGACAGCGAAGGCTACGAAGCCTTTACGCTCAGAATGTTTTTGGAACATTTGAACGGAGCAGATCAGGCTCAAGAGTTCTTCAAGACTCTGCAACTGGGCTTTACTCGTTTCTCCGTTAAGAAAGTAGATATTCCTAAGGAGGCATTGGATAGTGCTCCCAAGTCGATAAGGTCACAATTGGAAAAAGACATAGCCACGGGTAGTTTCGTCGAACCGATAACTACTCATAATGTCTATGATGAGAATGGACTTGTGATAGGTGAGCGTAATTTTCACAAGAACCAGATGGAGTCAGAGGGAACAAAGAAAGTGATAGAGATTTCTGGGCCTATTTTTGATACTTTGAACGAGGGCAAGACGCTGATTGTGGATGAACTGGATGCAAAACTGCACCCACTACTGACGCGAAACATTGTACTCCTGTTTATGGATCCAGAGAAAAACAGGCATGGAGCACAGCTTATCTTTGCTACACATGACACAAATCTACTCGATTTGGAGATTGTTCGTCGTGACCAAATTTGGTTTGCAGAGAAGGACAAAGTGGAGTCTACCGACATCTACTCGCTTGTGGAGTTCAAGGATGAAGACGGGAAGAAGGTTCGTAATGACCGTGATATCAAGCGTGACTATATCCGGGGCCGCTATGGTGCCATACCTTTCATTGGAAAATAAAGTGATGCTATGGGATATTCAAGAAAAGAAGAAATCGCAAAGCTGAGGCGGGAACGCAAAGAAGCCAAGGCTGCCAAGAAACGCAAGGAGAACATTCGCGAAAAACTAGTGCGTTTTCTCATAGTCTGTGAAGGTACGAAGACAGAGCCGCACTACTTCGAGGCTCTTATCAATAATTGCATCTCAGCCGTTCGCGAGGTGACGATTGAGGGCGAAGGCCGGGCAACAGTTGCTCTGGTGGATAGAACGCAGGAAATCAAAGTGGAACTGGAGCGGAAGAATGCCATGACTTTTGACCGCGTGTGGGTCGTTTTTGATAAGGATGACTTCGAAGACTTCAACGAAGCCATCAAAAAAGCCCATAAGTTGGGCTTCCACAGTGCATGGACGAACGAAGCCTTTGAACTATGGTACTACCTGCACTTTGAATACCTTGATACAGGCATCAGCCGCTCTGCCTATATTGAGAAACTCGAAGAAGTTTTTAGAAACAGAATGGGTGACGAAACCTTTAAGTATCGGAAAGGCAACCCTGATATATACAGCCTACTCCAGCAGTATGGCCGCGAGGATCTGGCTAAGCGCTTTGCCCAGCAGCTACGTGCATTATACACTGGCATCGACTATGCAACCCATAAGCCTTGCACGATGGTTGACAAGTTAGTGGAAGAACTGGAGCACCCGGAATTATTGTTAATAAAGAAATAAAGGAGATTAGAAGATATGTGGGCAGACAATGAGACAAAAGATGACCTGCTAGGTTATCAGGTACATGCAGATTTGCTACGTGACGTAGTTCTTGACCCTAAAATGCTTCCAATTTCTATTGGTGTGTTTGGCGATTGGGGGTCTGGAAAGAGTTCCCTTATGCTTTTAATGCAGGAATCCATTGAGAAATGGAGAACTGAAACTGAGGAGGCAAACAAGGTAGGGGGTGCAGCGAAGAAGAATGCCAGAGTGCTTCAAATCATGTTCAACAGCTGGCAGTTTGAGGATTATGAAGATACTAAACTCACGTTGATAGAAACCATACTGAGTGACGTAATAAAAGATATTGAAGACCACAGAGATGTTTTTGAAAAAGCAGATGCATGCCTCTCAAAAATCAAATACCTCAAGTTGGGCGTAGTTGTTCTCAAAAATTTAGCTCGGAAGATTATTCCCAAAGAGATACAAGAGCTGCTGCCAAATAAAGAGGAGTGGAAAGAAATAAGCAAGGAAGACCAAGACCTGCTACTGGATGAGGTAAAGGAGGCTAACTCATCGCTCTTCATTAAGCGATTCAGAGAAGATTTTACCCAAATTATTGCAGACGGCGACTACCGTTCAGTTGTTGTGTATGTTGACGACCTGGACAGATGTTCGCCAAAGCGTATTATTCAATGTCTTGAGGCTGTAAAATTGTTTGTGAATGTTGATAAGACGGCATTTGTTATAGGTGCAGACCAAAGAATTATAGAACATGCTATCCACGAGCAATACAAGACACCACTACAACAAACAACAATATCAAGCCCGTATTCTGATTATCTGGAGAAACTGATTCAACTACCCTATAAGCTTCCCAAACTGTCATATTCAGAACAGGAAACCTACGTAACGCTGCTACTTTGCAGTAAGATGGAGAACGAAAACTTGTTCCCAACTATACACAAGAAGTACCTGAAGTTCCGAGAGAAAGACAAACACAGCAAGTATGGTTTGGACAAGATTGAAAAAGATAACCCCGAAGTGAATTTTAGTACGACCAGTGGCTATCTCTCTATTATTCCCATTATGGCCAGTTTCCTGAACGGCAATCCACGCCAACTTAAACGATTCCTCAACACATTTGATATGAGACGAAGAATGGCTGGTGTTGCAGGATTCAGGGAGATAGCCCCTGAAATGTTGGTCAAGCTCATGGTATTGGAGTATAATAGCCAACTAAGGCAATACATTGATGATCTGTATTCCAAACAGAAGGACACAGGATTCATAAAGGGTATGAAGAAAGTGGAGGAACAAGCCGAGGCTGGCGAAGTGAAAGAAAACGGATGGAAAGATTTGTGGAACACGCCGGAAGGAAAGCGATGGCTATCCACAAAACCATCATTAGCCCAGAAGAATCTCAGAAACTATTTCTGGATTTCACGAGAAGCATTACAGGTGGCAACACCAATTGAAAGCAAAGTATCAGCTCTGGTACAGGGCGTTTATGACAGGCTCAAAATGAGCCAAACCGATAAAGCATTGAGCGAGAAGATTTGGAACGAGACGAATAGGTTTACCAAAGATGAGTTTTGTATGTTGGTGATGTTGTTAAACCAAGAATTGATGGCAAACCCCGAGAGTGAAGTCGTGCGAAGGTTTGTTGATGTAGATAAAGACAATAAGATATTTCAAACAGTACTAGATGTCAAAGACCTTTTTGAGGGAGTTGATACTGGAAAACTAGGACCAGAGTACAGCGATTTCTTGAAGAGAAAGAGCAATGACGCTGCTTGTAAAGCATATATTGATGGTCTTAATTTGAGTCAGCCACTAAAAAATGCAATGAAGTAATGGGAACATCACAGGGATTGACTTTGAAAAAAACTCCGCAGTGGTCTTCTGCTAAAAGAGCGATGACGGGGTTGTTGAATGACTTGGAGAATGATGCCAAGCTGGAGAACTTTATGCTGAAGTTCTATCAGGCACTTGGTAGTGATGGGATATACATTGGAACCACAACATCAGGCAGCAGTAGCGGAGGAACCAGTACACGAGGCAGTGGCGGAGGTGGAAGCTCATCCCGCGATAGCCGTGGGGGTGGGTCAAAAGGACGTCGTTCATTTGGAAGAGCTGGAGCTTCTGCAGCAACGAATATGCTGGGCTTCTTTTCTGACGTTCGAGACAATGGCCTGTCGCAAGCCATAGAACTTGCCAACACGGTTGGAGTTGAGGTTCCGCAATCACCAAGAGAACTGATCAATTTCTTGTGTGGATTGTCGTCGGTTGATACGGATGCTGACTTTGATTCTGAAGCTGCCAATGCTGCTCAACGAAAACTGCTATCGGAGATTTTTAAGTCGTGTGAAAACTTGACAGATGCAGAGGAAATCATAAAACAAGCAAATAAGGATACTATTGATGCTTGGATTATTGATTTTGAGGTCAATTACATTATCGAGTTTCAAGGTTCTTTGTTTCAGAGCCACATCTTTGATAAAGCCCAAGACCCAGACAAAGTGGCCGGACAGATAAGAAGGTGGCTTCATAGTAAACTTGACAAACGATTGTCTGACGAAATGAAACACATTAACCTTTTTTCGGAAGAGGGGAAACGATATGTTGAATCACTCACTGCTAAAATATTAGATATATGGAAGCAGTAAACATCACTATTAAATACGAGCCTGCCGCAACGACAAGAGAGTTTGGACATTATATTCTTTCGTTCACAGGACTTGAAGGAACACAATACTCTGTAAAACTGAAATTCGGTTTTGATGAGCTAAGGAGTATAGCACAGGATACGAGTTCCATTGCGTTTGATTTCCTAGTTTTCTCACTATCTGTCTATAATGCAGACCGTGTTATAAGCAGGGCGCTATATTCGGAAGAAGGATGGTGCAGAAGGATGAGATTGTCGGTGCCGGTGCTTCATCTTTCTGAAATGAATAATTCAAAAGAGACGCTGACTTCGGCTTTGAATTTCCTGACAGGAGATGATTGGGAGTTGAACTTCAAGCAGGCTGAACCCTATTTGATTGATCAAGAACTGCTTTTAGTTGACCGTTCGGTATATGGACGAGTCTCACTATTCTCAGGAGGGCTAGATTCATTGATTGGTTTTGTGGATGGCTGTGCTTTGTTAGAACCAGATAAAAAGATACTTCTGGTGTCACACAAAGAACTTGGCAAGGAGTGGTCAGACCAAGTAAGAATATTGGATGACTGCAAGAAACACCAGATCCATACGGGTAAGTATGAGCAACTATTAGTCAATGCTGGTATTAACAACCAAGGATGGATTAGCCAAAGGGCAGTATGCGAAGGAACTTTTAGGGCACGCTCCATCTTATTCATTGGGGCTGGAATATATTGTGCTCATGCCATTAATCCGCAGATGCCGCTGATTATCCCTGAGAACGGGACAATCTCACTCAATATCCCTCTTGACCAAGGACGACGAAGTGCTTGCAGTACGAGAACAACACATCCTGTGTTTTTGAAGAGACTACAAGAGGCACTTGCTCTTATGGGTATTAACAACAAGTTGGAGAATCCTTATCAGTTGAAGTCTAAAGCAGATATGATGATGGATTGTTGTGAAGACTCTGCAAAGAAGGCTGCTTTGGCGGTGCTGTATAAAGATTCATGTTCTTGTGCTAAAAGGTCACATAAAAAATCGTGGAAGCGAAGGAGGGATAAGAATGGTAAACCTATTCTTCATTGTGGTTTCTGCCTGCCTTGTATCTACAGACGTGTTGCTCTGGATGCTGTGGGCTGGGGAAAGAAGGAACCAGTTGGTGTAAATGTATTTAATGTTAATGAAATCGGGCTTTCAAATCCAGAAATTAGAAAAAGCAGAGACTTTAAAGCCTTGCTCTATTTCTTGAGGAAACGATATAACAGGGATACCATAGAGGGTGAACTCATTGCTAATGGAGTGTATGAGAAACAGGAATTAGAAGAATATACCACATTCTTATTGAATTCTTACAACCAAGTAAAGGCATGGGTCGGTAAATATGGCAATGCCCAAATAAAACGTCTTGCTGGCATATGATTATTGACACGCATTGTCATTTTGATATGATGTCTCAACCAGAAGCCTACATTAGGCAGAAGGAACAGGCAGGTGACATCGTGATTGGTATGACCAACCTGCCATCGCATTTTGAAATGGGGCTTCCACACGTGAAAAGATATAAACATATCCGATTAGCTTTGGGATTGCACCCATTGTTGGCATCAGAAAATAAAAATGAGTTACCTTTGTTTGATAGTCTTCTTGACCAAACATCCTATATTGGAGAAATTGGATTAGATTTCTCAAAAGAAGGATTATCAACTAAAGAAGATCAAATCTCCACGTTGAGGAAGTTGCTGGAAAAGTTAGAAGGCAGGAAGAAAATAATTAGCGTTCATTCAAGGAAGGCTGAGAAGGAGCTGTTCGATCTTTTGTGTGAGTACAATATTAATAATGTAATTTTCCACTGGTATTCTGGCCCTATTGACTTAATACCTTCTATCATTTCAAAAGGTTATTATTTCTCTATTAACGAGGCTATGACGATATCAAAAAATGGTCGTACAATTATCAAGGAAATCCCACGAAGTAGAATACTTACAGAATCAGACGCACCATTTAATAACAAAGTGGATATTAAGGAAGCGCAAATTAACATGCAAATTACTGAGAATGAAGTCAAAAACAATTTTATGGAATTACTTTCTAAAATCAAATGAATTATGAATGACATTATGGTGTAAGAGAAAGGAACTACAATATGACAACAGAATCATTATCAAAAATAGTAGAGCAGTCGCTAAACAGTGTATCGCTACAGGATATAAAAGATGCAAAGAAGATACCAATAAAGGACCAAATCTTCGCACTTCTTAAGCTTGTGACAGGAGACGTTGTAGGTGCCGCAGAATCAGAGATGCAAGCAATTACCGACTATAAAGAGAGCGAGTTCTTTCGTAAATATACTTGTTACTTGTATGAACTTATTGACACCACTCCCGAAGAGAGACATAAGTTCTGCCAAGAAATCCAAGAAAAGGCAGAAGATTTCTCTGGAAATGTAATTATGGGGATGGTTGATAGGCTGGATAATATCAACAAAGAGACAATATTAGCGAGATTGACAATTGCCAAAATAAATGAATTCATTAGTATTGAAGATTTCTTCCGTCTTTGTTCTATGCTTGAAAGAATTCCGTATGTTGATTTGAAAGAACTTCCACATTACAAGGAGCCTTTTTATGATGTGAGTGGTGATACGGAGTTACTATATTCAACAGGAGCTTTGATATTACATACACTTGATGCTAATGGTTCAAACAAGTATATTCTTTCTGTGCTTGGAGAAAAACTTCTGATTTGGGGATTTTGCATTAGTCTTGATATGGAACGTGAACGTGGAACGAATGTAGAGTTGAATTATGCAACAAATGATGACATTGATGAAATCTTTAATGAAAAAATAAAAGCATCACGTCCCTACTATAAAGATGGTACATTGTATTTTCCTGATGGAACAAAATCAGGAGAAATGGAAGATGACGGCCAATATCTTTATGATTTAGCAAGAGGAAAGTAAAGATTAGGCCGAAATACTAAATGGCCAACAATAAGAATATGAAGATGATTTACAACAATATCATTATGACCCACCAACCAAATAAGCAATTCAACACCTATAAGGAGGGACTCGATTTGGAGTTCCTGCGGGAGTACTGCATGGAGCATGGGGAGTTGCATGGGATGGAGCGTGGCAAGACGCTGGAAGATGCGAGCGAGTTGTCAGGATTGGTCAAACCCTCCGTAATACACTTAGACAATCCTAATAATATTATCAAATAACAAACATATAATAAATCTTTAAGTCATGATTTCATTTACTAATGCACATAATATTCAATTGTTCCAAGACTTTATTAATAGGGAAAGTAATTCTATCATCTTGAGAGATAAAAATGACTCTTTTCGTGTTATATTGCCAGATGATTTTATGTCTGGCATATTTAATCCAGACGAATATGTATCAATAAACGGTAATTATATATACTATAATGAAGCAAGATGTAATGAGATAAAATTGACAGATGAAGAGCGATTCTCTTGCATTGCTCATGAACTTGGACATTATTATGATGAAACAGAAAAAAATGAATACAATGGTAAAATTCGAGAGATGAATGCAGACAGATTTGCAGTTAGTCTAGAACTTGGAGAACATCTATTATCTGTATTAAACAAATTTAGAATTATTTTTGATGGTAATGATAGAGAGAGAATAGATGAGCGTATCAATAATTTACAAAATATATTATTAGTTGCAAATCAAGAACAATAGAAAGATTATATGTCTAGAAGAAAGAGAAAAAAATATAAGCAAATTAGGCACCAACGTTATGTGACTAGAAAAGTCTATAAAACAAGGAGAAGAAGACATCGTGGTCGGTCTTCTTCACATAGAAAAGTACATTATTCTGCCCAAAGTAAAGCAAATAAACACAAACATTATTCCCATCTTGTTCAGATTTTAGAATATAATGTGCTATTTGGATCAGAACACAAACCAACGTTCAATGAGCTTTTAGCCTACATTCCAAGAGAAATGGCAATAAAGATTGCTGGTACAATAAATAATTTGTATGGTAATGCAGAATTAGAAAAGTTGAATCGTTTCTTTGCGACTTCCAGTTTAAACAACCGTCAGATTGTTAAGGGATTATTGAATAAATATTTCAAAAAAAATCCCCATAGCGTACAAATATTTTGGGCAACAGCAGAAACTCCTATTCAACTGTTAAGATATGCGTTTGCATTCCCTTTTAATAAAATCAAGGCAGATGAAATATCAAACGAAGAGGCAGAACTATTTCTTTTTAAACTTATTCTTCTAATGAACGAAAAGGCAACCGATTACCATATCAATGAAAAAGATATGATAATTGAAAATATGCTCTTTCTTCTCTCAGTATTAAACAACAACATGCATGGGCAAGATGAATATTTCAGGAAAGATCGGAGTATCATGCAATTGTATATGGCAGTTGAGTTCTTTCAATATCTCGAAAGTGTAACCAAGTATCATCTCATCTATGAAGCTTTCTTGAGGAAACATGGTGTAAAATCATGGAATGAGTATATTCGTTCTATTTTTGGATTAATATCTATGTTAAATTATAAGGCTGGCTGGATTCCTGCAGATTTGAGAAATGATTCGGATTCTTTAATTAGCTTCGGCATCCTAGAATCAATATCAAGAAGTTACTCTGACAATATTCAGTTCTATTCTGCTGGACCGATGGACAGAAGTGGTAATACAGATTATAAAGCATTTAGAGAGCGTCCTTTGATAAAAATGCCGAATGGTGACTATTATTTATTTAGTTGGGAGTTCATGGTTGATCGTCTTTACAATTCATTATATTTTGAATTCAAAGAGTTGCCAATTAGCGAAAACATGCAAAAAAGAGTGCCAAGTCTGTTTACAGATAATTTCTCTGAAAAAGTAATGTTTGACAGACTTCTTGAAAACTCGATATCCCCCCAAATGTACAAATTGATGTCAGAAGAGTTTCTTCGTAAGAATTACAAACATAAGTCTGGAGAACTGGGACCGCCTGATTATCTGCTTGAAAGTATGAACTCCTATATAATTTTCGAGTGTAAAGATGTAAGAATTGGAGGTGATGAAACTGAAAAACATGACTTCGATACGCTCATTGACATATATAGTAATAAACTTTATAAGAAAAGATGGCGATATGAGGATGGTATCAAAACCTATTTCTCAGAAGATAAAGACGGTAGGATTGGTATAACCCAACTGACTGGTCATTTATCTGATATCAGACAAGATAAATTTAAATATCACAATACCAAAAGTGATAAGAAAATATATCCAGTATTGATCCTTTCTGACTATAAATATGTTCATAGAGGTTTTACAAGAATAGCAAACAAATGGTATCAGGAGTCATTGGTAAATTTAGGTGAAAGTAACACACCAAATACGAACCGTCCATTAATTGTGATGTCCTTCATTACCTTGATAAAGTACAAGAACCTATTTTGTAAATATGGTTTTGAACACTATTTTGAGCTATTCTACAAATTGTATAGTTTACCTCCTATCAGTAGAGAAGTTGCCATAGAATCAAATATGTCATTTGATGATTTCATGGCGAGATATCCGTTTGATCTATCAACTTTTCACAAAAAACTAATGATAATCATCACAGCAGATATGAAGAAAGCCCCTTGACTCTTGACTTCATACTTCTATCACCTCCAACCTATACCCACGTTTCTTTAGTGAAACGATGGAGATGGAAGTGTCAGGGTCGAGCATCTTGCGGATATAGGTTATCTGAACGTTGAGGGCGAGGGAGTTGGCATAACTGTCGTTCCCCCAAACATGTTCCAACAGATATGAACGCTCTACGGTCTGGCCGATATGCTGGGCTAAGATGGTAAAAATCTCCGATTGGCGGGCAGAGAGATGCTGCACCGTTCCGGCATATTCAATCGTTGAGAGATTGCTGTCAAAGATAGTCTGGCCGATGGTGATACGTGATGGAAGTGTGGGTTGGCGGTGTTCGAATCGTTCTTTAATCTTTGCGATGAGTTCTTCGGGATAGAACGGCTTGGGTATGTAGTCATTACCTTTCAGGTCGAACCCTTTTAGGCGGTCGGCCTTTTCCGTCCGGTCGGTAAGGAAGAAGATCAGCACGTCGCGGTCTTGCTCGCGAATAAGCTGTGCCAACTCAAAGCCATTCATCACTGGCATATTAACGTCGAGTAACACCAAATCGGGTCGGATGGCAGAAAACGTCTCCCAACCTTTGCCCCCATTCTCGGCGTAACTTACTTCGTAGCCCTCCACCTCTAAGAACTTCCGCAGGAACTCGGAGTTCTGGCGGTCATCGTCAACGAGCAGAATCCTAATCTTTTCCATCCGTCTGTGGTATTATAATGGTGAATGTTGTACCCTGGCCCTCAGTGCTCTCAAACGTAATCGTACCTCCATGTGCTTCTACCAGCAACTTCACATAACTCAGTCCAAGTCCGATGCCAGGAATGGACTTGTCCTTAACCGTTTCGCTGCGGTAGAACTTGTCGAACACATATCGCTGATCTGCTTTTACGATACCGAAGCCATTGTCTGCCACCGTGATTTGTAACATTCCGTCTTCACACATCCTATAGTCAATCCTGATGGTCACCGCTTCTACGGAGTATTTGACGGCATTCTCCAGCAGGTTGCAGACGATATTAGCCAGATGCATACGGTCAGCTCTTATCTTCAAATTACTATCACCTACGATTTCCATCTTCACATCCTTGCCCGCAGGAATGTTCTGCTTGTCCCGACATTCCTCTATCAGCTCACGCAGAGAGAAGTCGGACTTCACTAATGGTATTTCAGTCGTGTCGCTCAGTGTGATATCCCTCAGTTTCGAGAAATACGAAGTCAGGTTATCCAGTTCATGATGCGAACTGGATAGTATGCGTTGCTTGCTCTCTGCGTCCTGCATCATCCTTTCATTGCCCATGAACGACACACACATCTTCAGTGTCGAAATAGGCCGTTTCAGTTCATGAATCATCGTGTGTAGGAATTCCTGCCTAATGGCCTCGATGTGCCGTTGCTTGCGGATGGTCAGTATCTGATAAACCAGACAGAAGATAAGGAAGAACGAGAGTAATATGGTTATCAGCAACGTATAAGCCATCTTGCGGATGACGGGTGAAATACTGATGGCTGTTGTCACCACTACCTCTTGTCCCTCGAAGATGTCGTAAGGATAAGACACTTGCATTACGGGTTGCCAAATGGAACCCTTTGTTTGCATGGACGGTTGCCAGATCATCGTGTCGGCTTTCGTGGTTATAATGCTTTGAGCAGCTATATCTCGTGACTTCAGGATGCTGTCGAGCCTTTCCTTTTGGAATGGATGTTGATGGTCAACGGTGAATCGGTTGAGTGCTTCAATCAATTGGCTTGTTCCCATTTCTTTGTTGTCCTTGCTGTCACAAGTAAAAACAAAGTATTCCAAGCCTTTGGGCAGTTCCGTAGGAACGCTATCATGGAGGTTGGCTATATAATCCAATAGATATGCATTGGCATCTGATTCTTTGGGAATATAATGTAGCGTATCAAGTGCAAAGACTTCATACCTCCATGTCTCAACAGCATCGTCCCCCTTTATTTCGTATGTTTTCCTAAAACGGTTAGCGTAGAACCTTGGAGAATGTGGCAATGATTTCCTGATTGCTAATTCTTCTTCAGCACAGGCAATAATCATACTGTACAGTTCACTTTTGTATTCTTCAAGCGACAATTGGTAACGGCTGTAAAGCCAGTAGCCCTGCACGATGCTGTAGGCTACGATAGCACAGATGGTCAGGCCATATATGAGCTTAAATCTACTTTCCATGCTGCAAAAGTACATATTTATTATGAACCCGCGCCCGAAAGAATCCGAAAAATGCCAAACAGTAATAATTCAGTAATAATTATTTTCTTTTACGGGGTATAATAGCCCTATCTTTGCACCCGATTTCACATCAAAACGTAAATAAAATGAAGAAAAGAGTATTATTTATCGCCCTCGCCTTTGCCCTTGTCAGCACAATGATGGCACAAGAAGTAGAGCACAGGAAGGAAGTGTATGTAATCAAGGCAGGCAAAGCCTCAGGAATTAACACTGCTACACCCGTTGAGCAGAAAGAAATCGGCAAGGCAGTGATGGAGTTTATGTATGACTACAAGTACTTGACTGACACAACCGATGTGAGTCAGACAGAGACTGACCGAATGACACTGCAAGTGACTTATGGTATGTCGAAGTTCACGAGTTTCCGAGCCATGCAGATTGATTCACTTATTCGCGTCTCAACAGCTGAACAAATCCGGGCTAACCCAGACAGTTACATAGGCGGCGAGACGTTTAGCATCTTCAAGAACTATCCGCAGGGGCGCTTCACCGTCATCGACAAGGTTTCCACGGACTGGTTCTTATACGAAGAGGACATTCCCACGCAGGAATGGACGCTGACCGACGAGACGTGTGAGATATTGGGCTATGAATGCAAGAGTGCCGTGTGTGACTTCCGTGGTCGACGGTGGACGGCATTTTATACTGACTCAGTTCCCGTTGCCGATGGACCGTGGAAGTTTGGTGGCCTGCCGGGGTTCATCATGCAAGTCTATGACGAGGGGCATCAGTATGAGTTTACCTGTGTGGGCATAAACTCCAAGGCCGACCGAGCCATCACCATACCCGAAGTGCCGTTCAACAAAACTACTCGCCCAAAATTCTATGCCACCAAGTTAAGGTTTGACACCGATCCCTTCGCATATATGATGAACGTAAATGGTGTCAACGTGCAAGTGAAGGGTGCCGACGGCCAGCCTCGCACTGACATCACTCAACCACGAACCTTGCAATACGACTACATCGAACGCGACTGGAAGTAATATCTTATGAAACGACTCGCCATCCTATTGTTGTACGTGTACCTTCACCTGCCCCTCTGCTACGGACAGGTGAAGGCACTTGTTGGCTCTGTGACCGACGAGGAAAGTGGCGAGCCTGTGGCTGGTGCCATCGTGCAGGCCGTCGATGGGAAAAGCTACACTTTTACCACCAATGATGGGCGTTTCTCCTTAAAGGGTGAGGCACGACAAATCCGTGTGCAGTCTATGGGCTATCGTAGTATCGTCGTAGATGTTTCTGAAAGCCCTATGCACATCAAGATGAAGCCGGAGGCCACACAACTGAAAGACGTTATCATCAAGGCTCCCGACATTATCCAAAGAAGCGACACACTGGTCTATTCCATGAGCAAGTGGGCGCAAAAACAAGACCGCAACATAGCCGACGTGCTACGTCGCTTGCCAGGCGTGGAGGTGGCAGAGGACGGAGCTATCAAGTACAACGGCGAGCCTATCAACAAGTTCTATATCGACGGTTCTGACTTTGTGAACGACCGCTACGGCGTGGCCACCAATAACATTTCTCCTGACGACGTAGCCAGCGTAGAGATTATGGAGAACCACCAGCCCGTGAAGGTGCTTGAAGGACTGGAGTTCTCACAGCAAGCCGGACTGAACATCAAACTGAAAGAAGCCGCCCGCGCCCGCTGGATTGGCATCCTGAATGGCGGCATGGGTGCTAAACCTCTGCTCTACGATGCATCCGTGTTTGCCATGCGCATTGCCAGGAAATGGCAGAACATGGAAACGTTGCGACTGAACGATACGGGATGGAATCCCAACAGTCAGAGTCAGCGGCATACTGACAACACACTCCCGGGCAGTGGCTATAATGACAATCCGTGGCCTGACTATATCGCCATCGGCACCACCTCTGCGCCGCTTGACGAACTGCGCACCCGTGACAATCTTTCATTTCTGGCACAGTCGAGCAATTCCCGTCATGTAGCCGATGGTCTTGATGTCAAGCTGAATGCTACCTATCAAGCTGACCGTTTGGACTTCACCAATTCCTGCACTACTCGTTATTTCGACAAGAATATACCCTCGTTCTTAGAGCAGAACACTATGCGTAGCCACGAACACCTGCTAAACGGCGAATGGTCACTGCAACTGAATCGGCACAATAACTATCTGAAAGACAATCTGAGCGTGGATGCCCTGTGGAATCATGCTACGTCTGCCGTCAGCGGTACGCAAACACTACAGCAACAGTCCGACCTCCCATCCTTTGACATCACCAACGATTTACAACTGGTTCGCCGAATCGACAGCCACCTACTGACCATCTCGTCGCACAACCGCTATGCCCATCGACCCCATTCGCTTACTGCCGATAACATTCTGCAAGACCTCACTACTGACGACTTCCGCTCTGTTACTGAAGCCCGTTATGGCTGGCTACTCCGTCGTTGGTCGTTCTACGCCCGTGGCGGCATCGACCTCAATCTGCACCATTTCCAGAGCAGACTCAGTGGTCTCATGCTGCCCGACTATCCTTTAGATGGCCATCGAAACTTCACCGTCCTCAAAACTTACGCCTCGCCCGAAGCCCGTTATCAGCACCATCGCTGGTGGCTTACGTTCTCACTGCCCATTAGCTACTATTATTATCATGTGGCAGACCTACTGGCCGATACCTCTACGGAAAAACACTTTATGTCCATTTCGCCAATGGTCTATGTTCGCCACCAACTCACGGCCAAGACCGAGCTCTCTGCTTATCTCAATTACAGTCTCCAGCCAGTCGCGCCAAGCAGTTATACGCAAACCGTCATTATGTCTGACTTCCGAAACCTAACCTTTCAGACACCATCCGCAGAAAGCATGCAGCAACGTTCGGCTTCCGTCAGACTGCGTTATCGAAACCCCATCACCTCGCTCTTTGGCAATCTTTCTATCAAATATGAACAGGACTATCAGCCCCTGATGCAAAACCAACTGTTCACCAGCGATCATGTTCTTACTGCTTTTGTCACTTGTGGGAACAATTTCTCCATTACCCAACTCAATGGCGGCATCAGCAAAGGTCTTTGGTCAGCCAAAATCACCGTAGGCATCGATGCGTCTTTTGGGCACTCCAGCGCCAGGATGATGCGGCAGAATGTGGAACAGCCTTACACCTCCACCTTCATCACCCTTGCGCCCAAATTCTCTGGCAAATTCACGCGCTGGCTCTCCTCTGACTATCGACTGACTTACACTAACAACCAATACAAGGTCGATGCAGTAAAGGCCATCCACAGTGCACTGCGCCAGAACCTCTCCGTTACACTCCTGCCTACTGACCAATGGCATATTGCTTTCGGCGCAGAGCATTACTACACGCGCTTTTCCACCGACCAGACCGCCAGCATCATTTTCCTCGATGCCTCTGTCCGCTGGCTCCTTTCCAAACGCATTGACATCTCTCTTGCCGCCACCAATCTCCTTAACGAGACAGACTATTGCTACACCACCTTCGGCACCCTCTCAGAATCTTTGTATTCCTTCAAGATACGACCAAGAAATATTATCATTAAAATGCAAATCAAGATATAGTAACGAAACAAATGAAAACAAAGAAGATTTGGAGAATCGCCTTTATGATGCTTGCTGCTTTCTCCCTCGCCTCTTGCAGCAGCGATGATGACTATAAGTTTGATGCAAGCAAACTTGAAGGTAAATGGAGAAAAGCTATACGAAGTGGTCTCATGGACGGAGAGACGGTAATATATACTTTCTATCCCGAGAACTGGTATTCTGGTCGCATCGAGCAGCTAGTTTCTGCATGGGCCGATGAAGGTTGGACAACAATAGACCTTAATTATAGGGTTGGAGAAACTGGGCACATGAATATATTCACAGGAAGAACTTACAATGGAGAATCCAAAATCTACCTTGAAGTTGATATTCACAAACTGACTGGTTCTGAAATGATTTGGTATCAAACTAATTCAAGCGAGGAAATAGCTCGCTTTACAAAAGAGAAATAAGTCAAATCGGAATTTAACGCAATGAATATCATTATCATTGGAGCAACTTCAGGCATAGGAAGGGCACTTTTTGAAAAGTACGCTGTTGATGGTAACTGCATCGGCATTGTTGGTCGACGTGCAAATTTGCTGGATGAACAGTACAAGCAACACCCCGACAACACTTTCACTTCTACGGCTGACATCACTAAACAAGAAGAAATCGAGCAGGCTATCCACACACTTTGTGCAAAGCTGAAACACATTGACCTCGCCATCGTATGCTCTGGTACGGGTGACCTCAATCCTTCACTTGACTATGCTTTGGAATGTCCTGCGATTGATACTAACGTTAAAGGATGGACGTTTGTCATTGATACGCTTTACCACATCTTCGAACAGCAAGGTTTTGGTCACCTCGTAGCAATCACATCAATAGGATGGCTACGAGGTGAGCCAATGGCTCCTGCTTATAGTGCAACCAAAGCCTATCAAATCAACTAC